>JAKROC010000683.1 GCA_024509075.1 Endozoicomonas sp.
CGGCAGTGGGTCAGGCTGCCCGGACAGATATCCCTGTCCACAGAGTATGTCAGTGCAACCGAGCTCCATGCCCGCAAGCATGAGACGATCAGGGACAGTACGCTGTTCAGCCCCCAAAGCCCGTTTGTGGTGATGAACGGCAGCTCGATAGAGCGCCTCAAAGGGCACGTCAGGATCGAGGGCACGGCTGTTGTAAAAACGGACGTACTGGCCAATCTGCTGCAGGATTGCCGGCAGCTGGTGCTCACTGGTGAGCTGGATGAACAACAGTGGTTATGGTTGCTGGGCCGGCTGGATGAGTTGCCGGTGAGTAAACGACCGTTGTTGTTTGCCGATCTGCCAGCCGACCTGTTGCTCCGAACCGGTCACTGGCAAACTCGGGAGGCCGGCAGCCAACACTTTGCCACTGACCGGTCAGGCGCTTCCATCACCCATGAGATCAACCCCGGTGATACGCTGGAATCCCTGCAGCAGGTCAACCTTACCAGTCAGAACAGGTTCACCTTTTCCCTGACCAACAGTCCTCTGATGGCGGCTCTGGTCAACGGGACGCCGGTTATTCTTCATGGTCTGGAGAGCAATCCGGAACTGGCTGCGAATCTGGAAACCCTGTTATTGCCTGCCCGCCTGATGGGATAAAAAGTGGATAACTGCCTGATTGGGAGAGGCGCAATGAT
>JAKROC010000684.1 GCA_024509075.1 Endozoicomonas sp.
TACCATCATCTGTCGTGATAAAACTTGGGATTATGTCGAGGTCGAAAAGTTTTGTTCCAAAACCTAATCCAAAAAATGGATTGTTTAAAAATTGCTCTTTTAATAAATACAACCAAAGCATTAGGCGCCAAGTAGAATTATTATCCCCCCCAACGTCATCATACCCAGAAATTAAAAAATCATTTAATACTGGAATTAAAAGACAGAGTAACACCATGCAAACAATTGAAAATAAAATTATTAATTTCTTTCCAAGAAAGAACTTTATGGCTTGTGAATTTGACCAAAGATACAGACTAACTGCCATCAGCATTGCAGTAATTGTTGTCGCTCCTGGTTTTACTATATAGAACACAGTCAGCATTAACAAAATAGTAATAAGACTTTTTATTGAAGAATCTTTGCCAATTGAAAAAATAACTTGTGGGGTCAGCCTAAAATGCGGAACAAACAATAGCACCCAAGATATTCCATTTAAATTATTAGCTGTTTTTTTTATAAAATGTGTATTAAATGAGTTGCAAACAAAAAAACCAAGAAAAAAGCCAAATAGTGAATACCAGACAACCATCGTTCTCAGAGAGAGATACAGCCCAGTATCTAATATATCAAAGCTTGATAGTGCTATTAATATAATCCCATACATAATAAACGCATAAAGAAGCGAAAGTCCATAA
>JAKROC010000685.1 GCA_024509075.1 Endozoicomonas sp.
ACCGGAGTAGATGCAAGAGAAGTCATGGGTTATGCATTTATTACTTGAATTCAAGCATTGTGAAAGGATAGTTCCCCATGAGTTTAGGTTTCCCAGGTTTTCCCGTCAGACAAACAGACAGTCTCCCTGAGCAGAGATAATCGGAAACAGGCTCCGGTGCTATCTTCATTACCCGCAGTGTTTCCCCCAGTGACGAGAGACAACCGGTTATTTTTGCAGAGAAGTCCGTCATTAGCTCTGGTGCTGAACCCGCGAAAAGTGAAAATACACGTAGTTTATGCAGGCGGAAACTGTCAGATTTCCGTAATAACGCTAAAGCTGACCCGTTGCAAGGCTTAAATCGAGCAGACCCGGACGGAACCTTCCGGCACCTCTGCGTTGGCGATGATGGTGAAAAACTGTCTCATCTGTTGGCTGAGATGGACCAGGGAGCTCGACAAAACTGGCTAGAAAGTCCCCTGGACTACAGCGAAGATAACGATACACCGATTATTTATGCGACCAGGCATGGACGTGCATCGGTCGTTTCTGCTCTTATGGATCATGGGGCTAATCCGACGGCCGAAAATCCTCACTCAGAACTTAAATTCCATGCATTGATGATCGCTGCCCAGAATAACCTAGTTCTCGTCCAAAAACGCATCAGGTAATCATAATTAGACTGTACGTACGTTT
>JAKROC010000686.1 GCA_024509075.1 Endozoicomonas sp.
CCCATCTCCAGCACGTTTGATTAACAGAGGAACATTGGGAGTTTCTGTCTGGGTTAAAAACAGTTCATAATAATCTATTATTATCTAAAACTATCTTGTATAATCTAAAGCATGGATAAGAGATTAGTAAAGATAGGTGAGGCGGCTCGTCTACTCGGTACAGACCCGGTAACACTACGAAAATGGGAAAGTACAGGCGAGCTGCTTCCTGCCAGAAAAACCAAAGGCGGTACTCGTTACTACGATGTATCTGAGTTAATGGGGTTTTCTAATGAAGCCGCACCTACACTTTGCTATTGCAGAGTGTCCAGCCATGACCAAAAACCAGACTTAGATAGACAGCAAGAGTTACTGGAAACTTACTGTTCTGCAAAAGGTTGGCGAACTCAGGTTATACGTGACCTCGGTTCTGGCATGAATTACAGGAAGAAAGGGCTCAACCAGTTACTTGAGTTGATTATGAAACGCCAGATTAAACGACTGGTAATTTCACATAAAGACAGGTTACTAAGGTTCGGCGCTGAACTGGTTTTTTCTCTCTGTGAGTTACAAGGCATAGAAATAATCATCGTACACAAAGGCGATCAGCCTTCTTTTGAAGAAGAACTTGCTAATGATGTGCTGGAGATGGGGCGGTGATAATTGCGGGTGTTTCCGGACATTGGCAAGTCCT
>JAKROC010000687.1 GCA_024509075.1 Endozoicomonas sp.
AAAATCCGTTGCCTTTGCGGGCGTGTCGGTTCGAGTCCGACCACTGGTACCAAGCTTTCCCCGTTAGTAACCACTTCAACAAAATTTCAAATTTCTTTTTTGGTGCAGGTATTGGTGCAGGTACTCGGTTTGATTACCCCCGATTATTACCCCTGATTCCCTGTTTTAACCCCCCAGCATTCCGGGTGTTTAAACCGCCAGAAAGCAGGCGGTCAAGATACCCTCCCCCGGCAGAGAAAACACGCGCTCCTGTGTGCACAGAATGATGTCAACCGGGGCCAGCTTCACCGGATTTCACACAGCACACTGACGCGCTTTGCTCTGTAAACGGGTTATCCGTCAAGGGCGCAATTCCGCCTTTACTGCGGGTGGCCTGTTACCGTCACGGCATGACGAATATTCATATGTTCAGATTCAAGCTTTTGTGCCTGTACCATACCGGCTCTCGATAACCGGCTTGTACGATAATCGGCATAGCCTCAAATCGTGCGCCTTTCCTGTCTTTGTGAAACATGGTCAACTCAAACCTGTCAGAAACGCACAAGGCTACATGCGGTCGTGCGTTGGCTGGTATTACAGGGTGTATAACGGCTTGTAAATGACTGCGAATGTTTGGGCCAGTGGTCGGACTCGAACCGACACGCCCGCAAAGGCAACGGATTTTGAATCCGT
>JAKROC010000688.1 GCA_024509075.1 Endozoicomonas sp.
TCCCTGATAATGGAGCACCGGCGGCTGGCGGGTCAAACCGGCCAGGGGCGCGAGCAGGCCCTCCGGTGCCAGGTTGGCTTCATCCAGCACCAGCAGGGGAGGATCGTCCGATAATGCCCAACTCAGCAGTGGCCCCTGGCGAAATTCGGTGCAGTGATCCCCTGCCCCATTGTTGCCTGGATGACTAACCAGCTGTTGCCCGCCAAACAGGGATTCCGAGGTGTGGCTGGGCCCAAGCTGAATCACCTGACAGGCGGGATAACCAGCCCTGGCAGCAATGGCCTGAGCCATAAAGGTCTTGCCAGCTCCGGCTTCGCCCTGCAGGAAGACGATGGGGTGCTCCTGAACCCTTTGGGCCAGATGCACCAGACGCCGCTCCTGCCGGGAGCGGCCATGGCGCTGGCGGGCAATGAGGGCATCGGGCAGATCCTGGCACGGTTCTGGTAAAAGCTGCTGGTGCTCCATCCGGTTTGCAACCGAAGATGCTCTCTCTGGCCAGACACGGTGGAGTAATCGGGAAAACGCTTTGTAGAATCGATCTTTTCTATCTGGTTCAGGTTTACTAAAACAAGCGGCCAGTATTTTCCTGATCTGTTCTGATTTCTGCTGATCCGGCTGATCCGCCACAAGAACGGAGGAAATCTGGCTCTCCAGCGCCCTTGTCGTTTGG
>JAKROC010000689.1 GCA_024509075.1 Endozoicomonas sp.
AACAAAAAAAAAACACGTATTGTCGAAACAATAGTTCATCGCATCGTCAATAAACCTGTAGATCACGTAGTATTCTTATGTCCACTCCGGCTGCAGAACCTAAATTTTACAATGATTTAAGATGGCTCTGAAACTAAACAACATATTTTTATTCTATAGCGGGCTCCACGCACACTGCACAGGCTCTAGAGACTGTCCACTACAATGTGTTACGACCCGCTTTGGCAAATCCAGTGACCGACACAGAAACAGTACAGGTATGTTCCTACCGCGAATGGATTGATTCAACATTTAACTTTTCAGAGATCAAATAATCTTATAGATAATAGTGAGGGTAGGGTGGAGGGGGAGGAGGACATAAATAGGATTGGGGGGGGGGCTACATAAATGACTTACTGGGATTTAGGAACATCCTAGGAGTGCTTCATTGATCATCATAAATTATAACTATCTGATAACTAAGTTAGACTAAGAGGGAGGATCACTTCCTCTAGGCAAGTGTTAATTTCCCTGGGGTTGAAAATCACCTTGCGTCGTGTACCTGTGTTAAACGATGAAGAATTGATGAAGGAAATTAAAGCAAGAAGTCTCAAATCCTTTGACAACCATTATGAATCAATCTCTGGCCTTAGCCAACTTTTATTTGTGTCATAGATCGTCATTGTACTC
>JAKROC010000069.1 GCA_024509075.1 Endozoicomonas sp.
CTTTCAAGTTGCTACTTTGTTGGCTGCATTCGCTCACCCCGGTCACGTAGTATTTTCTACGCTTCCGGGGCTTCGTTCAATATTGCCGCCGCGTAGCAACATGAAATCCATTCCATTGGGTATACATAATGAAAAAAATTCTGCCTATAACGTGTATTATGCTGGCCTTAGCCGGTTACGCATTTCCACCTGAATACGTTGCAGAGTACGCTGAGGTGGAGGTTACGCGACAATTTATCGGTACGACCCTGTCGCCAGACCCAGTGGTTCAACAGGTTCTTGATCTGGCTGACGCAGGCATTTTGACCGATGTTCAAATGACTCGCTCAATTCCGGCCCAGATCATAGCCACAGGGCCGGAAAATGTGCTGGCTTGCATTTCCTCTCCAGCGGGTCGCTGGCTTGTGCCGCAACAAGAGTGTGAATATATGAGTGAGGAGGCCTGCACTGCAAGAAAAGGCCAGTTCGACCCCTGCGCTTCGGCTTGTCGGCATGATCCTGACGCTGAGTCCTGTGTGCTGATGTGTGTGCCAGTTTGTAGTTTTTTCGTTCAGTAGTCCCTGCTGCCAGAGAGCTTTTTTTGACCACCAGAGCCGGATAGAATCTCTTTCATTTCGCCTGTTAATAAGCCTTTTTTCTCTGATTATTTATGACCACACTTCAGCGTTTATCCAGTTACGCTTTTCGCAGCGGACAGCTTAGCCTGTTTCGCCAACTCGGAGAGTTCAAAGGCCAGCAGGTGACGGGCGTTCGACAACAGCCAGAAGTATTCGATACCTTGCGCCAGGCGGCACTGCTGGAGTCGCTCCAATACAGCAACCGACTGGAGGGGATTCTGGTTGCCGGTGACGGCTCAGCAGGCAATAGTTGTTCGCTGGATCGGGTACGCCGGTTGGTGCAGCCTGACTCCCGACCGGACACGGAGGAAGAGAGGTTGATCGCAGGCTACCGTGAGGCAATGGATCTGGTGATTGACCCGGGTGAGCACCTGACCTTGTCGGTGAGTCTGCTTCATCAGTTGCACCGGGTGCTGTTCGCGCACACTCACCGTGGTGGTGGTGGCCGCTGGCGGATCACGAACAAAGAAATTATTGAACGCAATAACCAGGGGCAGAAAGTGGGCGTGCTATACCGGACATTATCGCCATCAGCCATAACAGCCGCTGTGGATGAGCTGGTTGTTCGTTACCACTTGGGGCTTTCGCAGCAGGTGGAACCCCTTGTGCTGGTTGCTGCAGTGGTGCTGGATTTTCTGTGTATCCACCCGTTTAGTGATGGTAACGGTCGGATTATCTGGTTGCTTATGGCCATGATGTTGGCTGGCAATGGCTACCGGGTGGCCCAGTTGATCAGTCTTGAACGGGTCTTGGTTGGCCGGGAGCAGCTTTATAAAGAGGCATTGCACGACAGCGTGAAAGGTTGGCACCAGGGGCAGCATGATCCGATGCCCTGGATCAATTTTTTCTTGACCACTCTGGTGCAGGCTTACAGTGAGCTGGAAGATAAAATTGAGGCCTTGCAACGCCAGGGCATCCATGCCCCAAAGTCGAAACTGGTGCGCCGTGCCATTGAACAGTCCGGCCGAGCCTTCGCCATAGGCGATATCTGCCTGCAGATTCCTACTGTCAGTCGCGAGTTGGTCAAGAAAGTCGTACAACAAATGCGTTCAGAAGGGGTGCTGGAGCCGGTGGGCAAAGGGCGCGGAGCTCAGTGGCAAAAATGCTGATTACCTCATATACCCGTCGCCTTTCAAGTTGCTACTTTGTTGGCTGCGTTTGCTCACCCCGGTCACATAGAATTTCCATGCTCCCGGCACCCGAGGGCATAAAGGCTTCGCTCATTTGCTGCCTCGAATCAACTCGAAATCCATTGGGTATAGTACATGGTTTCGATGGAATTGATGCTTCAAACCCCGTTCACACTTCGGCTCCGCTCAGAATGAACGGAGCCTGTCGAAAGCAATGAAATGATGCACTGGTTACTGCTCTTGAAGTCCATAGGTGGGCGCAAAATCCTCAAACTGCTGCTGCCCCAAACGCTGTCGAACAACCCCTAACAGCCCCGGGATGGCTGCTAACAGGCGTTCACCAGTGACCGGCTCAGTGGTTCCAAGGTGCTGCCTGAGATGTTGTTGAACAACCTCTAACAGCTCCGGGATGGCTGCCAACAGGCGTTCACCATTGACCGGCTCAGTAGTTCCAAGGTGCTGCCTGAGCAGCTGTTGATCAACCTCTGGCAAACGCGTGGGAGACTCAGCCAGCTGCCTGGGTATATCTTGTAAAATCACTGCCAGACTTGAAATGGCGTTCGATAAAAGCTCGTCATTGAAAGCTTGTTGTCCACTATCTGTGAGGTTTTTTGCCCTGAACAAAGCCGCAATCTCTTTCGGGATCTTGACATTGCAGGAAAATGCCAGATTGAAAACATCCAGCATTCTGCCATTGATGCCAGCAGTATTACCGCCCACCACCAGATTTTTGATTCTGACCTTGAGCGTATTCCAGTCGACTTCATTGGGATCGTACTCGCCCATCGCCTGAATATTGCTAATGAGTATGTCAGCATAGTCATCCCGCAGTCTGCTATCAGTGGTCGACATAAGCCCTTCCATTGCCCCGAGAAGGGTAAATGTTGCCTTGACGGTATCTCGGGATACCTGTTGTGCATTGCCCAGATCGATGAAGTAAATGGACAGCTGTCCGTTTTCTACGGCTACCATCAGATTACCGTCGTGCAAATCGGCGTTAAAAAAGCCGGTCTGTGCGAAACAATGTGCCCATTTAGCATAAGATGCTTGCTTCACGTACAGCTTGAACAAGTTCAGGATGTCATTGGTAATCAGTTGAGGGTCAACGTTAAATAGCTGGCCGATAATGGCGCGCATTTTTTCTGAGTCACTGCCAGCTAATGTAGCCCCCTCAATTTTCTGCATGCACATCACTTTTGATGTCAGGTAGTCGGGAGAAACTTCAGGGACTTTAAAGTTGATGGAGGCTCGAAATATTTCTCCCGATGGGCCAGTAAATTCCATACCTCTGACAGGCCCGGGTATGAGTGCAGCGCAGTCTGGCAACTCGTTATCAGTAATTTGGTAGTCCTGACTATTGGCAAGAGCTTTGAAGGCGAGATCCTGTTTTTGAGTTTTTTGCGCTTCGTTAACAAGGTTGAGCTCGTCCTTGACGCTGTCAAAGAAAACGTTGACCGCCTGTTGAATACCCTTTCCAAGGATTTGAGGCTTGAAGAATCCAATCAAACTGAGGAGAAGTCGCAATACTTTCAAATCTGCCAGGACTCTGATTTCACTGGAAGGGCTGACCATCTTGACCACCTGCCGCTCACCGTTAAGCAAAATGATTTCTTTTACATCACCCACAGACCCGGTGCCAAGATGGATGGTCTCATCCAGACGGTCAGGATCATAAGGCACACCGGCCTCATTAAGGCAATGAATCATCTCTTTTCTGCTCATTGGCTTATTGTTGTTGCAGACGTGGGCAAGCGTATCGTGAAATCTCTGTGCATCATCACCAAAAAGTTGGGTGACGATTTCCGGTGAGCTGTGTAAGAACTGTATCATTTTAATCAGAAGCCCTCCTTCTGCCTGGCTGGCAGCATTGTGAATACTCTCAATGCTGAAACCATGACGATAAACATTGGCCATGATTATGAGCATTTTGCACTGTCTTATCAGGCTCATAAAAGACTGTTGGACGTTTCGCAGCAAGGATTGCACTACAGGCAATGGCTTGGCTTGCCTGGCTGTAATCAGTTGATCGGGGGGCACTGCAGCGGGATCAAATCCCTGTGCCATGTAACTGGGAGTATTTCTGGATCGCAGTGAGGTTATGCTGGAAGCTTCGTTAGATGGAAAGAAAGGGATGCTGTGGTGGTAAATGGAACTGGCGTGACTAACGTTCATTATTTCACTCCTGTAGAAATATAATTCGGATTTTTATTAAATTTCCTCTGACTTGTCTGATTGAATGTATTTCAATCCTGCATCAGTCAAAATCTATTCATTCGGGTATCCCTACATTTTTAAATCTCCCTGTAACAAACTGTTAAATCCAAATCATTTTGGACGTAGGTTTAACGTGTTTTACCACCAGGTAGTGACTTATACCTGTCGCCTTTCAAGTTGTTGCTTTGTTGGCTGCGTTCGCTCGGCAACTGCTCCATGCGTTGCCCTACCTCCTGCATCCATGCAGTCGTCACCCCGGTCACATATACCCGTCGCCTTTCAAGTTGCTACTTTGTTGGCTGCATTCGCTCACCCCGGTCACGTAGTATTTCTACGCTCCCGGGGCTTCGCTCAATTGCCGCCGCGTAGCAACATGAAATCCATTGGGTATAAGTGGGTGATAGTTTGCTTCGGTATATCCTGACTATATGATCGATAAATAGTTCCATCCCTGGCGGCCACGGCTTGAGAGTTAATACATCTTTATGATTTGTTTGAGAAAAATAGTTGAAAACAAACTGTCATCTACTTAGAAGATCGTTCCCTGCAATGCACACAGAAAGCTGATCCTGATAACCTGACCAGAGCGACATGACAGCAATTCCTGCTGAGCTTGATTGTGCGTTTTTTGGCTGAATTTTCACAGGCGCTACCCCCCCCTGATTGACAGCAACTTTCATAAAAAAGACTGCTTTTCTGACCAATAGCAGGAAAAAGTCTACAACCTACGCATTACTAAGCTCTGCTACAGCTCCTTGATATCAAGAGTTTTTTGGCTGAACGGGAATTGCTGGCAATGTGTGCAGTTATTTTATCGATTGAATCTTAAGGCTAGCTCCGTTGCTATTCAGTATTTGTGCGTTATCAGCCACCATTGTGGGCTGTAATGTCCGTCGCATTTCAAATTGCTATTTTGTCGATTGCTGCATCTCTTACCTTTCGTCGTATAGCTCTGCTGTTTACCGCCGTTCAGCAATGTGAAATCCACAGGATGTGTGGTCTCATGATGGGACAGGGTAAACCATCGCACCCTATGATGGGTTCTGTTAGGATTCACAGTTTTAGACTGAATACTGGTAATATGGTTCAAAAAATATGTTTGAATTATCCCCCAAACTGAAGCAGCAGTTGTCTTTTTTAAAAGAACTGGAAAAACTCAAGGCAATCCAACGCAAAACCATCGTTAAGCCCGACAACAACCGCCAGGAAAACAGTGCCGAACATAGCTGGCACATTGCCGTGCAGGCCATGACTTTGCATGAATACGCTGAAGAGCCGGTGGAGATCAGCCGGGTCATCAACATGTTGTTGCTGCACGATATTGTCGAGATTGACGCTGGCGATACGTTTGCCTTTGCCAGCCACAGTGAGTTATCCGGTCAGGAGACCAAAGAACTGGAGGCAGCTCAACGGCTGTTTGGACTGCTGCCGGCCAGCCAGGGCGAAGTGTTCATGGCGCTATGGCTGGAATTTGAACAGGCCCAAACCCCGGATGCCCGCTTTGCCAGAGCCATGGATTGCCTGTTGCCTGTAATCCAGAACATGGACTGCGAAGGCGGTACCTGGGCAAAGTATCAAATCAGTCGCAGCCAAGTATTAAAGCGTAATAAGCATTTGGAAAAAATAGCGCCCAAATTGTGGGCATATCTTCTGCAACAGATTGATATTTCTGTTCAACACGGCTGGCTGCAGGGTATCTGAGCCGGTAAACTCGCAGGACTTGCCGATAATGAGTAACTATTCCCGTAATTCCGATAGCAAGCTGGTCTACTCCACTGATGGTGGGCGGGTTTTGGAACAACCAGCCAGCCCTGTCGTGGCAGGCGATGGCAACGTTCGCGTGCGCTCAGAAAGAAAAGGGCGTGGTGGCAAGGTGGTGACGGTCGTCAAGGGCCTGCCCCTGGCTGGCAATGACTTGAAAGCGCTGGCCACACAACTGAAGAAGCGTTGCGGAGGTGGTGGTGCGGTAAAGGACGGCAACATTGAGTTGCAGGGTGACCATGTGGACATTATGGTGGAGCATTTGCAGACATTGGGTTTTAATGCCAAGCGGGCCGGGGGATAACTCCCCCCCCGTCCGATTTAATAACTTGGTGCAGGTTTGGCTGGTGATTCTTCCTGTTGCATTCTGCTCAATTCCAATGCCTGGTAATAATCGGCAAATTTTGCCAGCACCGATTGGGATAGTTGCCCAGATGAGTTTGTCTCAAACGGTCGATAATCTTTAATCTGAATAGCCAGCTGTGCCGGCAACTCATTCTCCAGGAACTCATACGCTGCAATGCCTGCGGCAACGACCCGGCGTACAGCGTTATCCTCTGGACTCAGTGTTCTCATCGCCTTTGACAACTGCGCTGTATTGTGGCGGCGGGCAAACAGAGCCAGCAAAGCCTGAATCTCATGGGGTTTGTTGGCTACCGACAGCGCTTTTTTCAATTGGGCCAGTGAGGAAAAAGCCTGACCGAAGACGGCTATAAATGCCTGATCAAACGCTTCATCTTCTTGTGACGACAACGAGAGCAATTGTTCAACGGCATGAAATTGATGCAAGGCTGCTTTTCGGGTCAGTGGAGCCGGGCCGTCGAGCAGGAGCTTACGGCACAACAGGTTGAGCAGGTGATATCTGGCATCGGTCTGATCGGGAGACAGCTCGGTAAATAGCTGCCAGACTTCGCCAGGCAGTTTTTTATCAAATGCCGTCAGTTTGCTAATTGCCCGGTCAACGGGTGTCAGTGTTGCCAGTGATAATGTCTCGTTGCTAGCCAGAGTGTTTTCCAGCTGCTCAATGGCCTGCTGACAAGCGACGCAGGCTCGGTCGGGATTCATGGACAACAGCTGGCACTTTTTCTGGGCAGTGGACAAAAATGGCCCAAGCGCAGCAAAGTGCTCATACTCTGACTCCACATAAGCGAGCACACCGTTTTGCCCATCGGGGTGGTCAAGCCTGTTGGCCAGCACTTGCAGCTGGGGTGTGGTTAAATTGTCCGCAGAGACTGGTTCAGCCGCCACCTTGAGTTGTGCCTGCTTGCTAGTCGGCTCGGTAACAGGAACACTGTCCTCTGACTCGGCGGCTGCAGGTTGAATCTGCCGTTGCAGTTCACCAGCCTCTTGCTCCATGCGTTGTGTAAGTTGTTTTTGTATCAGCTTCTCGGGCGATAAGGGCTTGGTGTAGTTGTCCAGCCGACTTCTCACGTCCTGAAAGACCTCTGCAATCCTATGCAGCTCAGTCCTTGCTGAATCTTGCAATTCCGGCAAAGAGTCATTAACCGACTTTTTGCGGGTTGACGTGATGGACTTTTCCAGTGCCTTGATATTTTCCAGCGGCGGCATCAGGCCGCGAATCATCAGGGCCGAAATTTCTTTTGCATGGCGGTACAAAAAACGTTCATCCAGAATCAAACTCTGCACGCGCTGGTTGTACCGTGTCATCAGTTCATGAGCTTGTTTATAGAGATCAGCCAACGGCTTTTTCAGCTCGGTTTTCTCGTTGGCAGACAGAGTCAGAAGCGCTTTCAGGGAAGAAAAGAATTTATCTTCAACTACGGCGCAATCGCTCGTCCAGGCATCGACGGGTTGTTGTGCAACCGGGCTCTGCGGAAGTTGTCCTGCCCTGGCTTCAAGGTGGATTGGATGATGTGAGTGTGAGACGCCATTTGCCGCTGTTTTCTCTGAATCCATGTGCCCCGTATCCTTTCCCTGTACGTTAACCCTCGCTGGCACGAACTGGCCTGAAGGTTGCTGACTGATGAGGCCCAAGCCGCCCCGATTACTGTTACTATCTCGGCACAGCGGCTCAATGCTGGATAACGGCTCGTCGGAAAGCTAGAGCGGCCGGTATTCGGCCCGGGCACGCAGTTCGGCTTTCTGTGCGTCCGACAAAAAAGCAATGGCTAAACCATTTTCCTGTGCCTGGCGAATGTCAGCCGGCGAAAGTCCGGCCGCAGGTGCAGCTGCTTCGTACTCATGTGGTAGCTCAATGCCTTCCACGGCCGGGTCATCGGTATTGATGGTGGCCAGTACGCCGTGATCAAGAAACTGTTTAAGCGGGTGGCTCTCAATGGTGGGGAAGGTGTTGGTCTGAACATTGGACGTCAGGCAGGTCTCGATGCCGATGTTGTGCTCTGCCAGATATTCCATCAATGCTGGGTCTTCGATGGAGCGCACACCGTGACCAATCCGGGTGGCGCCAAGCTCTTCAATGGCTTGCCAGACACTGTGTGGCCCTTCAGCTTCACCGGCATGTACGGTAATTTGCAAACCCGCATCACGCACCTGGCGAAAGTGGTCAACAAACAGTTTGCCCGGCTGACCACGCTCGTCACCAGCCAGATCAATGGCAACCAACTGGTCTTTAAAGGTCAGGCAAGCGTCCAGCTCTTTCTGGCAGGCCTGAGGGCCAAAAGTACGACTGAGAATGCCGATGAGGTTGGTCTGCACATTAAAGTCACGGCTGCCCGCAGCCACACCATCAATGACTGCCTCAACGACCCCGGCTGGGTCAAGATTGTGGTTCATGGCCATGTACCAAGGGCTAAAGCGCAGCTCGGCGTAATCTATCCCGGCCAACTGGGCATCCTCAACATTTTCGTAGGCAACGCGGCGACAGGCATCGTAATCGGCCAGTACCTTTACTCCCCAATCCAGCTTGGCAAGAAAACTCACCAGATCCGGCTCCTGACTGGTCACCTGTACGTGAGGGATCAATCCTTGCACAGTGTCAGCCGGCAATTGAATGGCGTGACTCTGAGCCAGCTCAAAGATTGTGCCAGGACGAATATTGCCGTCCAGATGGCGATGCAGGTCTGTTAACGGTATTGATTTGGTAATCATTGGAACCCCGGATAGCTGGGCGGAGAAGTTGATCGACAGCGCCCCTGAGTCTTACAGCAAAACGACAACCTTGCAATGCTCACACAAGGTAATCAGTGGCAGGACAGGTATTCTGTCAAGGTTTTGCCAAGGTCTGGCCTGGTTGACCATTGGTTGTGCCAATAACATACTGCCTGTCAGCAATGGCCGGGTGATCAAGACGGGGCATTTTGGCCGATGGCGAGCAGGCATCATCCACAGGTTTCCCGGACCTCATGGCATGCAATAACAACTGGGCACAGTTTGTGAAGTTGAAGTGCGTGGCTATGTCCAGGGGTCTTAGCTGAAAATGATCCCGGTGATAAAGATCGATGCCTTTCGCCTGCAGCAGTGCCCCGATACATCCTGCGTGGCCACTACTGGCAGCAATATGCAGGGCTGTGGCGTTATGCATGCCGACTTTGTTAATCTCAATGTCAGGCATAGCCAGCAGCATTTGCAAACTCTGCAGGTCGCCGAGCCTGGCAGCTATGCTCAGGGGGAACATGCCATCTTGCGTTAATGAGTTCACTTGTATGCTTTCTGCCTGCAATAATGCCTGAACACATTTCCGGTGGCCTGAGCGGATAGCCTGATGCAAAGGTGTCCAACCGGAACCATCATGCTTATTAACGTCGATGCCCGAAGCACTCAGAAGTTCCTCAACGCACTGCCAATATCCTTTTTTACTGGCAGTCAGCAAAGGGGTAACACCCGAATCACTGCCACTGTTGACCAAAATCCCAGGCATCTGTAACAGCGCCCGGACTATGTCAACGTAGCCATGATTGGCTGCGTAGTGCAGTGCAGTAAAGCCGTCTTTCCCGGCATTGACCATGACATTCGGCATTGCCAGAATGGCCTTGACTATTGCCAGGTGGCCGAACTGCGCCGCGAGGGACAGAGGCGTCAGACCGGTGTGACACGCCTGATTGACGTCAATACCCTCTGCTGTTAGTAATTGCCTGACGCAATCAAGGTGACCACCCTGAGTAGCGGAACTGAGCGCAGAGCAGCCCGCAGAGTTGACCTCATTGACCTGTATTCCCGGCGCGTCTAGTAACGCCTGTACACAGTTGGCAAAACCTTTCATGGCACTGCTGTTCAGGGGCGTCCACCCATCATTGCTCTTGGTATTGATGTCAATGCCGGGCACAGGCAACAAGTCCTTGAGTATCTCGTAATGGCCTTTTTGGGCAGCGCAATTAAGGGGTGTCCAACCATCCTTGTTAGGCTCATTGACCAAAATGCCTGGCACCTGCAAAAGTGCCCGGACGAATTGCTGGTGACCGGCATTGGCAGCAACGCAAAGTGCCGTCCAGCCAAATATGCCCTTGTTATTAACATCAAAGTCTGCCCTGTCCAGCAATACCTGAAGTATCTCTGTGTTACCGTTCAGAGCCGCGTACTGCAAGGGTGTCCCCAAGTGGTTACAATTCACATTCACCCCAGAGCGGGTCAAGGCCAGCAACTCCTTGACAACATCCTGGTGGCCAAAAATGACTGCAGTATCCAGGGGTGTCATTCTATTGGGCATCGTTTCATTGGGCGTTTTCCAGTTAACAGCAATACCTCTTGTTTGCAAGAGTGCCCGGACGCAGGCTAAATTGCCGTGCCTGGCTGCAAGATGCAACGGTGTGAATCCAGAGTCGTTGATCACATTGACCTCAATCCCGGGGACGGAGAGTAATTCCTGCAGGCAATCAGTATGGCCGTGCTTTGCCGCACTCAACAGCGGAGTGAAACCATGTTTACAACGTTGGTTAACTATTGCTGCCATGGTCTGGTGGTTATGCCTGCGGGTGGTGGCAGACTCTTTTCGTGCCAATGCCAACAGATACTTCAAGCAGATCAGGTTGTTGTTGCAGGCAAAAAGATTCAGCAGCGTATCGTCAAGTTTCCGGAAATAATAGTGCCCGTCAATGCTGTCACTCGACGAGTAGACCAGCGTGTCGCAGTGCCCGGTCAGCAGAACAGAGGCAAGCACTTCAAGCTGGTGCAGGCGGAACGCCTGCCGGAACAGCCGTTGGCAATCTTCCCGTTGCAGCAGTTCATGCAAGCGATGTTGGGGCCAGTCACTGATATGCCAGGTATGAAGCCGTTTTGTCACTTGTGAGATATCAACGCCATGTTGAGAAAGTCTCAGCAACACTGGCTCCAGCAGCGGTGTATTAATCAGCCAGTTAAGTAAATCACCGGAAACGACCTTTGTGCCACGAGCAAAATGGTTGCACACGTTTTGGCACAATAACTCCTTGAAATCGCTGGTGCGATGCAGCAGCCGGTTGCGCAGTTGATTCGATAATGCCTGCTGTACCGCACGGGGCAGGACATTGAACTGGATGATGACACTGGGGTTAAGGAAAAACTCGGCAATCTCGCCCGGCTCATCCGTTTGTCCCAAAGCTTGGGTCAGTAATGCATGGCTGGTGCTGGCTGACCATGAGCTGAAGTCGATGGAGAACAAATGAGCCAGTCGCAACGTGGTATGCTGGTTAGTGTCAAAACAACACGTCTGCCCCGAGTGCAGAGGAGATGCGTGCTCAAACACCCAGTAAAAAAGCTCATTAATGCTGCCAATGTAGGTATTTGTGTAGCCGTGGCCGTGCACCTGAGAAAACACCGTGGAGCTGGCTGGGTAAAAATGCCCTGTGAACCAGGCCAGTATTTTTTCTCGATGTCGTTTAAGGTGAAAACTCTCATTGCTGCAAAGATCCATGACCGTGGTGAGACTGATTGAGTTGCTGGCGATAGTGCCCATCAGGCCATTGATCGGATTGAATACATTGCTGATCAGAGCGTTGATGCCAATGGCGGTGTTTTCGCTGCTGTGCGTTGGTTCGGTTAGCCAATGAGAGCAGCCAACTGCCGCCAGTGACGCTTGTATCCGGTAGCAATAGATGTCAGTAAGGCGATGCAAGATGACGCAGGCACTGGCAGATATCGAAGCACTTTGTAAAAAGTGAGACAACATTTCATCGGGCAAATTGGTGATCGCTTGTGGGTCATCGATAGGTTCCAGGCCCAGATTGCCGCAGTAGAGATTGTGCAGGGCATTGAACCAATGCACCTCCATACCCTTGGCAATTCTGACTGCGTCATTACGCTGGTTTTCCCATAAAAACGCCTCGATGAACTCTCGAAATATGATGATTCTTAATCTATAAATCTTGCCAGTCATGTCGTTGAGGGACATAGCTGTAATATTTTGAAAACTGCGGGAAAAACGACTATGGACGCCTGCCAGGCACAGGTCAATGCCATCAAGGCAATCGTGCAGTAACAGGGCGACATAATCCTTGGTCCTGGTGTCCATGTTTTGCTGTCTGGTTAGCATTCCAACTAGCCGATGGATTTGATAGCGGGTTTCGCGGTAGATCGGCAATAAGTTGCCGAACAGGTCATCGCCAGGTCTCTCCAGCTTGGCCGCGAAGGTGTCTATGGCTTTATCGTACTGCTGGTTGACGGAGGCTCGAGCCAACCGCTTCAGTTCGCGCACATCATGCAGAAACTGTGTTTTAATGGCATGAAAGGCTGCATGATCACGTAGCTGCAAATAGTTTGACACTGACGGTAATTCAATAAAGCCCGTTAGTTGCTGTCTGCCATTACTGGGCAAAGGGTTGGGTGTCTGCCGGGGTTGAAACAAACTTGGATAACTTGGTACAGATTGAGCTGGTAACATATCGACTAACCGGTCTTGACTTATTACAGACTGGGCGTGGCAATTGGCTTACCATCAACCGAAACAATAATGACACTGTGTGTGCTGGCAAACTTTGACCGAAATACAGAAGTACAGTTCCTTTACCCGGGCATGCCAGTGGCATCAGGTTGTTGTGTACCAGCAATCGGCCGATACGGGCAGCATGGGTAGATGGTATGGAATTACTGCATGGGTGTTGAGCGAGTCTGGCAAACCATTAATGGACGGGAATGTTTCAGACAAGTTGTGCTTTGGCGAACAGTATTGCTGCTAATCGCCGCCTTATCAGTGATCCGCCAGAGTTCTGCTGCCCAGGTAGAGGCGTGGTACCAGGATGTCTGGTGCCAGGGCATGACCGGCCAGGTGGAGGTGCGTATGGACGATGGTCGTCGTATTGATTGCCTGACCGGCAGCCACGCCATCGAGTTTGAATTTGCCAGGAAGTGGCCTGAAGCCATCGGCCAGTCCCTCGAATACAGCATGCTTACCGGAAAAAGCGCCGGCATTGTGCTGGTGCTGCGCCGCAGCGAAGACGAGGCGTACTGGCAGCGGCTCAATGCTGTGGTCAGGCACTATCGCCTGCCCATCAGGCTGTGGAAGATGGGGCCGTAAGTTGCGCCCAGATAAAAAACTCCCGATTGCCATCACCGCCGGTAATGGGGCTGTCGAAGTAGCCACGAACGCTCAGGCCCAGCCCTTGGCAGCAGGTTTTGATGGTTTGTTCAACGTGCGGATAGAGGCTTTCGTCACGCACAATCCCCCCTTTGCCCAAACCGCCAGGCCCAACTTCAAACTGTGGCTTGACCAGGCTGAGCAGGTGGCCACCGGGCTTTAGCAGCGGTGCCAGCGCCGGCAAAATCCGGGTCTGGGAGATAAACGACACATCCATAACAGCAACGTTAAACCCCTGTCGTGCCGGACTATACTCCAGCAGACTGACCGGCAGCGCCCGGGCATTGACGCCTTCGAGGCAGACCACCCGGGGATCATCACGCAGCGTCTCGACCAACTGGCCGTGACCCACCTCAATACCCACCACGTTGGCAGCACCAGCTTGCAGGGCACAATCGGTAAAGCCGCCGGTAGACTGGCCTACATCAATCACCGTTGCCCCGACCAAAGACAGCCCCGACATGGCCAAGGCTCCTTGCAGTTTCAGTCCACCGCGGGAAACGTAGCGATCGGACTCATCCTCACTGATGTCAATATCGATCCAGTCAGGGTACTTTTGTCCGGCTTTAACCGGCGTCTCCCAGTGCGGCCCGGCTTTCACTTTTACCTTGCCTGCGCTGATCAGCCGCTGGGCCCGGGTTCGTGAGGCAACTTTGCCCTGGTTCACCAGGATAAGATCGAGTCTGCGCATATAAAAACGGGTTTAATGATTAATGGCCGACCATTATACGGCCCCCTGCCAGTTCATTTCACGGCAGTTGATAGCCTTACTTGTGGATTGCCTATATGCTCGGCAGATTTGCCTGGTTGGTTAAGTGTATGATTGAGATGGCAACGGAACCTCTGGATATTATCTATCAGGATCAGTGGCTGGTGGCCATTAACAAACCACCCGGACTGCTGGTGCACCGTTCACTGATTGATAAACACGTAACACGCTTTGCCTTGCAGGAGGTACGTAACCAGCTCGGGCAGCACGTCTACCCGGTTCACCGGCTGGATAAACCCACCTCCGGGGTGCTGGTGTTTGCCTTAAGCCCTGTAGCAGCCGCCAACATACAGGCGCAGTTTGAACAGGGGCAGGTCATTAAAGAGTATCTGTTGGTGTGTCGGGGGCATACTGCCCAGTCAGCGATCATCGACTACCCGCTGATACCGAAAGACGATTTCAAGAAACGCAACAAAGAAATAAGAACACCCAAAGCAGCCCAAAGTGCCATCACCCGATTTGAGCGCTTGGCCACGCTAACCATTGATGAGCCGGTAGATCGCTACCCCAGTGGTCGCTATTCACTGATCAAGGCCATGCCAGTAACGGGTAGAAAACATCAGATAAGGCGTCATTTCAAGCATATTTCCCATCCGCTGATTGGCTGCCCCAAGTACGGGAAATCAGCCCATAACCGTTTTTTTGCCGAGCGACTGCAGTGCAACCGGCTATTGTTGCACTGCCACTGGATGACCTTTGTCCATCCGGAAAAAAACGACGATATTTGTATAGCTGCACAACTTTCTGGCAGTTTTGCTCAGTTGATCAATGCTCAGAATTGGGTGTGGGACGCGACCGGTATCTGCTTGACGGTCAGAGATAACGAGTGGATAAGCTGAACACCAGCAATAGGTCTCAGCGATTTGGCAATAAGTATTGCGGCAATACTGGTGTACCAGTCAATGAGCAGGTTACAGTAAACCGTTGGGACAGCAGGAGAATGGGCAGGTGAAGATAGAGTCCTTGACGATAAAAAACTACCGGGTGTTTCAGCATGTAGAGCTGAAAAAAATGCCGGGACTATGTGTCTTTGTCGGTGTCAATGGCAGTGGCAAAAGCACCCTGTTTGATGTGTTTGGTTTTCTGAAAGATGCCCTGACCGGTAATGTCCACC
>JAKROC010000690.1 GCA_024509075.1 Endozoicomonas sp.
GGCGTTGTTGCCATCGAAGTCAAAACCGGCGAACCAAAAGTATTTCTGGCTAAGTCTGTGGTTCTGGCCACCGGCGGCTCCGGCCGTACTTTCCGCTTTAACACCAACGGTGCCATTGTGACCGGTGACGGCCATGCTATGGCGCTGCGCGCTGGCGCACCACTGCGGGATATGGAGTTTGTCCAGTACCATCCCACGGGTCTGCCAGGCTCTGGTGTGTTGATGACCGAAGGTTGTCGTGGTGAAGGCGGTATCTTGCTGAACAAAGATGGTTACCGCTATTTGCAAGACTACGGCCTGGGGCCGGAGACTCCGGTGGGTCAACCAAAGAACAAATACATGGAGCTGGGACCACGGGATAAACTCTCCCAGGCGTTTTGGCAGGAGCAGCGCAAGGGCCGCACCATCGACACCCCATTAGGCGACGCTGTTCACCTGGATCTGCGTCATCTGGGCGAACAGAAACTGATGGAGCGTTTGCCGCTGATCTGTTCCCTGGCGAAAAACTACCTTGGCGTTGATCCGGTGCATCAACCGATCCCAGTTCGCCCGGCCGTGCACTACACCATGGGCGGCATCAGAACTGACATCAACTGCGCTACTGATTTGCCTGGCCTGTTTGCCGCCGGTGAATGTGCCAGTGTGGGTATGCACGGTGCTAACCGT
>JAKROC010000691.1 GCA_024509075.1 Endozoicomonas sp.
GCCGATGCCGATGGCACATTGAAAATCAGACGTTCAACACCCTGAAGAAGCAAGATTACCACCTTGAGCACAACTACGGTCATGGTAAACAACTGGCCACCAACCTCGCTTAATTTTTTGGACACCCCATAGCGTCACTGGTAATCAATGCACCTTCCAGGAAAAGCATATCGATAACGTCTGGAATAGCAGTGATCTCGTTGGACTTCATATCTACGGGTGTAAAGCCCAATATCAGCTTAAGCTCTGAACTGTAAGCACTGACGATATGAACCAGTTTCTTACCTTTGGCTGAGCGTGAACCGCGCAAAGCTTTACCGTCTATAGCAATTACATTGTCGTTTGTTTCTGGATGTGGTCCCATTTTAAGAGCATTTATCTCTGCTACTATATCTCTGGCTCACTCAACGAATAACTGAGAAAAGGCTTCTGGGTCAATCAGTTTACAAACTGTCGAAATAGTGTACTGGGAAGGAAATCCAAACCTGTAAGGAAAAAACTGGCGAAACCAGCGCTGGTTATATTTAGCGAACCGCTCCATGCCCCGCCATTTGGTGTAACCACTCAAAACACTGACGTAAACGATAAACAATACTTCGGGGAGTATATACGTGATGTGGCTTTCACTACGAGGCTCAGGTAGTGATTGAATCCTAACG
>JAKROC010000692.1 GCA_024509075.1 Endozoicomonas sp.
ATATCAAAGGTCTTCTTTAAAGCACGCAAGTGAGCTGCGCAGAAATGATCACTGCCACAGTAGTCGGACTGAGGTTGTTTGTGCAGTCATGTTTTAAACAGAGATTTCCTTGTTGATTGAAAATCTTCATTCAACTGACGCTTGTCCATGTGATAGAAGGAGAAGCTACATTGCAACGATTTCAGCTAGCTTTTAAACACCTGCTGCTCCTTGAGAAAAATTCCAGACTTAATCCCATTTTTCAAGACCTTGCCTTTAATTTCCATACTTTTTCCAGGTCTGGAAAGTAGTTCGCAAATTTCCAGACTTTTTCAAGAACTCAAGATTTTGTACGAACCCTGCATGCAATATAGGCAATCTTAATGTGTATTTTTTGCCTTCAGTTGACTAGCTAGCATGTGTACAAGAGAAAACTTGGCGTATAAACTAGTTCAAAACACTGGTAGACCCCGAGGACTTTATTTCCTTGGTGAATCTTTAAAACCTGCGTACCGTATTTTATCGGCTATAAGCCGAGCCTGGCTATAAGCCGAGACCCTAAACTCTTAACTCTTAAACTTAATACAATCGTCTTCAAACATAAACACAAAACATTCAGCTATAAGCCAAGACCCAGTTCTTAAAATGTATGAGAGCTCATGAAAAATTGTAATCACAT
>JAKROC010000693.1 GCA_024509075.1 Endozoicomonas sp.
TTAGAATTTACATATGTACCCCCCCAAAAAAAAAAACTAGAACAAAATGATTTAAAAAAAAGAAAATTCTCATATTTACACGCCTCAACGTATTTCTATACCATTTGAAGTTGCCATGCCACAGTTTGTCGATTTTGGTGCCTGCATACAATGTAACTGACGTTCGTGTTTTTGATCCAGTTTAGAACTTTGATTCAGTTTTTGAACAGCGACACCATTTTTTCTCCATACAATGTATGGAGCTGGCGCACCTTTCACTGGGCACCATAATTTAGAGGTTCTGTTCAAAAATACAAACTGCGTCTTTGGTGCTTGTTCCATGGTTGGATTGACTGTATGTTTCATAGAAAAAAAGAAAAAAATTGTTGAAATGATTATGGTATACAAAACAACTAAACCTCAGACACAATAGGGGTGGAGAATTCATTTTACATGTATATATACATAAGTTATTCGCCAGGCAAGAGGTCCGTATTGGGAAAAACTGTGCCCGAGGTCTTGGACAACGCCCGAGGCCGTAAACAGAGAGTATTGTGGAAGTGACGCCGACTACACATGTTTTTTTAATGAAACCTTTCCTGAAGAAAAATTCAGTTAAAAAAAGCGGAATTCTCCAACATATAGCAATGATCATAACTGTTCTCGTGGTGGTCGATA
>JAKROC010000694.1 GCA_024509075.1 Endozoicomonas sp.
GAGGCTATGCAAAACGATCATATTTTTGCCAGGGTGGGGTTATGTCAACACATCGTGCCGAGCTGAGAGCAGAGCTCAGAAGTCGCCGTCGAGCTTTAACTGCCGAGCAACAAAAAGCAGCCGGCATTGGCGTGTGCAATATATTGATAGAGTCCGGGGTGCTGAGCAATTGTCGGCACATTGCCTTGTACCTTGCCAACGATGGTGAAATTGATCCGTTACAGTTACAGCGTTATTTATGGCGTGAGAATAAAAACTGCTATCTTCCAGCGCTTGTTGATGACCATAAGATGGTGTTTGTTGAGTATCGTCCTGATACTCAATTGGTAGTCAATTGTTTTGGTATCAGTGAACCAGCTCGACACGGCGCAGCCGTCCGGGCTCCTGAGCAGTTGGATTTGATATTGCTGCCATTAACAGGATTTGATCTTTCTGGCGGTCGGCTGGGCATGGGTGGCGGGTTTTATGACCGGGCGCTTGCCGATAGCGGGGAACAGCCAATCTTGATTGGATTGGCACATGAATGCCAAAAAGTTGATAAAATTCCGACTGAGCATTGGGATGTGCCTCTTGCCGGAGTCGCGACCGACAGGTGCTTCAACGCTTCACCAAACGGTGTCAGCGGCAATTCTGTTGTCTTGCTGCTCATCCTGG
>JAKROC010000695.1 GCA_024509075.1 Endozoicomonas sp.
CATAGCCATGAGGAATTACGATAATCATCCTTTGCTGGGTGCTGAATAGTTACAATGAATTAGACCACCTGCATAGGTTACATTTGTAGGCATTTCTGTCTTGAACTCACTGTCTCCGACAAAAACTATGACTGAAAATATTTTGGATTCTGGGATATCTAAGCAAGAAGCCAAGGTTTTTGTGTGTTTATAGTTCTGGTGTAATGGGTTTTGAAATTTACTGGTGTGTTTGTATATTTTCTGAGTCCATTGCCTCTGCTTCTCTGAACCAAAAATCCAACCCTTCATATTTTTTGTTTCAACAACAAAAACTCCTTTGGATGAAACCAGAATATGATCGATTTGCGTTGTTCCATCTTCTGTAGGAAGCGTCACATTTTTTATGAGATGATATTCATCTTTATCAAGTCGAACCTTTATGGCGAAGTTTACAATCACCTCTCCAATGTAACCTTTGAACCAAGGTGATTTAAAGCTCCCGACAAGAATCAGAAGGGGAATGAAATACCAAAAAGAAGATATTGCATTCCATATTATTGATGTGTAATCGATCATGTTAACTCGATGTTGGTTTTGCACCTAACGCCTGCTTCAGCCGCGCCGCCGCAGGCGGCGTCGGGTGGCGAAGCCACGAACTGGAAGCATTTGTTATGC
>JAKROC010000696.1 GCA_024509075.1 Endozoicomonas sp.
TGAGCTGGTCATCGATTACAGAAATATTCGAAAAACATATTTCAGAGTGAAAAACCTATTTTCCGTTGAGTGTATACGACAACTATTATGAAATCACTTGCAAGCTACCGTAAGAATAAGAACAACCCCATAAGAATAACGCTCATTTTCGGATTCCGGGGGTAAGAAATATCTGGATATAGGGAATTACATATGGGACAATTAAAAATGTGTTACGTTTCTCTAAACGTGAGTAAGACGAGGCCTCTATTGGCCACAGAAAGGGTTTTCATAGTGCGCACCAGAGATTATTGGGCGCCTCATACACTAAGAATACCTTTTGAAACAGCACCTAAATGTCTAAATGTTCAAAGGAAAAATACGCAAAATCGGTCAGTTTTTGGGAAGAAAACACATTGAAACGGCTGACGAGATGGTAGATTTAGCTATTTAGATATTATTGATATATCGGCAATATGCATATCTCAGCGAAATCCTTGATAGTTTGCTGTTTTTTTCCTCAGAATATAAGAAAGAATCACCGATGAAAATGTTAATTTTTTATGATTTGGTTTTCAATGATATTTCTCAAACCCTGTGCCTAGTCCATCAAAAATTGCTGAGCTGGTCATCGATTACAGAAATATTCGAAAAACATATTTCAGAGTGAAAAAC
>JAKROC010000697.1 GCA_024509075.1 Endozoicomonas sp.
GTGCACTGGATTTCCAGAAGCGGGTTGGGCTGTTTTTCCGGCGTTTTATTACCGATGACCTGATGAAAGAGCTGTGGAAGCTGAAACTGGTGGGCAAGTCGAAAGAAGACGACACGCGACCGACTGAGCATCAGGTGTATCTGCTCTACAAGGTTTTTCTCGATGGCTACAACAAGCCACAAAGCAAGGTGCCTTACCATCATCTGATGTTGTTCAGCATTTACAGCGCCTTCCGGGAAGGTGAGATTTGCAGCATTCGCTACAGCGATCTGGATATGGCCCACGGTGAGGTGATTATCCGTGACCGGAAAGACCCCAAGAAGAAATACGGCAACCACCAGAAAGTGCCGCTGTGTCCGGTCTGTCTCGAGATCATTGCCATGCAGCCCCGGGTCGAAGGCGATGACCGGATTTTCCCGTTCAAGGCACAAACGGTTTCTACCAGGTTTTCCGAGCGCACCAAAGCCCTGGGATTCCCGGAGTTGCGCTTTCACTCCTTCCGCCATGAGGGGATTTCCCGCTTCTTTGAGCAGAAGATGAGTATCCCGGAGGTGGCCATTCGCAGTGGTCACAGGACCTGGGACAATCTGCGCCGGTACACGCTTTCATTAAGAAAAGCCAAAAGACACCGACCAATGACTTGGAGTTGGCAA
>JAKROC010000698.1 GCA_024509075.1 Endozoicomonas sp.
AAATACGTTCTTTTGGCCTCTAAGTTCAACTAGGTACAACATCGATCGTTCGAATCGCATAGTCTGCAGGTTTTGCTTGTCTGCAATTGACTGGATGAACTGATCGGATTCAGAAACTGAAATTCAGTCGATAGTGGATTTTAATGTGATGAGAATGAAATAACTAGCAGAAAAATAATTGTAATTTTTATAATTTCCTCTTTGATGTCACGCCATAATATTTGCCACGTGATACGAAGCTAAAAGAAAGGTTCAAGAAGTTTCCTATTGGCATACGACAGTTCCAAACTTTTTTCATCTGTTGATAAAGTCCAGTAAAGAGAGGTGTCCAGACGTTCGTCTCTTTAAAGGAGAGCTTTTTTTTTAGATTAATTTGATTTCATTGTCTTTCATCAAATTTATCCTTCTTTTTTTCGTTTCTTCGTTCTGTACATAAAAGGAGCTGGCTGTCCGCTTATCATTATGCTTCTATTTTCCGCCGATTTAGCCAACTGGACAAAAACTACAATTGAAATAATTATACCCTACGAAGAAAGTCGCCCAACTCACTCACCTTCCGAACCAATACATACGCAGACATCAGAACAGTTCGACGGATGAGACCAATTCGAAGAGGATGAAATGGAAGAAGTAGGAGATGAAGGTTTAGAGG
>JAKROC010000699.1 GCA_024509075.1 Endozoicomonas sp.
TCAGGCTCTGCCTTTTCTGATTTGACAAAGCAACGCCGGCTATGTGTCCAGCACTTGCGTATTCCGGTAAACGTGAACGCCCATTCCGGTAAGCGTGAACACCTTCGCTTACCCAAGCATTGCCCTTATTTATTTGTAGCCTGAGCGTTCACGACCCTCCAGTTTTAGCCTGATTTTTTTCTCATGGACTTTCCCTTGAGTTCCAGCCTGTGGGCATTATGGATCAGCCTGTCCAGAATGGCATCAGCCAACGTTGCATCACCGATGCTGTCATGCCATTTGGATACCGGAAGCTGACTGGTAACAATGGTAGAACTCTGGTTATGCCGGTCATCCATAATCTCCAGCAAGTCATTGCGCTGGGTCTGGTTAAGAGGTTCAAGACCCCAGTCGTCCAGAATCAGCAGGTCAACTTTCGCCAGTTGCCGCAGGAGCTTGCTGTAGGTGCCATCACCGTGGGCAATGGTCATTGCCTCCAGCAGTCGGGAGGTTCGGTAGTAACTCACGCTGTAGCCGTGCAGACAGGCGCTGTGTCCAAAGGCACAACTGGTCAGTGAGGCTGTCGGCTTTTTTCTCCAGCTTGTGTTTCCAGGTATTAAATGTTGAAAGGCCAATGTTGCGGGATTGACAAAACGCCTTCTGGCTCAGGC
>JAKROC010000007.1 GCA_024509075.1 Endozoicomonas sp.
GTGACCGGGGTGAGCGAATGCAGCCAACAAAGTAGCAACTTGAAAGGCGACGGGTGTAACCCTCTGGATCATTAGCCCACGCCCAGGCAACGATATTGAGACGGGCAGCCCACAAACTATGAGTCAGCAGATTTTGTTGCAGTAAGATCGGTGTTTGTCCCATGAAATCGTGGCTGCGTCTGGTTATTATTTTATTCGGATACCCTGGGCTCAGGTGGATGCATTTTGTGCCTGGTGGGGTGCTTCAGTTCTTCTCAGTACGCGGTTTGCACATTCCTGTATCGGGGAACCATTCCCGTCAAGGCATCACAAGGCATTACAAAGTGAGGGGCAGTGCTGTGGTGGATTTTATTGTAGTCAGGGCGAGGGCTGTCCTTATCTGGCTGACAGCCGGGATTTTCATCAACTCCCCCAGCAAAAATGAGGACAGCGCCTCCTGGTTGCGGGCCACCACCTTAAGCAAATAGTCGCCTTTGTTGCCGGTAATGGCGTGGCACTCCATTACTGGTGTCATGGTCATAATGGCTTCTTTGAAATTGATGGCAGAATCGGGTGTGTGCTGATTCAGGCAGACCGTAATGTAGGCCTTGATATCCAGGCCAACAGCGCGAGGATTCAGCAATGTCACCTGTTTGCGAATAACTCCTCTGGCTTTTAACCGGCTGATACGCCGGGAACACTGTGACGGGGAGAGATTCACCAGTTCGGCCAAGCTCAGCAAGGACCTTTCATCGTTCTGCTGGAGCGCCGTCAGTAGTCGCAGGTCATAAGTGTCGAGCAAGCCGCTGTTCATCAGTAATTTTCTCTCGCGGGAAAAAGTGCATTGGCTACCCCGAATCTGCCAGTGCGTTGACTGCTCTGGAGCAAGAGCCAACGTGTTCCTGTCCCTCCGTTTGAGGACAGGCTACCTGCCGAGTACTGGGCAAGTGTAAGTCTACATTCGCCACTGCGCCAACTGCGAAATGCAAACCTTTTGCATCATCCAGCTAAAACGGGCGCTACATCGCAAGGATTTTGCGGCGGGTCGATCGTATACTTTTTCCTCAATTCGCTCGAAAAGAGGGCAGGGCATGACAACCAGCAAAATCTCTAAAATTACCAGTATTAACCCGATGGGAACTGATGGGTTCGAGTTTGTCGAATATGCAGCGCCAGATCCGGTGGCGCTCGATAGCCTTTTTAAACAGTTTGGTCTGCTGCCGGTGGCGCGTCATCGCTCCAAAGATGTCACGTTATACCGCCAGGGGGGAATTAATTTTATTGTTAATGGCGAACAGGATTCGTTCGCCCAGAAGTTTGCCCGCGAACACGGGCCGTGCGCCTGTGCGTTTGCCATTCGGGTGGAGGATGCCGGCTATGCTTATCAGCGTGCCCTGGAGCTGGGTTGTCAGCCAGGACCAACCCAGACAGGCCCTATGGAGCTGAACATCCCTTCCATTGTCGGTATTGGTGGGAGTCTGATATATCTGGTTGACCGCTACGGCGGCAGAGGCTCCATATACGACGTTGATTTTGTACCCATTGAAGGTGTCAATCAGCAGCCGGAAGGGTTTGGCCTCAGCTACATCGACCATCTGACTCATAACGTCTACCAGGGCAACATGAACAAGTGGGCATCTTTCTACGAGGATATCTTCAGCTTTCGCGAAATTCGCTATTTCGACATTGAAGGCAAGCTGACCGGATTGAAATCCCGTGCCATGACCAGCCCTTGTGGCAAAGTCAGAATACCTATCAATGAATCATCTGATGATAAAAGTCAGATTGAAGAGTACCTGCAACAGTATAATGGTGAAGGTATTCAGCACATTGCCTTGTACTCCAATGATATCTATCAATCAGTGCCATCCATGCGTGCCAACGGCACCAGCTTTCTGTCACCACCGCCAGACGCTTACTACGACATGCTTGCTGAACGGTTACCCTGGCATCAGGAAGATGTTGACCAGCTAAAGACCAGCTCTATTTTGATGGATGGCGCACCTACAAAAGACGGTGGTCTTTTATTGCAGATTTTCACAGAAACCGCCATTGGCCCGATTTTTTTCGAGATTATCCAGCGCAAAGGTGACGAAGGTTTTGGGGAAGGTAACTTTAAGGCGCTGTTTGAGAGTATGGAGAGAGATCAGATGAGAAGGGGGGTTTTATAACTGGGCAGTGGCCCGGGCCACGCATATTCAACCAGGCTATGCCGGGAGGGTGTTTATGAAGTCATCCAAATATCAGGCCAGAATGCCGGATAATTCCGGTTTTATTCGTTATACCGAAGAGGAACACGACACTTGGAGTACTCTCTACCAGCGACAGGTTGAGCTACTCAAAGACCGGGCCTGCAACGAGTATCTGGACGGTATTGAACAGCTGGCCATGCCCGCCAGGTGTATTCCCCAGCTGAAAGACATCAGCCGGGTGTTGATGGCTTGTACCGGCTGGAGCGTAGCCCGGGTGCCAGCGCTGATCTCGTTTGACCGTTTTTTTGGCCTATTGGCCAGCAGACAGTTCCCGGTGGCTACATTTATCCGGATTCGCGCTGAGCTGGATTATTTGCAGGAGCCGGATATCTTCCATGAAATATTTGGCCATTGCCCTTTATTAACCAATCAGGATTTTGCCGATTTCACTGAGACTTATGGCCGGCTGGGGCTCGCTGCCAGCAAAGAGGAACGCGTCTATCTGGCCAGGTTGTACTGGATGACGGTGGAGTTTGGTTTGCTCAACAGTGTGGCGGGGCTGCGCATCTACGGCGGGGGAATTTTGTCCAGTTATGGCGAATCGGCCTATGCTCTGGACAGCGACGTTGCCGTGCGCAAACCGTTTGATCCGCTGCTGGCCCTGCGCACCCCTTATCGCATCGATATTCTGCAACCGTTGTATTACGTGATTGACAGCCTTGCGGAGCTGCACCGATTGTGTGAGATGGATCTGATGGCGCTGGTGCATCAGGCCATGTCGATGCCGTTGTTGCCCGCTATGTTTACCCCAAAGGCAAATGAGGGTGTGGCCTGAAAACTCTTTTTGAGGGGCTTGCGTAAATACCCATTCTACACTCAGTTATTGCACAGTAAATCAATCTTTCCGGCATGGGGGCTCTGGTGAGTTCCCCGCTTCGCTTGTCTGCCCAAGCTTGACGATGTATCCCCTGACGAAACAGCCAGATCAGAGGTCAAAACGTTAATACGCAGCGTATTGACTCCGGTCATTTTTGTCGATTGAAGCGACGAATTGGTGATCAGTATTGGCCTGGTTTCGCAGCGGGTTTTACGATGTCATGCGTACTATTGGAAATAGACAGCCATGGATGGGGTAAGTAATTTTGCCGTGCACCTTTTAAACATAAAGTTCATATATAGCATATTATCCAATCATATTTTTGTAATTATTCACTTGAAAATTCCATCTTTGTCCTCAGTAATCACATTGCCAGGGCCGCAACGTCGGCGTTAAAGAAAGTTTTTCTTTCCCCCGTTATTTAGGTGTACGATCCGAAACAATTTTCACCTGCCCATCGTTTTGCATTACAAGGAGTCTCAGATGCAGCCAAGGGAGTTGAGCATTCGGACACCACACCTGACTTTCGCTGCCCTGGAGTGGGGTGATCCTGACGGTAATCCGGTAATCGCCCTGCACGGTTGGCTGGATAATGCTGCCAGTTTTACCCCCATGGCCGGCAAACTTGACGGCATACGGTTACTTGCAGTCGACCTGGCCGGTCATGGCAGGTCTGACCATCGCCCCCCGGGGTTCAGTTACGATGTCTGGCACTATGTGGAAGACCTGTTTTACATCACCGATGCGCTGGGGCTGTCGCGTTTTGGTCTGCTCGGTCACTCCCTGGGGGGCGTGGTGTGTAGCATGGCAGCCAGCTCCATTTTGCAAGATCGGGTAATGGCGCTGGTGGCCATTGATGGTCTCTTTCCCAGGGCCAGAGACCCGCAACATTCACCGCAAGCACTGCTCAGCTACATTAATCAACGCCGAACGCCTGATGATCAGCTACCCATCACCCAATACCGCTCAAAGCAGCAGGCAATATTTGCCCGCACCATGGGCCAGTTCCGGGTTTCCAGGGCGTCGGCCGAACTGTTGGTTGAGCGCGGTCTGAAGCAGGAGGGGGAGGCATGGCAGTGGAGCTTTGACCCCAGAGTAAAACTGGGTTCACCGACACGGTTTACCCTTGAGCAATCTATGGCCTTTGTTCAGCAGATTAGCTGTCCGGCCCATCTGATTTATGTCGCCAACGGCCCTCTGAGCGTCGTCCTTGAGCAACACTGTCGGTGGCTGAGTCATATCCATCTGCACCCAATGAGTGGCAATCACCATCTGCATATGGACGATCAGGCAAATGCTGTTGCCAGCAAGGTTAGTTCTGTTCTGGGCGGTAGATTATGATAGAGTTGTTGTGATAAAGCCTTGGGTTATTTCATGAATACAACAACGGCAAAGCATCCGGATCTTTTCCCTGCGCTGTCCACCCGAAAGTCGCATCGAACGACTGCTTTGAATCGAACGACCACTGTCTTTTTAATCAGTGCAGTACTGGTGCTGTCTGGTCTCTTTGCCCCGAGTTACGCCGCGCAATTGCCCGCTTATCCCAATGCCAGTGTTGCCCAGTCGGTGAGTGAGGAGCGGCAGAACCACCCCATTATCACCGATCGGATGAAGCGGGTGCACGGCACCGTCACCTCAGACAGAGTTCTGTGGCTTGATGGCCGCCTGACGCGCACCGTGTACCTTCTGCCGTCCGGGCACACCAGTGCTCAGGGTTTTGAGTTTTACGTCAATCTGCTGCGCGAGCAAGGGGTCGAAACCCTGTTTGAATGTCGCAGCTTTTCCTGTGGCGCCAGCAACTTTTGGGCCAACGATGTTTTTGCCATCCCCACACTCTACGGCCAGGACAAAGAGCAGGGATATTACATTGGCAAAAAGCAGGACAGCTATTATGCGGTTTACTCAATCAGACGAGGCAACGGGCGCATTTATACGCTGATGGATGTCTTTACCCCATCCGGCCACGAAGGTGACGCTGATCAGATCAGCGGAGTCATGATCCCGCTTGCTACCGCCGTTGACGACACCGCTTTGGCACCTTTTGTTGCTCAGATGCGTGATAACCCGACCATGAAAGCATTGCTCATGCTTCATGGGCAGGTGCCCAATACCCTTGCTGAGTTCGATGCCCGGCGGACAGAGATGGATAAATTGCAGCGCTCCTTGTTGCAATATCTGCAAGAGCAGGGCATCAGTAGCAAGCGATTGCGGGTCAATATCACTTTCGATAGCACTGACAGTGCTGCACCATTTTGGTTGCAAATTGTTCGCCTGCAGTGAGAGCTTCTTACTGTAAACGCCAAATATCTTTCACGTTACTGTCTGGCTCTGCATTGGATTCGATGGCGGAATGTGATCATATGGTAAACCAACCCAAGTAGAACTTACTGGAAACGCTCCCCAGTGACTGCCTTAAGCCACACCCGCAACCCCTGATAATCCTGCATCGTCGCGCTGTTAATACTAATCCCGACAGCCAGTGTTCTTCCATAGAATCGAAACCGCTATACCCCTCGCCTTTCAAGTTGCTACTTTGTTGGCTGCATTCGCTCACCCCGGTCACGTAGCATTTCTACGCTCCCGAGGCCTCGTTCATTAGCCGCGGAGGGTGTCAATCAGGGAAGCGCTGGAAGATATCCAGCGTTACACTGTCCGTTCCATTACCCATGGTTATTTGCTGGTCCATAATCACGCAGTGTAGCTTCATGGTCTTGCTGACCATGGTGGCCAGTTCACTGGCCCGGGCCGGAACCTGAAGGATGGTCAGGTTATCAAAGCGCTGCACTTTCTGCTGATACTGTTGCCACCAGACGTCTGAGCTGCGCCCACCGTAGTTATAAATAAAAACCTGTCTGGCCCGGCCGCAGGCCTTTCTCAGGCGTTTTTCATCGGGCTGACCCAGTTCAATCCAGGTATCAATCTCACCGGTGAGATTTTTCTGCCAGATATCTGGCTCGTCATCAGTGCTGATGCCCCTGGTAAACTGCAGCTGACCATCGGCGTGCAGACACCAGACCAGCAGTCTTAACATGGCGCGTTCGTCGTTTTCCGATGGGTGTCTGGCGATGGTCAGCTCATGTTCGGCGTAGTAGGCGCGGTTCATGTCGGCAATATTGACCACCGCCTTGTAGATGGTTGCTTTTAAAGCCATGAATCATTAATCCAGAAATGGCTGGATTCTACTTTAAAAAAGCGGTAGGTACCCTGTTGATTTGCCGGAACCAGTTGATTTGCCTTGATGGAGGATTATGTTGATGCATGTCAATATGAATAAAAAATTCAATACGTATTATTACCTCAACCTGAGGGGAACAAGAGGGAGACTCCTCAACCAATTAAGGCCTTTGTGCTTGGGGGAGTATGCTGTAGGGTCACAAAAATAACCACAGGCCATTACTTTATTTCGAACCGGTATTAGCTACCGGTTTTTTTTGTCCGATTTTTGCCTGGTCAACCGCACTTGCAACAGCAGCCCTGGTAACGAATACCGTTTTCACTATCAATAAGTTTGCCTTTTTGCACAAACTGGTCAATCAACTCCTGCGCACTCAGGTCACGCAAAGAACAAGTATGGTAACGGGTTTTGGTACCAAAATGGTCAGTAATTAACGCCAACAAGGCATCGCTGGTCAGAGCTTCCTGATGGTCTTTGACCAGGTTCAGAACATTGTGTCCATGGACAGATTCCATTGGCTTATTCTCGAGCAGATGATGAACATTTTGGCAACAATACGCAGATACAGATAATTAAACAGTCGTACATATTCGTATGTGCCCTGATCATTTGCCGACAAATCGGGCAATCATCACCGTGGGACTCAGTACACCAATCACGGCCTCAAGGGTTACCAGACTTTGTGCCAAGGAGCTGAGGGGCAGGATGTCGCCGTAGCCCAGTGTCGTCAGTGTGACAAAACTGAAATAGAGATAGCAGGGCCAGCTGGAGATATTTTCGTTGGCCAGGTCAAACGCCCCCGGGGAGAACAGGTTGACGATCAGATAGATGTAGCTGAAAGTAATGCCGGTAAGCAGGTAGAAGTTAATGGCGGCCAGCAATTTTTCCGACTGGGGTTGCGGGCTGTACAGGTGGCGGATCAGTATCAGCATCATGCACAGGTGGAACATCATGCTGACCATCAGGGTGAACAGGTGCAGCCACTGCGGTGAGCCCGGCACTTCCACCAGAATGCGCAGTGCCACAATAGCCAGACCGGTGGTCTTGAGCCAGAAGCAAGCTCTGCGGCTGTTTTCGGTCAGGCTGCCCAGAGCTTGTACCAGACCGGCAATCATCAGACAGGAGAAAGCGGTGCCGACGATACTCTGATGGGCCGAAACCATGGGCGCAACAACAATGCTGCTATTAAGAATAACCAGCAGTAAACCAAGAGAGCGGTTGGGAGCAGCACGGCTGAAAAGTGTCAACGGAGATCGAAAAGACATCGTTTTATCTGGCGCAATTGGAAAAATGGCGGTTAAAAATACCCTTACCCGCGGCGAGAGGCCAGAAAAACTCTTTGCCCATTGGCGTTGTTCACGGTTGATGCAGTTGCGATTTGCTATGCACGATTGATTGTCGCCAGAACTGGGCCCATGTTATCTTCTTCAAGGCAAAATGCTGTGTTTATAGTCAGTTATCTCAGGGAGCCGAATGGCAGAGTCGGTTAGCAGTAAACGTGATGACCCGGATGAGAACCTTTCGCTGGACAAACGTCCGGCACGCAAAAAACGTTCTCAGTCGGAGAAAAAATCGAAACGGAACAATGGTGAGTCTGCCGCGTGCAGCCGAGCCACTCAAGGAAACAACGTGACACAAAACTTTTCACTGCGAGTGCGCGAAGGATTGATGTTTGCCTGGCTGCTACTGGCCGCATTCCTCACCCTGGCGTTGGTCAGTTACGATAAGGGTGACCCCGGCTGGTCCCACGTCGGCACAACCAGCAATGTTGTCAACAGTGCCGGGCGTATTGGTGCCTGGTCGGCGGATTTACTGTTGACTCTGTTTGGTTTTTTTGCCTGGATCGTGCCCATTTTTTTCCTGCTTCAGTCGGTCAGGGTTTTCCGTCAACGCTTCGATCTGCCCATCTGGAATCCTCGATTGCTGCTGCTGCGTTTTGGCGCTTTCATCATTACCGCAATATCGGGTGCAGCCCTGGCATCACTGCATTACCACCAACTGAATGACCAATTACCGGCGACATCCGGCGGTATTGTTGGCGAACTGGTTATTTCACACTTCGTTCCTGCATTTAACGTCACTGGCAGTACATTGCTGTTAATGGCTATGTTTCTGCTGGGCTTCACCCTTTATACCGATGTGTCTTGGTTCAGGTTGATGGATTGGCTGGGGGAGTGGGGGTTGCGCCTTGTTGAGCGCGGCAAGGCACTGATAGACCAACTGTTGCAGTCAGTGCGAAATAAAATCGCCGGTCGGACAGTTCGGCACTCAGTCATCACCAAAGGATCGAAAAAATCTGAGCCTGTACTGAGACTCAGGGAAGCGCAAGAAGAAGAGGTTGCCCCGGTTTGCCCCCTGCCTGCGCCGGCAAAGCCCTTGGCAAAGGGGCCCCCGGAATCACCGAGTAATCCGCCCGCACCGCCTGCCGCGGCAAAGAAAACGGCAAATGCCTTTGATAAAAAAGTTACTGGTCGTTTACCGGCCGCATCTTTGTTGGATGAGGCCCGGCTCTCAGGCAAAGCCATGACACAAGAGTCCCTCGATGACATGGCTCGTCTGTTAGAGATGAAGTTAAAAGACTTCAATGTAGACGTAGAAGTGGTGGAGGTGCATCCGGGGCCGGTCATCACCCGTTTTGAGATTGAACCGGCACCGGGCACCAAAGCGAGTAAAATCAGCAACCTGGCCAGTGATCTGGCCCGCTCCCTGGCTGTGGTTAGTGTGCGGGTCGTTGAAGTTATTCCGGGTAAAACAGTCATGGGTATTGAAATACCCAACGATGATCGCGAGACCGTTTTCTTCAGCGAGATCATATCTTCCACAGTGTTCGATAATTCGCCTTCTCCAGTGAGTCTGGCTCTTGGGCACGATATCGCCGGTCGACCAGTGGTGGTTGACTTGGCCAAGATGCCTCATCTGCTGGTGGCCGGAACCACCGGGTCCGGTAAATCGGTGGGCATCAACGCCATGCTGCTGTCCATGCTGTTCAAGTCGGACCCCAGCGAGGTTCGATTGATCATGATCGACCCGAAAATGCTTGAACTGTCTATTTATGATGGCATTCCTCATTTGCTGGCACCGGTGGTCACCGACATGAAGGAGGCTGCTAACGCCCTGCGCTGGTGTGTGGCGGAGATGGAACGGCGCTACAAACTGATGGCCAACCTGGGTGTTCGCAACATTGCCGGCTACAACCGCAAGATTAAAGATTGCATTGAGCTGGGGGAGCCTATCCCCGACCCGTTTTATCAGCCCGTGTCGCCCGATGACGAAGCGCCACTGCTGGACACGCTGCCCTTTATTGTGGTGGTGGTGGACGAGTTTGCTGACATGATGATGATTGTGGGCAAGAAGGTCGAGGAGTTGATTGCCCGTATTGCCCAGAAGGCGCGGGCGGCTGGCATTCATTTGATTCTGGCCACCCAGCGACCATCGGTGGATGTTATTACCGGGCTGATCAAGGCCAACGTGCCCACCCGCATCAGTTTTCAGGTATCAAGTAAAATTGACTCGCGTACCATCATTGACCAGGGCGGCGCCGAGCAGCTGCTCGGTCATGGTGATATGCTTTATCTGCCACCAGGTACAAGTGTTCCAGTTCGGATTCACGGTGCCTTTGTTGCTGATGATGAAGTGCACCGGGTGGTGGCCGACTGGCAGCTACGTGGTGAACCAGATTTTATTGAGGAGATTCTCAATGGCGTCAGCGAGAACTCTGAGGGCAGTGCATTCTCCGGTGGACTGGATGACAGTGAGCAGGACCCGCTCTACGATGAAGCAGTGGCATTCGTTACTGAGTCCAGAAAAGCATCCATTTCGTCGGTTCAGCGTCACTTGAAGGTTGGCTACAATCGCGCGGCCCGAATGATTGATGCAATGGAAGCGGCAGGTGTCGTCAGTCCGGCAATGACCAACGGTAACCGTGAGGTGATTGCACCGCCACCACCGAAAAATTAGTACACCAGTTTCACTGGATAAGTTGTCAAGATGAACAAAAGAACATCGTTGTTTGCTGTAACAACCTTCGTGTTGGTTATTAATATGCCGGTTCTGGCGGCTACTATGGTGGCTACAGATGCCCTGACTGCCGGTGCATCGAGCGCTGTGAGTCATGACCAGCAGGCTGCCGAACAGCTGGCCAACAGGTTACAGGCCATCAGTTCGCTCAGTGCTGCTTTTTCCCAGAGCACCACTGACAAGAGCGAAATGCCCAAGGTTGAACAAGGCGAAATGCAGCTCAAGCGCCCAAATCAGTTTCGTTGGCTAGTGACCAGGCCATTCAGCCAGGAGATTATTTCCAGCAAGGGTAAGCTCTGGATGCTGGATCCGGATTTCCAGCAAGTGGTCATCAAGAATCAGGCTGACCAGTCCAGCCCAACCGCAGTGCAGCTGCTTAGCGGCAATGCCATCGGTTTTTTGCAGGATTACCTGGTAATGGGAGGGGGCAGTGGAACCGACGCTCTCTACACACTCAAGCCAAGAACAGTTTCCGACCTGTTTGAACAACTGGAGATTCATTTCAAGCAAGATCAGCTGTCAGCCATTATCATTTTTGATGTCCTTGGCGGTGAACGGCGCATTGAGTTTACCCAGGTCAAAGTCAATCAACCCATTAACAACCAGCTGTTTGTGCCGGATTTGAAAAAACTGGAGCAGGCCGGTTATGACATCATTGACGAGAGTAACCTGAAAGAGCGTAGTCGATGACTTCACTCTTTGACCTACCGCCGGCCTTTGAGCCTCTCGCCGCAAGGATGCGGCCCCAAAGTCTGGAGGAGTATCTCGGGCAGGGGCATATTCTCGCTCGGGGCAAACCATTGCGCGAAGCGCTGGAACAGGGACTGCTGCATTCTATGATTTTTTGGGGACCGCCGGGGGTGGGTAAGACGACTTTGGCAAGACTGATTGCCAATTGCACCGATGCACGCTTTGTTACCTTGTCCGCTGTCCTTGCCGGTGTTAAAGACATTCGTGAAGCGGTGGCCACGGCGCGGGATGAGCAGTCGTTCCGACAGCGCAAGACCGTGCTGTTTGTTGATGAAGTACACCGTTTTAACAAGGCTCAGCAGGATGCCTTTTTACCCCATATAGAAGACGGCACTATTATTTTTATAGGTGCCACCACGGAAAATCCGTCGTTTGAGCTGAATAACGCGCTGCTGTCCAGAGCCAGGGTTTACGTACTGAAACCCCTGGATCACAGTGCTCTTGGTCAATTGCTCGATCAGGCACTGACCAATCAGGAGCGTGGACTCGGTGACAAAGGGATACAACTGGAACCGGCAGCCCGGGATATTCTGATCCGCTACTGTGATGGTGACGGCCGCAAAGCATTGAACGCGCTGGAGGTGGCCTCGGACTTGGCGGAGAACGGTGTGATCAATGCGCAGACGGTGCAGGCTATTTTGGCCGACACCGGCCGCCGCTTCGATAAAGCTGGCGATGCCTTCTACGACACTATTTCGGCATTTCACAAATCGGTGCGCGGTTCCAACCCGGATGCAGCTCTGTATTGGGCGGCCAGAATTGTCGATGGCGGCGGCGACCCGCTCTACGTCATACGACGATTGGTAGCTATTGCCAGCGAGGATATTGGCAATGCCGATCCAAGAGCGCTGGAGATTGCCCTCAATGCCTGGCAGGCCTTTGAACGCCTCGGCGCTCCGGAAGGGCTGCTGGCTCTTGCCCATGCCACGGTGTATTGCGCTTGCGCCCCGAAAAGCAATGCCGTTTACCTGGCCTGGAAAGCGGCACTGGATGATGTGCGCAGCGGTTCCTCAGAGCCTGTGCCCAACCATCTGCGCAATGCGCCCACACGACTGATGGCCAGTCTTGGTTACGGGGAAGGGTACCGCTATGCCCACGATGAACCCCATGCCTACGCCGCCGGGGAGAGATATTTTCCGGATGCCATGGACGCTCGCAGGTATTATCATCCTAACAACAGGGGGTTGGAGAGCAAAATCAAAGAAAAACTGCACTGGCTGCACAGCCTCGACCAGGCCAGCAAGCGTGTTCGCTAGACAGTAACCAATGCAACCGCGTTCAGGGAATTGAGACCATGAAGTACTCGCACATATTGAACTATCTTGCTGTCGCCTTTGGAGGAGCTCTCGGCGCGCTGACTCGCACGCTTATTTATGAGTGGTTTGCCAAATCGGGCAATGACCGACTTTATCCGTTGCCAACCCTGACAGTGAACGTGGTGGGTTCGTTTTTGATGGGCATTGCCTGGTGCTGCCTGGTGGAAAAAAGTCTGCTGCCGCCGCTATGGAAAGACATCGTCAGCGTTGGGTTTCTCGGTGCCCTGACAACTTTCTCAACCTTCTCTCTCGATGTTTTCCGGCTTTTTCAGTCTGATCGTTTTGCTGAAGCATTGGCCTATATGTTGGCTAGCGTCCTGCTCTGTGTGCTGGCAACGTCTCTTGGCTACCGCAGTGTCAGCACCCTGGTGAATGGATGAGCAGGCGGGTAACGTGATTCCCGTTATCTTTCAATTCATTGGATTTATACCTCCGGCAATTCCCGCTCAAACTTTCCTGGTGTTGGTGCATTCTCACTGCGACAGCGCTTGTCCGCCTGAACCTTCTCGCTCTTTTATTCCGCAGAAAATAACAATGACCCGGGCTTGATGCAGTGGCAAATGCGCTTTAAGCTTCCCGGCTGGTGAGATGACTTCGTTCGTGTGCGGCAACAGTAAACTGTACGGAGGTAAAAGGTCATACAGCTTACCTTGCACGATAGTTGGTTCATGCCGCTAAATTCCCGTCATGTCTGGTCAGCAAGCGTTTTGTTCTCCGCAGGGAGCGGGTATAACGAACCTTCCTTTGTTGCATCCAATGTTGAACCATTGCTGCGCAAATAGTGCGACTTGTCAGGCTGGCGGCTTGACGTAATTCTTGGAATTTTGCCTAACTTTCTGAAATATCAGGAAAAAGCAGAATGTTTAATAATATGGTAATCGGGTACAACTATGCTAGACCCCAAACTCGTTCGCAGCGCCCCTGAAGCGGTGGCCCAACAGCTGTTGAAAAAGCATTACAAACTGGATGTTGCGCGCCTGGTCGCTTTGGAAGAGAAGCGCAAGTCGCTGCAGGTTACAACGGAGCAGCTGCAAAGCGAACGTAATTCGGGTTCGAAGGAATTTGGCAAAATCAAGTCACAAGGTGGTGATGTCTCCGCTTTGAAAGAGCGTATGGATCAGGTCAATGCCGAGCTTAAAGCCAACGAGCAGGCTCTGGTTGAGTTGCAGGACGAGCTGCACACCATGCTGCTGGACGTGCCGAACCTGCCCCACGACTCAGTGCCAGAGGGACAGGATGAAAACGACAACGTTCTAGTACGTAGTTGGGGTGAACCGCGCACCTTCGATTTTGATGTCAAGGACCATGTTGATCTGGGCGAAGCTTTTGGTCTGGATTTTGAAGCAGCGACAAGAATCTGTGGTGCCCGCTTTGCCATGCTGCGCGGTAAAATTGCTCGCCTGCACCGTGCCCTGGCCCAGTTTATGCTTGATGTGCAAACCACTGAACATGGCTACGAGGAGGTAATTACGCCGCTTCTGGTGCATGACACGGCACTGTACGGCACCGGTCAACTACCCAAGTTTGGCGAAGACCTGTTCAAAACCTCCTGTGACAGCGACGCTGAGCAGGAGCAAAAGCAGTTCTACTTGATCCCCACCGCCGAAGTCACCCTGACCAATCTGGTGCGCGACCAGATTCTCGCTGTTGAACAGCTGCCCATGCGCCTGACGGCCCATACCGCTTGTTTTCGTAGTGAGGCAGGCAGTTACGGTCGTGACACCCGGGGGTTGATCCGGCAGCACCAGTTTGAAAAAGTCGAGATGGTGCAGATCGTCCATCCGGATAAATCCTGGGAAGCGCTGGAAGAGATGACTGGTCACGCTGAGGCTATCCTGCAAAAGCTCGGTTTGCCCTATCGCGTGATGGCTCTGTGCGGTGGTGATATGGGCTTTGGCGCAGCCAAAACCTACGACCTGGAAGTCTGGCTGCCGGCCCAGAATCAATACCGGGAAATTTCTTCTGTGAGTAACTGTGCAGATTTTCAGGCGCGTCGGATGATGGCGCGTTTTCGCAATGAATCCGGTAAGCCGGAACTGGTGCACACTCTCAACGGCTCCGGTCTGGCCGTTGGCCGTACCTTGGTGGCAGTTCTGGAAAACTATCAGGATGCTGATGGCCATATCCGTGTACCTGACGTACTGCAGCCTTATATGGGTGGTATTCGCGTTCTGTGAGAGCCAGGGTAAATGCTCGGATCGTTCTAAAAGCTCTGGAAGGGTGAAACTGGCAGCAAGGATGCTGCCAAAGCCGAATCACGCAAATCTCAGGCAGTTCCGGCAATACTTAGGGTGGGGACTTGGCGGCCAGGTTGTAGCTATACCCAAAGGATTTCAAGTTGGTTCGAGGCGACAAAAGGCGAAAGTTATCGGTTAAAAGAGAAACGAAAGGCGCGCTTGCTGAAAGAACCATCAAGATAATAATTGCATTTCCTGAAATAACTCAATGAAACTAAACCGGTGAATGAAGGTCAAAACCTTCAATGTTAACGGATTATCTCAAACCGTTGAAAACAGGTTATTTCAAATCGGTGCTAACAACATATAAATAATGCCACCAAACTTCAGGATAAGGTTGAAACACTATGGATACAGCTCTGACAAATCCAGCTCTGAAAAATCATACGTGCGAATCTTTGCATTGCCCATCATCTGGCGTAGAAAGTCCGAATGGATATATTTATACCGACGAGGAGAGAGATGCTGCACTTGGGCGACATAATGTTCAAAAACTCAATGTTTCCCTAGGCTACCTTATGGGCATGGGCGCTTTAGGTGCTTTTGCAGGCTTGACAGTCAGTGGTATTGCGAGGACTGTTAGTGACTATGCATTGAATCCTGTTGCGATGGTAGGGGCGGGTGCCACATTGGGCGTATCAGGCGCCGTTGCCGTAGCCAAAACCAAAGCAAAAACCATGACACCACTGGATCATGCCAGGCGTGAGCTTGAACAAACTTTAGCCGATGAAGCCTATCTGCTCGAAAATCAGATGGATAAGCCTGGTTACCAGTTTTGTAGCAATGACACCATTGTTATCAGGGAGATGGCGAATAGGTATCAAGAGTCGTGGCAGCCACTTTGGCTATTGTGGACTGGCATCTACTCTCCTGCTTACAAAAATAACCAAGCGGGGTTCGGGGATGAGTTATACCGAGAGCTCAAAAAATATGGTTTAGGCAATAAAGTCATTACTGTTGTTGCTACCAGCATGGGGTACGCCTCCTCACTGGCAGCCGCAAAGGAGCGCCCTGCGTTCAAATGCTTGGCTGATAAACTCCAGATTCCGGATGAAGATAAGGAAGATCTTGCTGCCTTGTTGTTTGCCCTTAATCGCGTTGTTACAAAACAGGTGGGTTTTATTCAAGATTATTCGATCGGCTCACTCTACCAAGACCTGTGCAAGAGTAAATACAGCCACTACAAGACTCGTCTTGAACAGGATAAAAGCAGATTGGAAGCTGATATACGCATTTTGTGCTCAATGGAAGGAAAACCGCCCGCCTCAGTTTAACCAAATCTGCGGAATTCTCCATTCATAGCACGAAGCGTTTGGATGGAGATGAAGCTGGCAGACCGTGGGGCCTGCTTTTATTTCTCCTGCCTTTTCTATTTCTAGATATACCCAATGGATTTTATGTTGCTATGCGACGGGTATATGTCTCTGAGTTCGCGGAATAATGAAAAAGTACGCTTGATAAAACAGAGATAAAAATCTAATTATAATATCCAATCATATATTTATTTTTGATAACGAATTCATTTGTAGTCAATCAGGAAGGATTCAAGCTAAACCATTTGGTAAGATGGCCTTCATCTTTATCGACGGAGGCTTTATGACTGACAGCCACAACTTACAGGAAGCCATACTGGAATTTCTTCCATGTCCTACACCAGAGGCCTGGATTGACGAAGCGCGACAACCCCATAACCTGCCCATTATTCTGATTGATCATGCCAACAATGAACTCAAGGCGGCCCAGAGTGCCATGGCGATAATCAGTCGTTATCGAACCGGGTGCTACCAAGGTGCACGCAATCAGACTGAAGAAATTGCCAGGGAGAATAGGGCAGGCTTTCAACTTAAGCCACAGGATCAGCTGGACCTACTCAATAAAATGTCCAGATTGGCTCGGGAAGAACTCAGGCATTATGAACAAGTGTTGGCTATTTTGGTGCGCCGGAATATTCCCTATCAACATCTGGGGGCAGGGCGTTATGCCGGTCAGCTCAGCACAGTAATTCGCACTTTTGAACCGGCCAGACTCGTAGATACATTGATTATGGGGGCATTTATCGAAGCGCGTTCTTGTGAACGTTTTGCTGCCCTGGCACCGTGGCTGGATGAGGAGCTAGCCAAGTTTTACCGCTCGCTGCTCAAATCGGAAAGTCGCCATTTTCAGGATTACCTCACTCTGGCCGAGGCTATTAACGGCGCGCCAGTAGACGATCGGGTGGAATTCATTGCCGGGATTGAGCAGGAGGCTATTGAATCGCCTGACCAGATTTTTCGATTCCACAGTGGAGTGCCTGATTTAGCCAGGAATTATTAGGGTAAGAGTCCGGGCAGCTTTTTCTTTGCAAAAAAGCCGCCTGGCTAACGGTACCTCAGACTTGCTCAGTTTGGTTTACTGCGGGATCAGGTGTCCTAAAAGAGCTGCATACCCGGTTATAGATAGATCTGCCTGCATCAACACAGCTGCATATCCGGTCATAGATAGATTTGCCTGCATCATACAATAAGTAAGGGCCGGCGCTGGCGATAAAGAAGGCTGTTGTGGTCATTGCTAAATCTGCCACTGTATTTGGTATATACGGATCGAGCTCTCCGTACTCACTGATTTGAGCATTGCTCATATTACTTAGGCAATGATCGTACAGAAAATTATTGGTGGGTTGGTATAACTTTGAGCTCACCACGTGGGTTGCGACGACAGTAATCGTTCCAAATATGGCGCCTGTTGCTGCGTGGGGACAAAGCAACTTTCCAATACTGGCGCGCGGGCGGCTTGAGACAGAAGCATCAGAAGACTGGGCTGCTGGCGCGGTGCTGTCTTGCATCAAGGGCTGAGCAGCATTACCGAGGGAGGGGGATGTGAGTGGGTTCATTTTTATGTCCTTTTTGTTGTTGTTTTACGATTTATATGACTCCACCAAGAGGCAATCAGTTCAATTTTGATTGGTTTTCTTGATCGCTCCCGGTATGGAAAGTTCTTGTTTTGACGATTGCAGAAGGCATCCAGGCTCAGGTTTTCCGGTATTTTTCGCTGAGGATTGCTCAAGGCTGTTGAATGGGGAAGGCGCCAAGTGTAATGGCTTTGTTATTCAGTTCAATCTCCCATCCCTGGTCACCCCAGTCACCGAGTACATAGCGCTTGCCGGTGCTTTTTTTTAATGCCACATCGTGGATGTCTGGCCTGTGCGTATGGCCATGGATTAGAGTATCAACCTGAAATTTTTCCATCACGTCTATCACTGCGGATGGAGTAACATCCATAATCTCAAGGGATTTGCTCTCTTTGGCAACCCGGCTGTTGTGGCGGATGCGGGCACCCAGGTTTTTACGATAAGTCAGCGGCGCCAGACGCAATAGGCCTAGTACCAGCGGGTTGCGGATAAATCTACGATAACGTTGATACTGCTGATCCCGAGTGCACAGGGAATCACCATGCAACAACAGGATTCTGCGCTGGTTAATCTCAACCAGCGTCGGGTCTTGCAGCCAGGTAATGCCGGTCTGGTGAAGAAAGGACTTGCCGATCCCGAAGTCACGGTTGCCGGGCATCAGGTAGATCGGGCGGCCTGTGTCCGTGTATTGTCGAAGCTGGCGGGCGATGTCGATCTGAAAGTCATCCATGGCATCATCGCCCACCCAGTACTCAAAGAAGTCGCCCAGGATATAGAGGGCATCGGCCTCAGTAGCGCGACTGGAGAGGTAGTGGCAAAATGCCCGGGCAACAGCCGGGCATTCTGGAGTCAGGTGAAGGTCTGAGATGAACAGAGCCTTCATCAGGCCACTTCCGCAGACTCAAGCACTTCAGCGGATTCAATCACTACGTCTTCTACCGGAACGTCCTGGTGGCCGGCGCGGAATGTGGTTTTAACGCCTTTGATCTCATTGACGATTTCCATGCCTTCAATCACCTTGCCAAAGACGCAATAGCCCCAGCCCTGGTTGTTTTTGCCGGTATGGTTCAAAAAGTCGTTGTCTTTAACGTTGATGAAAAATTGCGCCGACGCGGAGTGCGGGTCCATGGTTCTGGCCATGGCGATGGTGCCGACGTCGTTTTTCAGGCCGTTATCGGCTTCGTTCTCAATGGATGCATTGGTGGACTTTTGCACCATACCTGGTTCAAAGCCGCCGCCTTGAATCATAAAGCCATCAATAACCCGATGGAAAATGGTGCCGTCAAAATGACCGCTTCTTACGTACTCAAGGAAGTTGGCAACAGTTTTGGGTGCCTTTTCGGCATCAAGCTCCAATACAATGTCACCGTAGTTAGTATGTAATACAACCATAATGTTACCGTTTATTAACTTAACGAAATGCTAAAACCCGTATCGATCCCGACCGGGTCAACAATTTCGGGATTCTAGGTGTTTCTCCAGTCTGTGTAAAACCTAATCGCAATGAGTCATTTTCCAGCATTGGCAGTTATGGTATTCTCAGCTGATTATGGCGCAGGTATAAAGCCCGCATTCGCCAGTAACCTTCCCAAGACGCATCAGTGACAATGACTGCTACCGAAAAAGCCAGAAACTTTCTGGAACAGATTATTGAAAAAGATCTGGCCGAAGGCCGGGTCAGCCGTATCCATACCCGTTTTCCACCTGAACCCAACGGTTTTTTGCACGTTGGTCATGCAACGTCCATCTGCCTGAATTTTGGCTTGGCAGAAAAGTATCAGGGTGAATGCAACCTGCGCTTTGATGACACCAACCCGGAAAAAGAGGAGCAGGTGTATGTGGATGCCATTCAGGAAGACATTCGCTGGCTTGGATTTCAGTGGTCCGGTGAGGTGCGCTACGCCTCCAGCTATTTCGACACCTTTTATGAGTGGGCACTGCATTTGATTCGTGCAGGCAAAGCCTATGTGGATCATCAGGACGCGGAAACCATGCGCGTCAACCGGGGCGACTTTAACAAGCCCGGTATTGAGAGTCCGGATCGGAACAAAAGTATCGAACAAAACCTGGCCGAGTTTGAAAAGATGCGCGCCGGGGAGTATGACGAGGGCAAAGCGTCTCTGCGTGCCAGAATCGACATGCAAAGCCCGAACATGAATATGCGTGATCCGGTGTTGTACCGTATTCGCAAAGTGCCCCACCATCAGACGGGTGATAAATGGTGCATTTATCCGAGCTACGATTTTGCCCACGGTCAGGAAGACGCTATCGAGTACATCACGCATTCCATTTGTACTTTGGAGTTTCAGGATCACCGCCCACTGTATGAGTGGTTCCTGGACAATCTGCCGGTGCCGGCCAGACCGACGCAGTACGAATTTGCCCGCACCAATCTGAATTACACGGTCACCTCCAAGCGTAAGCTGAAAAAACTGGTGGACGAGGGTGTGGTCAATGGCTGGGATGATCCGCGTATGCCCACTGTCTCTGGCATGCGCCGACGTGGTTACACGCCAGCCGCCATCCGTCGTTTCTCTGAAATGGTCGGAGTCAGCCGTTCGGATGGCACTGCTGATGTTTCTATGCTTGAGCACGCCATTCGTGATGATCTGAACACCAACGCCGCTCGTGCCATGGCGGTGCTGTCACCGTTGAAGCTGGTGATTCAGAACTTGCCTGAAGGGGAAGTACAGGAAATGACCGCTGCGGTTCACCCCAATCGCCCGGAGCTGGGTAGCAGAATCCTGCCGTTTACCCGGGACATTTATATCGACCGGGAAGATTTTACCGAAGACACTTCGCTGTCGCGCAAAAAATTCAAGCGTCTGGTGATCGGCGATTATGTACGTCTGCGCAGCGCTTACGTCATTAAAGCCGACGAAGTTATTAAAGACGACAGCGGAAATATAGTTGAGGTGCGCGCCTCTTACGTGCCTGGCACCGTCGGTGAAGATCCACCGGAGGGCATTCGCCCGCGCGGCGTGATTCACTGGGTTTCCGCCAGCCACGGCAAACAGGCTGAGCTGCGTATTTATGACCGGTTATTCAGCCACCCGTCACCGGATCGGGGTGATGAGGATTTCCTGAGCCACATCAACCCAGGCTCCCTGAATGTGACTCAGGCGTGGGTTGAGCCGGCGCTGGTCAATGCGTCACCGGAAGAGTCGTTCCAGTTTGAGCGGGAAGGTTATTTTGTTGCTGATCGTTTTGATCACTCCCCGGAAAACCCTGTGTTCAACCTGACCATCGGGCTTAAGGATACCTGGGCCAATAAAGTCTGAAACAACGACAGGAAGGATAAAGTGCTGCAAATATATAACAGTCTGAGCCGTAAAAAGGAGCCTTTTACCCCTCTGGATGGTAACCATGTGCGTATGTACGTCTGCGGTATGACTGTGTACGACTACTGTCATATAGGTCATGCGCGCACCGTCACGGCTTTTGACGTGGTGGCCCGTTATCTGCGTGCCCGGGGTTATGACCTGACCTATGTGCGCAATATCACCGATGTGGATGACAAGATTATCCGTCGGGCGGCAGAAAATGGTGAAGATTTTTTAGCGCTGACTGAGTATATGGTGGCCGCCATGCGTGAGGACTTCCAGCGTCTGGGCAATTTGCCGCCGGATCAGGAGCCAAGGGCCACTGAGTTTGTCCCGCGTATGGTGACCATGATCGAACAGCTAATCGAGAAGGGTTTTGCCTACGCGCCGGGCAATGGCGACGTCTATTACCGTGTGCACCGTTTTGCCGATTATGGTCAGCTTTCCGGCAAAGTGCTGGCTGAGCTGGAGGCTGGTGCCCGCATTGAGGTGGAAGAGCAGAAAGAAGACCCACTGGACTTTGTCCTGTGGAAAGCGGTCAAGCCCGGTGAGCCAAGCTGGTCATCCCCTTGGGGCGAAGGACGCCCGGGCTGGCACATTGAGTGCTCGGCCATGGGCAAGAGTTGCCTGGGCGATACCTTCGACATTCACGGTGGCGGCTCAGACCTGATCTTCCCGCACCATGAGAATGAGATTGCCCAGAGCGAGGCGTGTAATGGTGCCCGTTTCGTCAACACCTGGATGCACTCCGGAGCAATCCGTGTTGATAACGTCAAGATGTCCAAAAGCCTGAACAACTTTTTCACCATTCGTGAGGTGCTGGAGCAGTACGATAATGAAGTAGTGCGCTACTTCATGATCTCCAGTCATTATCGCAGCCCGATCAACTACTCAGAAGACAGTTTGAAAGAAGCGGGTGTGCGGCTTGAGCGACTTTACACGGCGCTGAAGGGGCTGGATCTCTCTGGGGTTGATCCGGTGGCAGACAGTGAGTTTGAGCAGCGCTTTTTTCGGGCAATGGACGACGACTTCAATACGCCAGAAGCCTTGGCGGTGCTATTTGAGTTGGTGCGACATCTGAACACAGTGCGAATCCAGGACATCAGCGCCGCTCTGCCGTTGGCGGCCCTGTTGGTTAAACTGGGTGGCATCCTGGGTGTTTTGCAGCGTCGTCCTGAGTCATTCTTGCAATCTGGCGCCGATGTTGACGAGGCCTGGATTGAATCAATGATTGAGCAGCGAGTGGCAGCGAAAAAGGGTCGCGATTTCGCCACTGCCGATCGGATTCGTGACGAGCTGGCGGCGCAGGGCATTGTCCTGCAAGACAGCCGGGATGGGACGACTTGGCAGATAGAGCGTTGATCGTGTTCCGGACAGACTTTGTCTGTCTCTTGACTCTGCCAGCGCTGGGCACCAGGCCCTCTGTTTCAACAAAATCGTCTGGCACCGATGCCTGATGGGATGGGAAGTTTTGCCGAGGACGCTTAACTGACCGTGTCACCGCCAGCAGGTATCAACTGAACATCTTTGCCACGGATGGCAATGATGTCATCTGGGGAGTCATCAGCCCTGAAACCTTCAAGGCCAATTTCGATAACGTATCCTGTCAACCCTTCCTTATCAAACGATAGCTTACAATGAACGGCACTAAATAGTCGTTTCAGCTCGTCAAAGCCCAGGTTTCTGTGCGGTTCAGGAATTTCAAACAAGAACTTGATATAACGGTTCTTATTCTCAATCTTGTGCATTGCCCGGCAACTGGTGCGTTTATTCCAGCGCAACACTTTGCCCTTGACAGGGGTTGAGCCCAGGTTATTGAGATAATCAACGATCTCCCTGAGCTCTCTGGTCAATATGACAATGTTGGTTTTTTTGTGTTTGATGGCGGCACATTGCAGACTAATGGGAATTCGACAGGGCTCACCGGTCTGGTCACGCAAGTTAAGAAAATCATTCGGTGAGAGGTTATAAACGTACTGGTGCAGACGGTTAGTATTCAGTTGTAACTGCCCGTGAATGTGAAACTTACTGACTGAACTCCGGGCCAAAACAGGGCGGTGACTGCTGTTTAGTCGAAAGCGGAATTTGATCTGTACCTGTGGACAGTCTGGTAATGAAAAAAAGCCCAGACAGTTATCACCATCAGCTGAGATGTACAGTATCTCCCCCAATACATGCCTACCCTGGTGGTAGAGCAGCCATTGTACCAGCATTCTCTGAAGGTCATGGTGAGCTGGGCGGTTTAGCTGTCCACCCCATGGTTGAAAGCAGCAATTTCTGACAAATCCTGAAGCACCGAAGCCACCAGGGATGCAGAGGAGGTAAACGGGTTGACAGGCAGCTGGTGCTGAACCTTGCGACAATTCAGCGCCATAAGGTCTATCAGGCAGATGGTTGTTTGTGCGGTGTTGACCAGCAGGATTTTGTACGAATACTGTCGTTTGGTTGCTGCTCTCTGGAAGTATCAGGCCTGGTGGTGGATGGTAAGGTGGATTGACACTCCGGGGACTAAAAAGTACAGGCCACTGATGGTGTGGCTCCATTGGATAGATATCATGTCGCTGCCGTTGGGCTGAAGGGGATTGCTGATGGGCAATCTGAGGGGCAGGGTGTCGGGGCATGGAATTATGCGCACCGCTGAACGAAGGAGTTATTTGAACGGTGGGCTTCGGGAAACATTGCATGGCTCCGGAAGGGGCAGGGGGGTGAGCTGTCTGATTCGTGCTGACGTGGACACCGGCGGTAAGTGGATAAGGTGTTGTCTGAGTTATTTGAGTCGGGGAGTAGCGTATGCCGCTGGAATAAGGTGTTGTCTGAGTTATTTGAGTCGGGAAGTAGCGTATGCCGCTGGGATAAGGTGTTGGCTGAGTTATTTGAGTCGGGAGGTAGCGCATGCCACTGGAGTGAGGCATCGCCCAGGCTAATGGATTCTGAGAGTACATCACACTGTTGGCAGGAGGAGTTGGTGGGGCTGTCGGAGCCGAAGGAGAGAACTCGCCGTAAAAAGTTGGAGTTGCTTGGGCTGTCGGAATCATTGTGTTGTTATCTGTTCTGGTTGATCAACGCTCAACTCTAGCCCAATTGCCGCTGGTCACAACAAGAACTGCCAGGCAGCTGCGCTTGACAGCCCCCTGGCATTGGATCAGGAAACCATTTTGATCGGTTGCGCCCTGGCATGAACAGCCAGGCCACCGAGGGATGTTTCCCGATATTTCGCCTGCAAGTCAAGGCCAGTGCGATACATGGTTTCAATGCAACTGTCGAGAGAGACTGCATGGCTGCCATCACCACGGATGGCTAGGCGAGCAGCAGTAATGGCCTTGATGGCCGCCATTCCGTTACGCTCAATACAGGGAATCTGCACCAGCCCGGCAATGGGATCACAAGTCATGCCCAAGTGGTGCTCCATGCCGATTTCCGCAGCATTTTCCACCTGTTCCATGGAAGCGCCCTGAACTGCAGCCAAGCCTGCCGCAGCCATTGAGCAGGCAGAACCAACTTCGGCCTGACAACCCGCTTCAGCACCAGAAATAGTCGCATTCATTTTAATCAGCGCACCAATGGCCGCAGCAGTGGCGAGAAAATCCCGGATGCCTTGCTGGTTGTTGGTACTTATGTATCGGTTATAGTAAGCCAGTGTCGCAGGAATCACGCCGGCAGCACCGTTTGTCGGGGCTGTCACCACTCGTCCACCACAGGCATTTTCTTCGTTAACCGCCATGGCAAAGAGTGTTACCCAGTCCATGATGACGAAGTGATCGAGCAAGATGCTGACGGAATTTTCGGTCAGCTTTTGATGCAGATCCGGTGCACGACGCTTCAGGCCACTGACGGGCAGGGTGCCTTCCATACGTAGCCCGCGCTCAATACAGGCATTCATCACCTCCCAGATGGCGTCAATTTTGCTGTTGACCAGCTCAAAGTCACCACCGTGGCGAGCCACTTCGTTGGCGATAGTCAGTTGGGCGATGGTCATATTGTGCTGATGGCACAGCTCGAGCAACTCGGTGGCACTTTTGAACGGATAAGGTACGGGTTCTTCAATGGTTGCAGCATTGCTGCCAGTGTTTTGTATCTGGTTGAATTCATCGGCACAGACGATAAAACCGCCGCCAATTGACAGATAGGATTTATAGTAAACGACAATGCCATTACTGTCTGAGGCAAAAATACGCAGGCCATTTGGGTGCTCGGGCAGGGTTTCACCATTGTGAAAGATTAAGTGCTCATCATAGTCAAAGGTCACTTGGTGTTTACCAGCAAGCTTGAGCACTTTGCTGATTTTGATGTCAGCAAAAATCTGATCGGCTTCGTCGGGGTTGATGGTGTCTGGACGATAACCGGCCAGACCGAGGAGAGTTGCCTTGTCAGTACTGTGGCCAACGCCAGTCAGGGCCAGCGAGCCGTACAGTCCAATACGCACAGAGGCAATGCTCGGCAGTACCCCTTTTTGTTCCAGTTCGTTCAGGAAGCGATGGCCTGCCCACATTGGTCCGACCGTGTGGGAGCTTGACGGGCCAATGCCTGTCTTGAAAATATCAAAAATGCTGAGCATGGTTATTTTGACTCTATGAAGAAGTTAAAAATGACGGCCATTGAGTGATGTCTTGCGCGACTGTGTGGCCATTGGCCTGACAGAGTGGGGTATTGTTGTATTGTGCCGCTATTTTTCATGTGCTGACAGTGCGGGAGTGCAATTGGCACTCCCGATTTACCGCAGTGTTGCACGTATTATTTCATTACATCAACTGGGAAGTGATGAAGCCGGTAATGGCGATTAAACCCATCACGACGGTGAAGATGTTGGCTTTGCTGCGGTACTGGTTCATTGACGGTACAGCACGAGTCGCATAAACCGGCAAAATGAAAAGAATCACTGCCAGGATTGGTGCCACCAGAGATTCAATCATGCCCATAACACTGACGTTGGCGTAGGCAACTGCCCAGACGCTTAGCGTGATAAAAACAATGATTCCCTTGTCAATGGCTTTCATATTCACTGTCTTGCCAGCAGCTTTGGCGCGGTTGACGATTATGCCTTGCAGACCTTCGCGGGTACCCATGTAGTGGCCGAAGAAGGAGGACGAAATGGCCACAATGGCAACCACTTGTGCCAGCCAGGCGAAAATCTGGTTGTCAGTGCGCTCAGCAAAGATTGACAAAATCGGCAGGTTCGCGGCTTTGGCTGCTAGCAGTTCAGCAGGCGACAGAGTTAGTACACAGCTATAAACAAAGAACATGGTAAAACCAACCAGCATCATGGTGGTACGCAACAAGGTCTTACTGGTTTGAGGCTCAGTATTATCACCTAGCTCTTTCCGGTAGGCACCAGCGAATGTCGAGATCGCTGGCGAATGGTTAAAGGCAAATACCAGCACCGGAATGGTCAGAAAAACGGTTTTCAGGAAGTCACCGGGAGTGACAGAGGCATCAAACTGAGCCGTATTCCACTGCGGGATCAGGTAGAGTGACGTACCCAGCAGAACAGCAATCAGCGGATAAACGATGGCGTTAGTCACTTTCAAGACTGTTTTCTGACCAGCAATCATGACGCTGACCATCGCTGCCACCAGAACAAAACTGAGAATGGCCCGGTTTGGCTGTTCCATGCCCAACTGATTCACCATCAAAGAGCTGACGGTGTTGGTAATGCCAATGCCATAGATCAGCAAAATAGGATAGATCGACGCAAAGTAACCGAACGTAATCAGGCTGCCAGCTTTCTGGCCAAAATGTTCCGTAACGGTTTCGGTGATATTGGCATTGGGGTTTTTAGACGACAGACACAGACGATTCAGGCCGCGGTGTGCCAGGAAGGTCATAGGGCCAATCAAGATGGTCATCAGAATCAATGGCCAGATTCCGCCAAGACCGGCATTGATGGGCAAAAACAAAACGCCAGCACCAATGGCTGTACCAAACAGGGTTAGCATCCATTCGGTATCGCGTTTTGTCCAGGAAGTCCTACTCTCTACCGGTGGTGCCTGAGATATTGTTTGTGTCATATGTCATATCCAATTTGAGTGAAAAAATTGATCCTGACTCTACAAAAAACACGTGCCGGTTTTTATGATGTAAATCAAGCTGTGTGTTATTTTTGTAATTGCTTACTTATACCCAAAGGATTTCAAGTTGATTCGAGGCGGCAAATGAGTGAGGCCCCGGGAGCATAGAAATACTATGTGACCAGGGTGAGCGAATACCCTAAAGGGCACAAGTGCAGCCAACAAAGTAGCAACATGAAAGGCGACGGGTATATCTCAGGTAAAAGCGCCCATTTTAAGTGTGTTACCCCTGAATTCTGGAGCTGCGTGGAATGGACCTGTGGTCTTGAGCAGTGCCAAGGCAATGTTCTGTTAATAATTACAGCGCTGGCATCAATCTTGAGAGGGGGTTTCGAGCAGCAATTCCCGATGAATTCTGGAGCCTAACTGGTACAAGGCTCTCAGAGGAGGCAACAAAATCGTATCCGCACAATTTTTCGTCTAAAATTGTTCTCTACTAAGTCATCGTCGTTGGATCAATAATGGGTACATTAGCACAGGAAAAAATCAGGCAATTCAGTGCTACTTATCTTATAAAAACCGTTTCTGAATGCTTTAAAAAAATACCTGATCACCGACCCAATAAGTGCATTATTCCATTTACAAATTTTCTAAAATCTGCTTTTGCCATGATGCATTTAAAGTGTGATTCACTGCTAGCTTTTGATAAGGAAAGATTTGAAAAAGTAAACTCCTATAACCTCAAAAAACTTTATCTTGTTAAAGATGGTACTGTGCCTTCTGACACAAGAATGAGAGAAGTTCTTGACCCTGTAGATCCTATCGAGTTTAAGACTCCCTTTAAGAAGCTATTCAATATTGTTCAGCGTAATGGTGCGCTTAAAGGCTTCGAGTTTAAATGTGGCAAGCTAAAAGATCATTATCTTCTTCCTGTTGATGGCACTGGCCTTTTTTATTCAGGATCCTGTCGCTGTGATGACTGTTGCATCATTAACAAAGGCAAAAAGAATGAAGCTTATTATCACAATATTATGGGTGGGTGCATTGTCCACCCAACCCAAAAAACTGTGCTTCCTTTAGCCCCCGAAGCTATTTGTAAACAAGATGGAACAACAAAAAATGATTGTGAGAAAGTGGCTATCCGACGCTTTCTGGCTCAGGTAAAACACGACCATCCACAACTAAAACTGATCATTCTTCTTGATGGCTTATACGCTGACAACCCTACCATTGCTCTGATCAGGGAGTATGGCTGGCACTTTATTATCGTCGCAAAAGATGGTAACCATGTGTCGCTTATTGAGGCCATGAATGAGCTTTATGATCAAGGTGTAGTTAAGCATCATACCATTGTTGATAAACAGAAAAATACAACTCACAGGTTTCGCTATGCAAACAATGTGACCCTGAATCTTCAAGATGTTGCAGAGCAGGTCAATGTCCTGGATTATATTGAAACTGATAAATATGGTAATTCGCATGTTTGGTGCTGGATAACCGATATTGAATTAACCGAGAATACTGTTGAGTCTGTCATGAGAGGAGGCCGTTGTAGATGGCATATTGAGAATCAAACGTTTAACACCCTGAAGAACAAAGGCTATCAACTTGAGCACAGCTATGATCATGGTGAATATCACCTGGCTACGAACTTCGCCTACCTTACATTCCTTGCTTTTCTTGTGGATCAAATCCAGGAATTGGCTTGCCCACGATTTCAACAAGCTTTAAATAAACCAGCGAAGCCAACACGGAAACGATTGTGGAAAAAATTTCCAGCTTATTTCTTACTTTGCTGATTGATAGTTGGGATGATTTGTTTGATGCAATTGCACACGGATCAAAGGCCCAAAAACTGGAGTTTGATACTTCGTAACATCATAAAATAGCCAGGAATTCAGGGTTAGAAATGAGAGTTTTGCTTCAGCATAAGTAGCTGAGGGTCTTCTTTTTCTGTGAATATTATAAGTGTGTTTTTGTTCGTGTTATGGATATTGTCGTGTAATCATCGGGAGCGACTGGGTTTCGAGGTTAGTATTTTTTGTCGATGGCCGGCCCCACCTGAAATCCATTTTCTGATGTCTTGCTCACTACCATCGTTGTCGAAGGGGATGTCAAAGCCGGCACATTGCCGGCCCAGTTAACAGGCAGAGGTATCAGTCCTGATAGCGGTCAAATACCAGACAGGCGTTTGTGCCACCAAAGCCAAAGCTATTGGACATGATCCGGTTCAAAGTCTGCTCGCGGGCACCACCTGTGAGAATGGGCAGGTTAACCGCTGCTTCGTCCAGAGTTTGAACATTGGCAGAAGCTGCAATGAAGTTGTGTTTCATCATTAACAGACAATAGATCGCTTCGTGAACACCAGCGGCACCGAGCGAGTGACCAGAGAGGGATTTGGTGGAACTAATCACTGGCATCTGGTCACCAAAGACATTAACCAGGGCCTTCAGTTCGGCTACGTCGCCCACTGGGGTGCTGGTTCCGTGGGTATTGATGTAATCAATCGGGCCGTTAAGAGAAGCCATCGCCATACGCATACAGCGTGCAGCCCCCTCGCCCGAAGGGGCAACCATATCGTACCCGTCGGAAGTGGCGCCGTAACCGGTGATTTCAGCATAGATTTGCGCGCCACGGGCTTTGGCATGTTCCAACTCTTCAACCACGATCATGCCGCCTCCACCGGCAATGACAAATCCATCCCGATCAGCGTCGTAGGCTCTGGAAGCCTGTTGCGGAGTGTCATTGTACCTGGTGCTCAACGCACCCATGGCATCGAACAGGCCAGTTTGCGTCCAGTGCTCTTCTTCACCGCCACCGGCGAACACGATGTCCTGTTTGCCCAGTTGAATCTGCTCTACCGCACTACCAATACAGTGGGCACTGGTGGCACAGGCGGAGGTAATAGAGTAATTGATGCCCTGGATTTTAAACGGGGTAGCCAGACAGGCAGAGACAGTGCTGCCCATGGTGCGGGTAACCCGATATGGGCCTACGCGTTTTACGCCTTTTTCCCGCATAATGTCGGCGGATTCCACGATGTTTTGCGAGGAAGCGCCACCGGAGGCCGCAATCAGGCCGGTGCGGGGATGGGATACCTGTTCAGGGGTCAGGCCGGCATCTGCAATGGCCTGCTTCATGGAAATGTAAGCATAAGAAGCAGCGCTACCCATGAAGCGCAGGGTTTTGCGGTCTATAAACTGTTCAAAATCGATATCCACTGAGCCAGAAACCTGGCTGCGGAAACCGTGGGTTTGATAGCTTTCGTTGAAACGAATGCCCGAGCACCCTGCCTTGAGGCTGCTGGCCACCTCATCCTGGGTAATGCCCAGACAAGAGGTGATGCCAATCCCTGTAACTACAACGCGTTTCATTGATGTCAACCTGAATAGTCTGTTTAAGTCAGAAAGAGTCCGTATTCTGGAAAAGGCCGACCCGCAGCCCTTCCGCTGTATATATTTCCCGGTCGTCCACAATAACCGTACCGTTGGCGATGCCGAGCACCAGCTTACGAGAGATGATGCGTTTAATGTCGATACGGTAGGTTACTTTTTTGTTCGTGGGCAGGATCTGGCCAGTAAATTTAACATCGCCGCTGCCAAGGGCGCGTCCACGCCCGTGGTTGCCCATCCATCCCAGATAAAAACCGACCAGCTGCCACATGGCATCAAGTCCCAGGCAGCCAGGCATCACCGGGTCACCGGGGAAGTGGCACTGGAAGAACCAGAGATCAGGGCTGATATCAAGCTCAGCGATGATCTCACCCTTGCCGAAGGCGCCGCCTTGCTCAGAGATGTGCACGATACGATCGAGCATCAGCATATTGGGAGCGGGCAGCTGGGCATTGCCGGGACCAAAGAGCTCGCCCCTGGAGCAACGTAATAAATCTTCTTTGCTAAAAGCTGCCTGTTTGAATTCGGGGTTAAACGATTGATTCATTGGTTTCCTTGTTCCTGGAAAGTGCGGCATCAGAGCTGTGACTGCCTCTGATCGCCGATCGAGTAGCCCAATGGCATATCGTCATGGACTGAAACCCATTTGAGACTCTGGCAGGATAAATACACTACTATAGTTCCGAGACTGAACTATACCACTGCTTTGTGTTTGTCGTAGTGAGGTTCGCCAATTTGTAACAAAAAGACAACACGGCATCGATCCTCGAAAGGATTGATCCTGGCTGACTGCCGGTGATCGGGACGGTTTTGGACAAGGGCAGGACAGCGGTACCAGAGAGCACAGTGATTTATCAGGGCCCGCAAATATAGAACAGAAAGCAATCGGCCTCGTTTGATAAACGGTTGCAAGATGGTGTGCCGAACAATATATACCCAAAGGATTTCAAATTAATTCGAGGCGGCACATGAGCAAAGCCTTTATGCCCTCGGGTGCCGGGAGCACAAATATTATGTGACCGGGATGAGCGAATACCCTGAAGAGCACAAGTGCAGCCAACAAAGTAGCAACTTGAAAGGCAACGGGTATAAGCCAATGCTGTGCAAGGGGCACCGATGAATGGTTAAATAAGTACTTTAGCCAAAGGCTAGGCCATGATCTGGTCAGTTTTGCAGTGATAACCAAGGTTAATGATATGTCAGACCGGCCTGAAGACATGGCAGGCACTGCCAGTAAATACACCATCGCGGTACTTGGTGGAGGCAGTTTTGGTACCGCATTGGCAGATATTTCTGCCACCAACGGCCATCGGGTCAAACTCTGGATGCGCGACCCGGGGCAGGCGCAAAGCATTAATGAAGATCACATCAATGCTCGCTACTTGCCTGAGTTTGTTATTCACCCCTCCATCACGGCTGATGCCGATCTTACGGCAGTGGTCGCTGATGCGGATATCGTCCTGATCGCCATACCCAGCAAGTCATTCCGGGAAGTGGTGCGCAAAGCCGGGGCATTGCTCTCGGGCAAGATGGTCATTAGCACCACAAAAGGCATCGAGCCGGTCACTTTTGACCTGATGAGTGAGATTCTTAACGAAGAGCTTGATAAAGCTCGCATCGGCGTACTCAGTGGCCCAAACTTGGCCCGGGAGATTGTCGCCAAAGCGGTCACAGCCACCGTTATTGCCAGTAAAGACGAGCAACTGTGCCAGGTAATTCAGTCGGTGTTGCACTGTGACTACTTTCGGGTTTATGCCAACAGTGACGTGTATGGCGTCGAGCTGGCCGGAGCGTTGAAAAATATCTACGCCATCGTTTCGGGCATGGGTGCCGCACTGGGCATGGGTGAGAACACCAAAAGCATGCTGATCACCCGCAGCCTGGCCGAAATGAGCCGTTTTGGCGTTACCCTTGGTGCTAACCCCATGACCTTTCTCGGACTGGCCGGGGTAGGGGACTTGGTGGCGACCTGTACCTCAGATTTGAGCCGAAACTTCCGGATTGGATACGCCCTCGGTCGGGGTAGTTCACTGGAAGAGGCTGAGTCCCGGCTAGGGCAGGTGGCCGAAGGTGTCAATACCTTGAAACAGGTCAAGCAGAAGGCCGATGAGCTGGGGGTTTATATGCCGCTGGTTGATGGCCTTCACACCATTATCTTCGAGGGGCAGGCGATTGCCACCCTGGTCAAGGGCATGATGCTCAGGGAGCAGAAGACTGATGTTGAGTTTATGTCCAGATAACTGGACACTATGAGCCAAAAACAGGAGAACTGTTATGGATGAAAAAGTGGTCAACAATTTAAAGTCCGAATCCCGCTGGCTGCGCCTGGCCTTTATGTTGCTGTTTGCTGTGGTGGCTTACCTGGCAGCATTTGCCGTAATGCTGCTGGCCATCATTCAGGCCGCGCACGGATTTGTCACCAGTGATCCAAACCAGCGGCTGTTAAAACTCAGTGCCAGCGTTAATCGGTATATCTTTCAAATTACCTGTTTCCTTACCTATAACTCTGACGTAAAACCTTTCCCTTTCTCCGACTGGCCTGCCCCTGAGCAGTCATTCGTTGAGGGGCAGGACGAAGACGGCCATTGATCATGAAAGTCATCATTATGCGCCACGGGCAGGCTGACTGGTCAGCACCGTCGGATCGTGAGAGAAGCCTGACTGGGCAAGGGATTCAGGAAGTCAGCAGTACCGCTGCCCAGCTCGCCGGTCAGCAAATTAACCGTATTATCGCCAGCCCATACCTGCGCGTACAGCAGACCGCCGGCATTGTCAGCAAGGCATGTGGCGTTGCGGTGGACACGCTCGATGCCCTGGAGCCTGATGGAGACAGCGCCAGCGTCGTACAGGCACTGCCAGAGTCAGGTGTGGTGCTGCTGGTGAGCCATATGCCGCTGGTCAGCTGTCTGGCCGGTTTGTTGTGCGATGGCAGCACCAGTAATGGCCCATCATTTCAGACAGCCATGGCGCTGGTCCTGACGCTGGATATGCCCGGTGCCGGCATGGCTGAAGTCGCTGAGATTATAATGCCTCAGTCGTATTGAACTTTTAATTGGCCAGCCAATCTAACGAAACGCTTGACACGTTGCGGGTTCGTTAGGGAGTGGTTACGGTGGCGACGCTTGTTATCAGCCTGAAAGGCATTCTCATCTGCTCCATAGCAGCGCTGTTTTGCTCCTATCAATTTATGCTGCAAGGGTCACCGTCCGTGATGGTGCCCCAGCTGATGTTCGCCTTTAACCTGAATGTGACCGAAATCGGCTGGCTGACCAGCAGCTTCTTGTACCTTTACCTGTTGTTCCAGGTGCCTGGTGGTTACCTGGCTGACCGCTGTAACGCCCGCCTGCTGCTGGCAGCTTGCAGCTTGCTGATGGCCGCGGCCTGTTACTGGTTCAGCGTGTCTGAAACCATTTGGTCGGCCAGTGCTTCACGAGCATTGATGGGAGTCATCACGGCTCCGGTCATTGTCGTTTGTATGACGCTGGCCAGCCGCTGGTTTCCTGAGCGGCACTTTCCTACGCTGTCTGGTTTGATCGAGTCTTTTGCCCTGGCCGGCGGCGGCATTGGGCCTATGGTGTTGCCGGATATCATGGCCTGCTACGGCTGGCAGGGGGCAATGCAGGCAGCTGCCATTTTTGGCGTGGTACTGGCTGGCCTGATTGCCCTGTTTGTCAAAAGCAAACCACCACGGGCACTTTGTGACTTGGAGTCCCCCAGCGAGCCAGCCATTGCCAGCGGCACTGAGCTGGATCGGACCTCTCTGACCCTGTGCTGCCTTTATGGTTTTGGCCTGTTTGCCACCATCACCAGCTTTGCTGGCTTGTGGGGGATTCCGTTTTTCTACGAGCGCTTTCCCGGACGCGAGGCAGCCATTGCCGATATGGTTTCACTGTTGTTTGTCGGTGCAGCTATTGGTGCCCCGGTGCTCGGCTGGCTGGTCTGCGTGCTGGGCAAAATCCGGATCATCATGATCACCAGTGCCACGCTCTCGCCGCTGTTCTTCAGCCTGCTGATTTTCTGGCCCAGCTCCATGACAGGAATGGGGCTGCTCTGCTTTCTGTCCGGTGTCAGCAGCGGCGGCTACGTGCTGGCATTCTCGGCGGTAAAACGTATCAGCTCACCTGGGCGCTCGGGTGTGCTGCTGGCGATCACCAACGGCTCCATGCTGCTGGCCGGGCCGGTAATGCAACCATTGATCGGCTTTATTCTTGAGAACCTGGGCGGTGCATCACTGACCATTGAGGTCTATCAACTGGCTTTCATGCCACTGCTGGCCTGTCAGCTGCTGGCAATGCTGGCAGTGCTGTGTCTGAAAAAGCTCTGAGCGAGGGTCTATACCCAATGGATTTCAAGTTGATTCGAGGAGGCAAATGAGCGAAGCCCCGGGAGCATAGAAATACTATGTGACCGGGGTGAGCAAATGCAGCCAACAAAGTAGCAACTTTAAAGGCGACGGGTATATCCAAGGGCGGTGGTTGTCGCTATTCTATCCGCCTTTTAATTAATGCATTTTGGCCCGGCCTGCCAGTGCTTGTGGATGAACAATGCCTCTACTCAGATTCGAAAAAGTCAGCCTTGCCTATGGTGACCAGCCACTGCTGGATAACGCCGAGTTCCAGATTCGCCGTGGCGAACGGGTCTGCCTGCTGGGGCGCAATGGGGCGGGTAAATCCACCATGATGAAACTGGTGGCTGGCAGCATAGTGCCCGACGATGGTTCGGTGTGGCGCAAACCGGGTCTGAAGGTGGGCGTGCTGAATCAGGATCTACCCGATCAGGATGACAAGAAAGTCTATGATGTGGTTGCCTCGGGTCTCGAAGCGGTTGGCGAGTTAATCAGCCGCTTTCACTCTTTGTCCGCGAATATCTGTACGGATAGCGATATGAAAGCCTTGGAGAAAGTCCAGCAGCAGCTCGAAGCGGTGGATGGCTGGAGCCTGAGCCAGAAAGTGGATACGGTAATCCAGAAGCTTGGCCTGCCGGCAGAAAAGCAGATGAAAGAGCTGTCCGGGGGCTGGCGTCGTCGGGTAGAGTTGGCCAGAGCACTGGTCAGCGAGCCGGACTTGCTGTTGCTCGATGAGCCCACCAACCATCTGGACATCATTGCCATCGACTGGCTGGAAAACCAGCTGAAAGATTTTGGCGGTGCGTTGCTGTTTATCACCCATGACCGCTCCTTTTTGCAGTCTCTGGCCACACGCATTATTGAGCTGGACCGAGGCCAGCTGACCAGCTGGGGGTGCGATTACCACACCTACCTGGAACGCAAGGCCCACGCCCTTGAGGTGGAAGCGGAACAGAACGCTCTATTTGATAAAAAACTGGCGCAGGAGGAGGCGTGGATTCGTCAGGGCATCAAGGCACGACGCACCCGTAATGAAGGTCGGGTGCGGGATCTGAAAAAATTGCGCGAAGAGCGTCGGCAGCGCCGCGAGGTGCAGGGCAGTGCCGGTTTCGGGCTGGAGCAGGGCGAAGCGTCGGGCAAGCTGGTGCTCGAGGTGAAAAATGTTTCCCAGTCCTTCGACCAGCAGACAGTCATCAAAGACTTCAGTCTGCGGGTGATGCGCGGTGACAAGATCGGGCTGATCGGAGCCAATGGTGCCGGGAAGTCCACACTGCTGAGTATTTTGCTCGGCAATCTCAAGCCAGAAAGTGGCTCGGTGACAATGGGTACGAAAATTGAGGTCGCCTATTTTGACCAGTTGCGCAATCAGCTGGATCTGGAAAAGAGCGTCATTGATAACGTTGCCGAAGGCAGGGAAAGCATCTCCATCAATGGAGCCAACCGGCACGTGATTGGCTACCTTGGCGACTTCCTCTTCCCGCCGGGACGATGTCGGGTACCGGTCAAGGCACTGTCTGGCGGTGAGCGTAACCGACTGCTGCTAGCCCGCCTGTTCAGTAAACCCGCCAACCTGCTGGTGATGGATGAGCCCACCAACGACCTTGATGTGGAAACGCTGGAGCTGTTGGAGTCGTTATTGGTGGAGTTTACCGGTACGATCCTGCTGGTCAGTCACGACCGGGCATTCCTTGATAATGTGGTATCCAGTACTCTGGTCTTTGAGCCAAATGGCCAGATCAGTGAGTACGTGGGCGGTTTCGATGACTGGTTGCGCCAGGGCGGAACAATTTCTGCGTTGGTGGCCGAAGCATCGTCAGCAAAAAAAGAGCCGAAGAAAGTAGCTAAGGAGGCTGCACCGGCCGTAACGCACGGGAAAAAGAAACTCAGCTATAAATTGCAACGGGAACTTGATGCCCTGCCAGGTGAGATTGAGGCGCTGGAGGAAGAGTTGGTCGCTCTGGAAACAAAAACCACTGAACCTGACTTCTATCAGCAAGATCAGGCCACAGTACAAAGTGTGCTCAACCGGCTTACCGAGCTGAATACGCTAATTGAAGAAAAGATGGAACGCTGGGAGACGCTGGACAGTATTTAAGGGTAGTGGGATCAAGGGCTTCTAGCGGTTCATGCCCTGGTGATTGTCCTGAAATAACTTCTCGGCTTCCGTTCACCCTGAGCAAAGTCGAAGGCTGCTGTCATTGGACTTCGGCAGGCTCAGTGTGAACGGTGGAACGGATCTATTTGCTGCCCCCCCCAAGTCCGAACGGGGCTCAGATTCCTTAGATGCACAACTGGATTGCGGAATAATTTCTCCTGAATCTATCAGTCCTTCTTGAGTAGTTACATGGGACCCAGGGCTTACGCATGAGTATTCTCATTCGAATTTAGGCAGCTGAATAACGGTATTTCCGGCTGATTTTTGATCGAATTTTGTCCTCATTTGAAATAGCCAGCGTCGTTTACCTGTAAGAATCGAGCAATTCGCGATCAAAAACCGGTGTTATGGGGTGTTTAATGAGAATCATTCTCTTCGTGCGTAAGCCCTGACATGGGACCATAATAATCAATATCGGAGCACAAACCGTTTAACGGCTCATAATCAAACATTAACTGTTTGACGCTTGATGGCCAATTATAAAACTGGATGTATGATGGCGGCCCAAAAAGTGAGTATTCAGTTAATCTGACTTCAAAGAACTCTCCATTGTTTTTTCTTAACTCCTTAATCCCTTTGTAAAGAATATCTGGATTGTCTTCATATCCTCCATGCATATCACAAAACAAAGCGGCTTCAACGGTGGTGCAAAGCATTTCCCCTCCACGTCGAATAAATTCAGCAAGCACAGGGCCTAAATACCCTTCAGGATATCCTGAAACCAATGCATGGCCCTGGCAATCACCAGGCAGAATTTTTTCAATATCTCTTGGGAATTCAGCTTTTTCGACAGGCATAAAACAGTTGACAGGATCACGGTCATAGCATTTAACGTCAACACCCTCCATCAACGCAAAACATTTTTCAAGAAAGGCAAGTCCCGATCCAATACCAATGATTTTTTTTGGGAAAGTGTCTTGGTCAGAGCTTTCACATAAGGAAATCATAACATGTAAAAATCTGATGGGATCTAGACGACCGCAGCCGGGAATAACAGGGCCGTAAAAAATGTTTTCGGTTCTGTCTTTTACAAGATCACATAAAGCCAATTGCGAATTTGCTTTTCGTTGTCGTAAATCATTAAAGTGAGATATGGAATACAAAGCTAAAGGCCTGGCCGCAGTTTCATGATCCTCTGAACTGTCAAGGCCAAGCGTTTTATGCGTGTCAATATTAGGTGGCTGCTCATTTTTTACTAGCAAATTATCAACTTCAGCCTTTTCAACCACGGGATTTCCGTGCTGCAGAAAAGTTGCCCCTGGATCAGTCAGTGGTTTTTGAGCAGTTACAGTGTTGGTATTTTGTGACGTTTTTGGTAGATCCGGCTCTGTCGGCGACCGGCCAGCGCCGTTAGCAAAAGAAAATGAATGTGCCGAAGAAGAACAAGGAATCATTAAGACGCACCATTATTTATTGCCAGAAAAATCACCGCAAATCCCAGCTCAATCCGGCCAAGCCACGCATGAGGTACACAAAACAAAATGGAAACTCACAGAGAATTTCGCTATTCAGTTTTGCACTATCAACTACCTACTAACAAACCGATTAGTAGGTTTTCTGTACTACAAGCAAGCAAATTGTGGCCTTGATCATAGTAACTGCTCAAAAACTACTGGCAGATTCAGAAAAATCCCCCCATGCAGCCCAATAATTCCATTACTGAAAAGGCTGAAATAGAAAATTTGACAGTAAAAACATGATCGGAGATCGATCATAGTCGATCTGACTGACTTTGCATGAATATTCGCAACATTCTTGACGGTGTAGCCCTCAGGTCGGAGCAATACACGACAGGGATATTGACGCTGTCGTTAACATCCCGACAGCGAAGCCTTCTGAAAGCGGTAGTGTCAACTCTTGCCTACCCTTACCGCCAGCACATCACAGGACGCGCCGTGCAAAATACTGGTTGAAGTGGAACCAAGAATCAGCGCCAGTCCCTGGCGGCCGTGGCTGCCGACCACAATCAAATCGACATCAGACTCTTCAGCAATACGGTGCACTTCCCGCTCTGGGCGACCGTAGACCACATGCTGCTCACCTTTTTTCAGATGGATCGAATCGGCCAGCCGGGCGATGCGCTCGCGGGCCTGTTCGGTGATTTCATCTTGCAACGTGGTCAAATCAAGGGGGATGTCGCTGCCATAGGCGACACTGAGCGGCTCAACGACGTGAACCATGGTGAGTCTGGCCTGGTTCTTTTCTGCAATGGATTTGGCTTTTTCAAGCACTTCGTCAACTTCATCGGACAAGTCTATGGCAACCAGGACATGCTTGTAGAGGCTCATCAGTGGCTTTCCTTTTGCAATGAAGAGAAATTGTAAAACCAATTGTCCTTTTCTTCATGGTTTTATTTGTCCTTTGTCTGATATTTTGCGGTTACAGGTGTGCCCGGATGGTAAGTTGAATTCCTGCTCCCTTGACTTTGCCCACTGGTTGACACAAGGTAAGCGGGTTAACGCCGGGTAAGCGATAAACTCCGACAGGCAAATAACACTGCGAACTGCCAATAATAACAGTAAGACAACTGCCAGGGATCGCATAACTAGATGTCAATGGTTGATTGTCTGCTATCCGCAAGGAGAGGTTCATGATCTACCGGGGGAAAGCGTTCAAGGTTCTGCCGATGGCCGATGGCATCGTCGAGCTGCAATTTGATCTTAACGGACAGAGTGTCAATAAATTCAATCGTGCGGCCATCGAAGATCTCTCCACCGCACTCCATGCCATCGGCCAAGATGCCAGCATTAAAGGCGTAGTGCTGACCAGCGGCAAAGATGCCTTTATCGTCGGTGCCGATATTACCGAGTTTACTACAACCTTCCAGCAAGACGACGAAGATCTTTTGACCCAACTGATGTCAGTCAATGACGTATTCTCCACCTTCGAAGACCTGCCCATGCCGACGGTGGCGGCCATCAACGGGATTGCCCTGGGCGGTGGCTTTGAAATCTGCCTGTGCGCCGATTATCGGGTGCTATCCACTGAGGCTAAAGTAGGCTTGCCGGAAGTCAGGCTTGGCATCTACCCCGGCTGGGGGGGGACAGTGCGCCTGTCCCGGCTGACTGGTGCCGACAACGCCCTGGAGTGGATTGCCAGTGGCAGGGAGTACCGTCCAGACGCTGCGTTGAAAGTAGGTGCGGCCGATGCGGTGGTAGCACCTGAGCAGCTCAGAGACTCAGCCCAGGATCTGGTGCGTCGCTGTATTGCCGGTGAGCTGGATTATCAAGCCAGAAAGCGGGAGAAGAAAGGCAAGCTGACTCTGTCGGCCATTGAAGCCATGATGGTCTTTGAGAGTGCTTCGGCAGTGGTGAAAAAGCAGGCTGGCCCCCATATGCCGGCGCCTGTTGCTGCAGTCAAAGCTGTCCAAAGGCACGCTTTTATGGAGCGAGACAAAGCCCTGCAAATTGAGGCCAAAGGGTTTGTCAAGCTAGCCAAGACACCGGTATGTGATGCCTTGGTCGGGTTGTTCCTGAACGATCAGCAACTCAAGCGCAAGGCCAAAGAGTCTGCACCGCTGGCCAGGGAAACCAACAGGGCAGCGGTGCTCGGGGCCGGCATTATGGGCGGTGGGATTGCCTGTCAGTCAGCCTTGAAAGGTACTCCGGTGTTGATGAAAGACATCAATCAGGCAGGTTTGGACCTGGGCCTTGGCGAAGCGGTCAAACTGCTCAGCAAACGAGTGGCCAGAGGGCGGATGGATGCCAGCAAAATGGCCGGTGTGTTGAATCAGATTATTCCTACATTGTCGTATGGTGACTTTGCCTCGGTGGATTTGGTGGTCGAGGCAGTGGTGGAAAACCCGAAAATAAAAAAAACCGTTCTGGCTGATGTGGAGCAGCGTGTCTCCCCGCAGACAGTGCTGACCTCCAACACATCAACCATTGCCATTGACGATCTGGCCCGTGATTTAGAGCGCCCGGAACAGTTCTGTGGCATGCACTTTTTCAACCCGGTTCACGCTATGCCTCTGGTGGAGGTTATTCGTGGCAGTAAAACGTCCGATGAAACCATTGCCACGGTGGTCGCCTATGCCCGGAAAATGGGCAAGACGCCGGTGGTTGTTAATGACTGCCCCGGTTTTCTGGTCAACAGGGTGCTGTTCCCATACTTTGCCGGTTTTACCGAATTGCTCCGTGATGGTGCCGACTTCCAGCAGATTGACAAAGTGATGGAACGGTTCGGCTGGCCCATGGGGCCGGCCTACCTGCTCGATGTGATCGGGATTGATACGGCAATTCACGCCGAGGAAGTTATGGCCCGTGGTTATCCCGATCGCATGAAGCGCGATTTTAAAACGGCGCTTGACGTGTTGTATGAGCACCAGCGTTTTGGCCAGAAAAACGGCATGGGCTTTTACCAGTATCAGCAGGATAAGAAAGGTAAGCCGAAAAAATTGGCCGATGGCACGGTTTACGGTTTGCTTGGTGGTGAGCGCAAGTCATTTTCTGATGAAGAAATTATTGCCCGGATGATGGTGCCGCTATGCCTGGAAGCGGTGCGAACTCTGGAGGAGGGTATTGTTGAGTCGGTGGCGGAAGCGGATATGGCACTGATTATGGGCATTGGCTTCCCGCTCTTTCGCGGCGGTGCCCTGAAATACATTGACAGCCTCACAGTGGCAAAATTCGTTGCTCTGGCCGATCGCTACGCCGCCATCAGCCCGCTGTATGTCACCACTGACAAACTGCGGGACATGGGTTCAGCGGGACAGGCTTTTTATTATTGAGTCACCATTGTCAGGGATGAGTTGTCAGGGATTATAAGAGTGAGAAGAACATGAGTCTGAAACCAACTGATGCCGTAATTATTGATTTTGCACGCACCCCAATGGGGCGTTCCAAGGATGGAATGTATCGGCATGTCCGTGCTGACACGCTGTCTGCCAAGCTGATCACAGAACTGCTTAAGCGCAATCCCAAGGTTGATCCGGCAGAGATTGAGGATGTGATCTGGGGGTGTGTCAACCAGACCCTGGAGCAGGGCTGGAACATTGCCCGTATGGCAGCGCTAATGACCCCCATTCCCCACACCGTGGGCGCGCAAACGGTCAGCCGGTTGTGTGGCTCTTCCATGAGCGCTCTGCACACTGCGGTGCAGGCTATTCAGAGTGATAACGGTGATGTTTTTGTTGTCGGTGGCGTTGAGCATATGGGCCATGTGGGCATGATGCATGGAGTAGACCCGAACCCGAGGCTGTCCAAATATGGTGCTAAAGCCGCTGGCATGATGGGCGTTACAGCCGAAATGCTCAGTGTCATGCACGGCATTAGTCGTCAGGATCAGGATCAGTTTGGTGCCCGTTCGCACCAACGAGCCTGGGCTGCCACTGAATCAGGCCATTTTAATGGTGAAATTATCCCCATGGAGGGGCACGACGAGAATGGCAATCTCTGCCTGTTTACCCGGGATGAAACCATTCGCCCGGAGACCACCGTGGAAATTCTCTCCCAGCTCAAGCCAGCTTTTAGCCCAAAAGGAACGGTAACAGCAGGCACTTCTTCCCAGATTACCGATGGTGCCTCTTGCATGATTGTGATGTCGGCCCGACGGGCTAAAGATCTTGGTCTGGAGCCTGTCGCCGTGGTGCGTGCTATGGCCGTGGCGGGTGTTGACCCGTCCATTATGGGTTATGGCCCGGTGCCAAGCAGTACCAAAGCACTGCATAAAATGAAGCTGACCATAGACAACATCGACCATGTGGAGTTGAACGAGGCGTTTGCCGCTCAGGCACTGCCGGTGCTGAAAGACCTTAAACTACTTGAGGTCATGGACGACAAGGTCAACCTTCATGGTGGCGCTATTGCACTCGGACACCCTTTCGGCTGCTCCGGTACGCGGATTTGTGGCACGCTTCTGAATGTAATGAAGCAAAATGGTGGCACCCTCGGACTGGCGACCATGTGCATCGGATTGGGGCAGGGGATCAGCACGATTTTTGAGCGGGTTTGAACTGAAATCGCTGTGATTGACATCCTCCCGCCCCGACGGAGCGGGAGGATGTCAATCACTTTTTACTTAACGAACAACCAACTCAATCTCTTAATTCCAGGTAATCCCGTTGTTCCAATTTGAATTTATTTGGCTTTAATATCCAATTTCCAGCTTAAGTCAGATCTCACTGTACACGACAAAAATCAGGAGTAAGCCGACAAGACCTACTATCTTGAGGT
>JAKROC010000070.1 GCA_024509075.1 Endozoicomonas sp.
CACCCGAGGGCATAAAGGCTTCGCTCATTTGCCGCCTCGAATCAACCTGAAATCCTTTGGGTACAAGTCATCCCCTGCCCTGGGATCGACTGCGTTGAGATCGGCAACGTTTTGAGCAATAGCGCACTTCTTCCCAGCATTTTGCCCATTTTTTGCGCCAGGAAAAGGGACGATTACATACAGCACACAATTTTTGTGCTGACTTGTTCATCTTCTTGCCAGCTTTCAATGGTCTGTTTCGTCGGTTGACCCTGATCTGCCCATCATATGCCTGCCGGTATAGATATCAAGAAGAGCAGGATATATTCACCAATACCTCAGTGTGCCGGGAAAGGCAAAAATCTGCGAGAATTGCCCCCTTTGACTTAATCCTCGTGGTAACGCCTAAGCAGAGTTTTACAACCCTATGTTCAGTTATCAACACCATTACCATGCCGGCAATCACGCCGATGTCCTCAAACACTGGCTGCTGCTGGCCTGCGTGCGCTATTTGCAGCTTAAAGAAAAACCGTTCGATTACATCGACACCCACGCCGGTGCTGGCCTGTACCGGCTGGACTCGGCCATGGCACGCAAAACGGCCGAGAGCGATGACGGTATTTTGAAATTGGACTGGTTCCGGTTGCCAGGCCTTGAGGACTACCACCGCCAGGTAGCCGATGATATTGACGCCAGGTGCTATCCGGGATCACCGCTGCTGGTCAAACGGTTGTTAAGATCCGGTGATAAAGCCTGGTTGTTTGAGATGCACCCGCAGATCATTGAAGAGCTGCGCCAAAACTGTGAGCAGCGCCGGGTCTGCCACGTGCGCCGGGAAGATGGTTTCAAGGCATTGTCAGCCCTTTTGCCTCCTGCCAGCCATCGTGCCCTGGTGCTGATTGACCCCTCTTATGAGGTCAAGTCAGACTACCAGACAGTGGTAAAGGTCATGGCGAATGCTTACCAGAAAATGCCACAGGCCATGCTGTTGCTGTGGTACCCGGTAGTGGACAGGCAGCGGGTTCGCCAACTTGAAAAAGACTTTGCCAATAGCAAAATCCGCAATGTCCATCTGTTTGAAATGGGTGTAGCTCAACCCGACGGGGCGGGGATGACCGCTTCAGGCATGGTGGTGGTGAACCCACCCTGGACTCTGGCCGATGAGTTCGCCCGAACCATTCCCGGAGTGTCTGCCCAGCTGTCCAATGATCATCAGACAAGGTGGCGTCATCGGGTACTGGTGGCACAATAAGGCGTTATACCCGTCGCCTTTCAAGTTGCTACTTTGTTGGCTGCATTCGCCCGGCAACTGCTCCATGCGTTGCTCTACCTCCTGCATCCATGCAGTCGTCACCCCGGTCACGTAGTATTTCTATGCTTCCGGGGCTTCGCTCAATTGCTGCCGCGTAGCAGCATGAAATCCATTGGGTATGAGCTTTTTTCTGAGCTGTATGGCGGAACGTTGACCAGAGAATATTGTCCACTTGTACAAATAACTGTCTGGTTTGGCATTTTTTATGAATGTGCATATTCACACCATCAACAAGCAGTCCCCCAATCTGGATCTGCAATACGGCTGCACCGAGCAGAAAAAACAGCGTTTTTTCAACGATCAAGGCAGAAATCTGATTCTCAGGCTGAAAGGACGGGGGCTTTCTGATAAAGACATTCAGACCCATGTGTCCAAATTGATGAATAGCCCCGTATGCGACCGGTATGTTCGGAACAATATTGAACCGCTGGCCAGACGGATCGGCCTGACCGTCAATGGCCGGTCCGTTTGTGCGAGTAGAGCTAATACACCACAACTGCTGCTGATGCAGGAGTTGAGCAACAAAGACCGGGAGCCGCTGGTCAATGCGCTTAGCCCTTACGGCTACAAGTTAATGCAGTTCGAGACACACCAGAGCAAAAAAGAGCGTCCTGAAGCGCTCCGCCACGGTACGGCCATCTTTCTGCGCGATCCTGCCGGACAGTTGGAGGTGCTCGGTAAAACATCGCTGCTTGTGACTAAGGAAGACGCAGATGCCCAGCTTGGGCTATCAACTGAAAAATCTGTATTCCCAAAAAAGGCCATTGGTAACAAGGCAGCAGTTTGTGCCTTTCGATTTAAAAACTCCAGCGTGGCTTTTGCTGCTTGCTCTGAGCACCTTAGCGGCTTCAACCGTTTGCAGGAGAGGGGCCCGGCACTGGATGAGTCACGAATTCCGGGCGTTGTCCAGCACGAAAGCCACCTGCAAAAGCTGCTGCAACTGGTCCACAAGCTGGAGCAGGAGTATCCGGTAAACTTCGCGGCCATCGTGACGGGAGGGGATTACAATGAGGATGAACGTTTTGAGCATCGTCTGGTTGATGGTTGTCAGGTTCCGGATGAACTCTATCGTTTGTCGGTCAGTGGCAAATACGGTTTCAAGTTGCCTGAGAATCCAGAGGGCCAACAAGTGGTGAGGATTGTCTCCGAGCAAGGTGACCAGGAGTTTCAAATCGACTTTGTTACCCTGAAGGCGCTTGGCAGGTGCAGACTGTTTATGAATTACGACGCCTACCGGGAGCAAGTAGCAGGTGATATTGAGAGTTATCCTTCTGACCATATCCTGATCTCAACCATCTTAACCATTGACGAGTAATGTTTTTCAATGGGGCATGATCGGCCAGTCGGCGGCGTCAACGCTGTCCAGTGGGTAGGTTTTATCACCATTCCATCGCCGTATATAGTCACCGTTCGGATCGTACTGTCGGGTCTGCTTGTCCAGGTCAAAATGACGACAGCCTCTCGGGTCGGCACCCACACCGGCCAGATATTGCCAGTTGCCCCAATTGTTGGCGACATCGTAATCCACCAGTTGTTGCTCAAACCAGGCCGCACCATAGCGCCAATCCATGCCCAGTTCGTGGACAAAGCAGCTGGCCACTAGCTGTCGGCCCCGGTTGGACAGATAGCCCGTGGTGGCAAGCTCTTTCATACAGGCATTGACGATGGGCCAGGGCGTGTGGCCAGCGCACCACTTCTGATAACGCTCCGGGTAATAGCACGACAGTCTGCATTTATCTTGAATGCCCCGTGAGGCAAATAAACGGGTACCGTGTTTTAGGGCGTACCACTGGAAATACTCGCGCCACAATAGTTCAAACAGAATCCAGTAGGTGGATTCATTGGCCTGAATCATCGCTTCGTAGTGGCTGAGTGCGTGGGCAATTTGTCGGGCAGAGATGCAGCCGTTAGCCAACCACGGGGAAAATTTGGTGGAGTTTTCCCAGCCTTGCAAAGCGTTGCGTGTCTGTTTGTAGGTGGTGGCCTGTAAGGTGGCGAAGTAACTTCGCAGATGGTCTGCCCCGGCAATGGCACCGCCTTTAAATGCGCTGGTGGGTGTTCTGGTTGGTGCCGGTAGCCGGTCTGGGCTGTAGTTTAGCCCGGCGATGGGGCGGGGGATAATATCCGGCGCGGTTGCCGGTGCAGTGATGGCCAGATGTTCTGCCTTGCGACGAAATTGGCTGAAGGTGGTTGGCAGTTCGTTCAGGGCGAAGGGTAGCTCGGCCTGGTCAAACAGTGTAAAGGTGGAGACCTCCCTGAACGCCACACCTTTATGACGCTGGCACAGATTTTGCCAGTACTCAATCTCGGCGTAACCAATGTTTTGGCTGCGGTAGACGGTTGCAATCCCGTGGGCGCTGACCAGCTGCTCAATGGCTGGTGCCGGAGACTGTAACCGGATCAGCAGTTTTTGCTGGCGCTGCTCCAGTTGCCTGGCAAGGCAGTGAATGCTGTCCAGCAAAAAGGACCAGCGGTGCTCGCCCATCACTCTGGCGTGGAAGCGACCTGGCCGAAACCATGCTGGATCGACACAGTACAGGCAGAGCAAATGTTGACAGCTTCTGGCGGCTGCAAGAAAGGCCCGGTTATCGCTCAGCCTGAGGTCGTTGGTAAACAGGAATAGCGTTTTCCCTTGCATGCCCCCTCTCCTGAAAAAATGATTTCTGCTTTTATGCGTGCTCAAGTAAAGTAATTTTCACCACAATGATAATAACTGAACCTCCATAACCGTAAGGCATCTAATTAAAGACAGTGTGATTCTGATCGGTTTTGCTGGTCTTGTACGGAGTGCGATAAAAATGTGGTCAAAACGCAGGTTGCTTAGCGTTGTCAGTGTATTATCCATGGCAGTTTTGTTGGGCAGCTGCACCGGCATACCATCAGGCATAACGCCGGTAAAGCCGTTCGAGCTAAGTCGCTACTTGGGTACGTGGTATGAAATTGCCCGGCTCGATCACTCCTTTGAGCGGGGCCTGAGTCACATCAAGGCCAATTACGCTCTGAATACCGACGGCACTGTGCGTGTGGTCAACTCCGGTATCGATATTGCCACCAAAGAGCCCCGTCAGGTGGAAGGTAAAGCCAAGCTAGCCCGGAACCTTGATGAAGGCTACCTGAAGGTGTCGTTCTACGGCCCTTTTTATGGCTCTTACATTGTCTTTGAGCTGGACAACTACCGGCATGCTCTGGTTACCAGCTACAACAGGGACTACCTTTGGCTGCTGGCCAGAACTCCTGCTGTCAGCCAAGAGTTGAAAGAGGTATTTATCAGCAAGGCCCGGGCGCTTGGGTTTGATACCGATGAACTGATTTTTGTCGACCACAGTGGTCAAGCTGATTGATAGTTCATATTTGATTCGATCTGGCAGGGCGGCACCGTGGCGGGCAAGCGATGTAATTGCAGTGCTTCGATGTTTTCGCGCAGGTTGGTGCGGCATAACGGTTCTTGTCTGAGTGTTTTTTCCACATCGGCCAAGGTCAAGCGCGTCGCGGGTGACTCTTTGGTCAGGCCGATGATCAGCTCTATCAGCGTTGCCAGGTTGGGGTCGTTTTTTGCTTCTATCCGCACCGACTTGTACAGCATGATCCTTTTTTGCTGGTCATTCATGCGGGCAAGTCGCAACGGGAATGCGCAATACTGCAAGGCGGAGAAGCCATTGGTTTCAGCGGTCTTGAGCCACTGCCTGTCCCCCCTCTGACGTAACAGTTGCCACAGAGGGGTGCCTGTCAGCGTCAGACACAGTACCAGGCCCAGACCCCATGTATCCACCGGAAAACTGTGTCCGTGGCGGTCGATCAGGTGGTTGGACGAATCATCGATTATTTCTGGCGACAAGAAAGTAGGGGAGCCCAGTATGGAGTACCTGCGGTTATCCTTGAGTAACTGGCCAGCAAGGCCAAAGTCCACCAGTTTTATCTCTCCGGTGGAGGTGAGCAGGATGTTGTCCGGTTTTATATCCCGATGCAGGACATTGTGGGTGTGGCAGTGTTTCAGGGCTTGAACCAGTTGACCGATAATCACCATCGTTAGCCTTGGTCCTGGTGTTATCTGGCGTATCAGGACTTCTCCTAATTCCCTGCCGGCCACCAGTTGGCTGATTGTGGCTTTAAGGTAAAACGAGCGAGAATTGTGCTTCAGATGGGCTTGTTCTTTGCTGACGGTGAAGTATCTTTCTCGATCGCAATCGTAAAGAAGCAGATAAAAAACTGTAGCTATGTTGGGGTGTTCGGGCAATTTCAGGGCACTGAGTTCGCGGTAAGGCCTCTGTGGCCTTGAGATTAGTTTGACGGCAAAATCAATATTACTGCCATTGATGCCTTGATAAACCGAACCCTGCGCCCCCGACTGGATAAGCCGGAGCAGGCGGATACCCAGCATTGTGTTCAGTGCTGCTATTGTCTGTTTGTCCTGCTCGGTCAGTTCTCTCGATGCCTCTGTGCTTTGTGCAGCGTTGTTACCGCCAGCATCAGGGGCGGACGAAATTCGGCGCTGGTGGGTTTTGGTTGCAGGAGTTTGAGTTGCCGGCTCGCAGGGTTGCTGCCGGGCAGGTGCCCGGCTGATGACAACCCGGTGTAAAAATGGACAGCAACAGCAGGGCATTTTCTTCTCCGTGCGACGGGGAAGAATCCGGGCAGCGTCATCCCCCAACGGAGAGGGGCGGCGGTTGATAGGGGCGATGCCTGATTTGGTTGAAATATTCAAAATTATTCCCGGCTTTCAATACAGTTGATGCGCATTGAGACAGGAATGTAATCAACATGGTTCAATGACCGCGACAGGAGCCGCCCTTCTTCGTAAAGAAAAGAGAGGAGAGATCCGGTGTTTTAACAGATCTCAGGACGAGTGGCATTATTTGCAGCCACGGGCTTTGAGCAACGCTTCTTTGAAATCCACCTCAACATCTTTGGCGATACCGGGGATTATGGCATCTGCCGGCATGTCTTTCATTTTCAAGTGGTAGATCAGCAGATCATCGGTAACCTCGTCAAGAGGGCCGTTGTGGCCAGCGTTTTTGGCCAGCAGTTCGATCATTTCAATCAGGTTCAGGTTCTGATGCTTTTGCCATACGGGCATCAGCAGTTCGATCAGCTCGTTAATGCGGTGACAACTCATGGGGAGAACTCAATAAACGACAAGTTTCAAAGACATTGCACAAGTGCTTAAAATGGCTGGTCAGCCGGGCGCGACTATAGCAGTTTTTCAGCCTCAGTGCAGGTGCTCTCGATCGATCAGGCGCTGTGATCCGTTAAATAACGCAGGATTTGTCAGGGTTGCTACTGCGTTATTTTCGCCAGGATCATGAACGCTATACCTGTCACCTTTCAAGTTGCTACTTTGTTGGCTGCATTCGCTCACCCGGTCACGTAGTATTTCTACGCTTCCGGCATCCGAGGGCACAAGGGCTTCGCTCAATTGCCGCCGTGTAGCAGCATGAAATCCATTGGGTATATAAAAGGATCATTTCGTCGGCGTTCGCGCAACGCCCGCAGCTCAAGTATTTACCGGCCAATCTGCCAAAACCGCTGCTTGACGTGGCTATTGTCAATCCGTAAAATCTCACCGCCTTATTCTGCCTGCGTCCGATTCAGGACGGGCAGTGCGCCAGCCGGTTCCTGCCGGCTTTCGCTGTTTACGGCAGGAGCCTGAGCTGCACTTCCTCTGACGGTTCAGGCCCGACACTTAGAAACGGTTTTCGAAACGGCTTTCCAAGGTAGTTATTCTCCTTCAGTTTGAGAAATAGCTTTTTGACATGGCTGTTCGAAGCAATTGGAGTTTGCTCAATGGCAACGATTAACCAGCTGGTGCGCAAGCCCCGCAAGCGCAAAGCCAGAAAAACTGACGTACCTGCGCTGCAGGCTTGTCCGCAACGTCGCGGGGTTTGCACCCGTGTTTACACCACGACACCGAAAAAGCCTAACTCGGCACTGCGTAAAGTATGCCGTGTGCGTTTGACCAACGGCTTTGAAGTGACGTCCTACATCGGTGGTGAAGGTCACAACCTGCAAGAGCACAGTGTTGTGCTGATCCGTGGCGGTCGTGTCAAGGACTTGCCAGGTGTTCGTTACCACACCGTTCGCGGTAGCCTGGATACTCAGGGTGTTAACGACCGTAAGCAGGGCCGTTCCAAGTACGGCACCAAGCGACCAAAAGGTTAAGCTGGCGACTGGCACCAGGCCAGTAACCAGAGAAGTACAGAATTTTTTTAATATCAGGTTGATGAGAGTAAGGTCAGGTCAGTGCGCAGTGCGCAGCGATCCTGAATTACCTGAAGACCGACGCAGAGGCCTTATCAATGCCAAGAAGACGCGTAATCGCTAAGCGCGACGTATTGCCAGATCCTAAGTTTGGCAACAAAACACTCACTAAGTTCATCAACCACGTGATGGTCAGCGGCAAGAAATCCGTCGCTGAAAAGATTGTCTACGGTGCCCTGGACATTGTTCTGGAGCGTACCGGCAAGGAGCCTCTGGAGCTGTTTGAGAAAGCTCTGGAAACCATCGCTCCTATGGTAGAGGTTAAGTCCCGCCGTGTTGGTGGTGCCACCTATCAGGTACCGGTTGAAGTCCGTCCTGCCCGTCGTACCGCCCTGGCCATGCGCTGGCTGGTAGACGCTGCACGCAAGCGTGGCGAGAAGTCCATGAGACTGCGCCTGGCCGGCGAGCTTCTGGACGCCGCTGAAAGCAAAGGCGCCGCCGTTAAGAAGCGTGAAGACGTGCATCGCATGGCTGAAGCCAACAAGGCATTCTCCCACTACCGTTTCTAAGTATCAGAGGATTGAGTCGTGGCCCGTAAAACCCCGATCAACCGCTATCGCAACATCGGTATTTGTGCCCATGTTGACGCGGGTAAGACAACGACTACAGAGCGCGTTCTGTTTTACACCGGTCTGAGCCATAAAATTGGTGAAGTTCATGATGGCGCTGCCACCATGGACTGGATGGAGCAGGAGCAGGAGCGTGGTATCACCATCACATCGGCTGCCACTACCTGTTTCTGGCGCGGTATGGACGCTCAGTTTGATGAGCACCGTATCAACATTATCGACACCCCCGGGCACGTTGACTTCACCATCGAGGTAGAGCGTTCCCTGCGTGTTCTGGACGGCGCTATTGTTGTACTGTGCGGTTCTTCCGGCGTACAGCCGCAGACCGAAACCGTATGGCGTCAGGCTGACAAGTACGAAGTACCGCGTATGGTCTTCGTCAACAAGATGGACCGCACCGGTGCCAACTTCCAGATGGTTATTGACCAGCTGCGCGACCGCCTGAACGCCAACGCAGTACCCATGCAGATGACCATCGGCTCTGAAGATGAGTTCAAGGGCGTGGTTGACCTGGTGAAGATGAAGGCCATCCTGTGGAATGAAGCTGACCAGGGCATGACCTTCGAGTACGGCGACATTCCTGCCGACATGGAAGAGCTGTGCACCGAAATGCGTGAGTTCATGGTCGAGGCCGCTGCCGAAGGCTCTGAAGAGCTGATGGAGAAGTACCTCGAAGAAGGCGAACTGACCGAAGAAGAGATCAAGGCCGGTATCCGTGCCCGTACTCTGGCCAACGAAATCATCCCTGTCTTTGGCGGCTCTGCCTTCAAGAACAAGGGTGTGCAGGCAGTACTGGACGCGGTTATCGAACTGATGCCGTCGCCGAAAGAAGTTAAGGCCATCGAAGGTATTCTGGACGACGCTGCCGGCACGGTTGCCGTGCGCGAAGCTGACGACAGTGCACCTTTCTCTGCCCTGGCGTTCAAAATCGCCACCGACCCATTCGTGGGTACTCTGACCTTTATCCGTAACTACTCCGGCGTTCTGAACTCCGGTGATACCGTTTACAACCCGGTCAAGAATCGTAAAGAGCGTGTGGGCCGGATGGTTCAGATGCACGCCAACAACCGCGAAGAGCTCAAAGAGTGCGTGGCCGGTGACATCGTTGCCCTGATCGGCATGAAAGACGTTACCACCGGTGACACCCTGTGTGCCATGGACAGCATCATCACTCTGGAGCGCATGGAGTTCCCCGAGCCGGTAATCTCTGTGGCCGTTGAGCCCAAGACCAAGGCTGACCAGGAAAAAATGGGCATCGCCCTGGGCAAACTGGCCCAGGAAGACCCGTCTTTCCGTGTGCATACCGACGAAGAGAGTGGCCAGACCATCATCTCCGGAATGGGTGAGCTGCACCTGGACATCATCGTTGACCGTATGCGTCGCGAGTTCAAGGTTGAAGCCAATATCGGTAAACCGCAGGTAGCCTACCGCGAGAAGCTCAAAGGCTCCGTGGATGCCAACCACAAGTTTGCCAAGCAGTCTGGTGGTCGTGGTCAGTACGGTCACGTTGTGGTCGAATTCTCACCTGCCGCCGACGGCGAAGAAGGTCTGGAATTCATCAACGAGATCGTCGGTGGTGTTATTCCGAAGGAGTACATCCCGGCTATCCAGAAGGGTATCGAAGAACAGATGAAGAACGGGGTTATCGCCGGCTACCCGCTGCTGGGTCTGAGAGCTCGCCTGTACGATGGCTCCTTCCACGATGTTGACTCCAACGAAATGGCGTTTAAAATCGCTGCTTCACAAGCTCTGAAGAAATATGCACCGCAGGCCAAGCCAGTCCTGATGGAGCCGATGATGAAAGTCGAGGTGGTGACACCAGAAGACTACATGGGCGACGTTATGGGCGACCTGAACCGTCGTCGCGGTATCGTACAGGGCATGGATGACACACCTTCTGGCAAGGTGATTAATGCTCAGGTGCCGCTGGGTGAAATGTTCGGCTACGCTACTGACCTGCGTTCAGCAACCCAGGGGCGTGCAACATACTCCATGGAATTCTGTGAGTATGCAGAAGCGCCCGCCAGCATTGCTGAAGCGGTTATCAAAAACCAGGGTTGATTGCAGAGCCTGACGCCTTTGGGAAAGCCCGGAGGCCAATGGCATTTCAGGCCGGTTAACTGACTGCAATGGTCGGGGAGAGTAAGTGGATTTCTCAGTTTTTTTGTGCTGGAAAATTCCTTTCCCTGGCCAATCGCTGTTAGAATGCGTGCCTGAAATCTAACCCGATATCAAACTATCTATAGCTAAAGGTTAAGAGACATGGCTAAGGAAAAATTTGAACGTTCGAAGCCGCACGTTAACGTCGGCACCATCGGTCACGTTGACCACGGTAAAACTACCCTGACCGCAGCGCTGACTCGCGTATGTGCTGAAACCTGGGGCGGCAGTGCCAAGGCTTTTGACCAGATCGACAACGCCCCTGAAGAGCGTGAGCGCGGCATCACCATCTCTACTGCCCACGTAGAGTATGATTCTGCGATGCGTCACTATGCGCACGTAGACTGCCCAGGACACGCTGACTACGTTAAGAACATGATCACCGGTGCTGCCCAGATGGACGGCGCTATCCTGGTATGTTCTGCTGCTGATGGCCCCATGCCACAGACTCGTGAGCACATCCTGCTGTCTCGTCAGGTAGGCGTTCCTTACATCGTCGTGTTCCTGAACAAGGCTGACATGGTAGACGACGCTGAGCTGCTGGAACTGGTAGAAATGGAAGTTCGTGAGCTGCTTGACACTTACGAATTCCCGGGCGACGACACCCCAATCATCATCGGTTCTGCCCTGATGGCCCTGAACGGTGAAGACGACAACGAAATGGGTACTACCGCTGTCAAGAAGCTGGTAGAAACTCTGGACAGCTACATCCCAGAGCCAGAGCGTGCTATCGACCAGCCGTTCCTGATGCCTATCGAGGACGTATTCTCCATCGCTGGCCGTGGTACTGTAGTAACTGGCCGTGTTGAGCGTGGCATTATCAACGTTGGTAACGAAGTAGAAATCATTGGTATCAAAGAGACTACCAAGACTACCGTTACCGGTGTTGAAATGTTCCGCAAGCTGCTGGACGAAGGCCGTGCTGGTGAGAACATCGGCGCCCTGCTGCGTGGTACCAAGCGTGAAGACGTTGAGCGTGGCCAGTGTCTGATCAAGCCAGGCACCGTTAAGCCGCACACCAAGTTTGAAGCTGAAGTTTACATCCTGTCTAAAGAAGAAGGCGGTCGTCACACTCCATTCTTCAAAGGCTACCGTCCACAGTTCTACTTCCGTACCACTGACGTAACTGGTGCTGTAGAACTGAACGAAGGCGTTGAAATGGTAATGCCTGGTGACAACATCAACTTCATCGCTACCCTGATCAACCCGGTAGCCATGGAAGAAGGTCTGCGCTTCGCGATCCGTGAAGGTGGCCGTACTGTTGGTGCTGGTGTTGTTGCCAAAATCATTGAGTAATTCCTTCTTGTGAAGCGTTAACACCGAACAGGAGTCTGTCTGCAGGCTCCTGTTTTTTTTGGTGAACTGCTGTAAACCCGTCTTATCTATTGCGCCAAATCAAACTTTTCTTTCTTTGGGTGTAAGACTGCGTAAATACACGAATACCGCGTAAAACCTCATCAAAGTACGATTCATAAAGCATTAAAAAGATCTGTGCAGAGCTAACTGGCCCATGCTCCCCAACCTCAATAAACGACGATGGTACAAGCTATGGGCGGTAGCGTGTGTGCAGTTAGAGACTCTCTATGGGGATTAGTACATCATTTCAATGAGGTTGACTTGCACAATCTCCGTTCATCCTGAGCGGAGTCGAAGGATGTTTGGCACGATCTATCATGGGCCGAAGTTTGTGCCCTTCGACAGCTCAGCAAGAACGGTATGGGTATTAGCGCTTGGCTGCACTAGGGAAGTGGCAATTAATGACTCCACTGTCATCGGACCCAGCTCACAGCGAGGTGAATGCCTGGACAGACGGCCATCCCTGTCAGATGGGTTTCGTACAATCCCTTTATGATGGCCAAGAGTTTTGGGGGGGGGGAGAGGAAAGTTTGGGGCATGAGCATTTGCTTAAGCGAATAATATACAAAACGTGAAATGCGTAGGCGGGATTATAAGTACTATCGTTTGTATTTTATCTGGCAGGGTTGCTTTGCAAGACTTGCAGAAGTTTTCACATATCGTGCATACAGTTACTTATGCGTAAGGGCTACGTATAAGTGACTGTTAGGTGCGACAACATTATCATCACTAATGAAAATCACGTATGTGAAAATATGATTTTGCACAATAGAATAGTGACAATTTTTTTCAGAATGCTTTGGAGAATTTGTGGAAAAAAGTAAGGATGAGTTAAAAGGACTGGGAGGATGGTTAGTTCTCTTTGGTTTCGGGTTATTGATATCACCAATTCGAAATATAGCTATTGCTATCTTATCATGGTCTGATATTTACGAGATAGGTGCATGGTCATCGGTTACTGATGTATCTTCAGTAAGCTATATCCCTTTTTTTGGTTCTCTATTAATCTTTGAGCTGGTCTTTAGTACAGTAGTTTTTACGCTTTCAATATATATTATTTACTTGTTTTTTCGTGAGAGAAGTAGTTTTCCCAAAGCTTATATACTGATATCTATCGTATCAATAGCATTTATAGTAATTGATGCAATTCTTGTTTCAGTAGTACTATCAGCAGATACGGTTTTCGACTCACAAACGTCTCGGGAATTAACTGCTCTTCTGATATCTTCAGCAATTTGGATTCCTTATCTTTTAAATTCTATAAGAGTTAGAAACACGTTTGTGAATGAGGGGAATGCTTACAATGAATTCAAAATTATAGGTGTTGTTTCAGTTTTATCTGCAGCTTGTTTGATCACGCCACTAGTGCTAGATGAACCTATATTACAGGTTAATAATCAAACAGAAACTTTAGATCAGCAAAGCGGAAACCATATCAGCACAGTACTATCAGAGTTAATTAAAGAATCAAATGAGTTAAACCTAACTCTGCCAAAAATAATGGATTCAAATACCAGGTTGGACTCTACAATGGTTTATGATGGGAGGTTTATATACAAGTATTCTTTCGTTAACTCACATACAGAAGAGATTGATGTTCCTTATTTTGTTGAAACAGCAACGCCAGTAATTACAAATAGAGTGTGCAAAAGTGATAATCTGAGAGGTATTCTGGAAAAAGGTGTACCGCTTGAGTACGCATATTATGATAAGAATGGTGCAAAAGTAGCTTCTATGACTATAGAGTTCAATCAATGCACCTAACAAGAGCATCCAGCGGACGGCGCTAGAACGCGCCACCGCTTATGCAAGCGTTGTGCGCTATAGTGCATAGCCTTTCTCTGACTGTAAGTTCAACAGAGATGAAAATGGTTTTGTGGCTTCTGGCGGGAGAGATTTGAATTTCTTTCCTCGTGCCATGCCAGTTTCAACAGTATGCTGCTTTTCAAGTGATGGTGTTTCTGGCAAAGCAGTTTTGAGCTTTCTCTTTCGTGCAACGCCAGGCTGAAATCCGTGCCAGTGGTTTGGCAGCAAAATTCAGCGTTGCCGTTTATCGGAGCTTTTCTGTTCGACAGGGCTTCACGTTCTCTGCCATGAACAGAGAAAACATAGTTGGTTGCCGGTCTTCAGGCTCACGAGCGGCGAGTTCGCGCACAACAAGAGCATCCAGCGGACGGCGCTAGACGCGCCACCGCTTATGCAGGCGTGTGTGCCGAGCATGGCACTTAACTAGAGAGGTGAAAGTCCTCTTACCAGGTATTCGCAGAGCCGAAGGTTAGCGAAAGGGCAAAGGCGTTGTCGTGAGGCAGGGTCTGAAGGAAGCCCAACGCAAAATCGCGGGGCGATGAACAAGAATCCAATATGAGGTGTGACGTATTCGGGGCCAGTGGGCACGTGACCATTAAGCCCTCCATCTGCAATCGGGATACGTTTTATAAATTGGGCGTCTACGCGAGGAAAGTTAAGTGCCTTACCTCGGGAGGTCTGTACTGTGTTGAGGGATTAACTGACATGAGAGCAATCTGGTGTGATCGCAGTGCAGAAGGCATAGTAGGTGACCTCTCGTCACTGAAGGCCTGAACAAATCTCGGAAAGTAATCATCGGGGAAGTGGTTTCGGATGGCATCTGTTAAACAACTGTCGTTGTCTCTGGAAACTCCGGAGGATGAACCGGAATCGGGAGACCCGATTGAACCAAAATCCACCTTTTGTTCATCTTTGATGGCGCGGGTACTGGACAGGAATAATCTGGTACGTGCGCTGAAACAGGTTCAACGCAATAAAGGGGTTCCGGGCGTGGACGGCATGACCGTTGATGACCTTCCAGGTTTCCTCAAGCAACACTGGCCGATGTTACGGCAGCAACTTGTAGAAGGGACTTACTCACCCAAACCCGTCTTGCGGGTCGAAATCCCTAAACCGGATGGGCGCAAACGTAAGTTGGGAATTCCTACCGTTCTGGACCGCCTGATACAGCAGGCTATTGCCCAGATTATGCAGGAGGAGTGGGACGATCAATTCCATGACAACAGTTATGGTTTTCGTCCACACCGTAATGCTCATCAGGCGATTGGGTATGCTCAGGCTGCTTTCAAGAGTGGTTATGACTGGGTGGTAGATTGTGATCTTGAAGCGTTCTTTGACAACGTCAACCATGATCTGTTGATGATGCAACTCAAGATACATCAGGAAGATGCCACGCTGTTGCGATTAATTAATCGTTATCTGAAAGCCGGTGTCTGCATCAATGGAATAAAACAAGCCAGTGTGAAATGGGTTCCACAGGGCGGCCCACTGTCGCCTGTCCTTTCAAACATCGTGCTGAATAATCTGGATTAGGAACTGGAAAAGCGGAACCTCAGGTTCGCTCGCACTGTACACGACAAAAATCAGGAGTAAGCCGACAAGACCCACTATCTTGAGGTA
>JAKROC010000700.1 GCA_024509075.1 Endozoicomonas sp.
CTCCATTTTCAAATTCACCATAATTTTTTAACCAGTCAAGCCTTTCGTTTCCAAATGGTAACACAGGCTTTACTAATAACATTCCAATGATCGCTGTAATATCAAGTGACCTATCCGCATTCTATATTGCTGATGAAAGGAATCAACCGTTCTTAGATTGTGGAATGTTTGCAATGAATTTAATGTATGCAATGAATGCAGCAGGTCTTGATAGTTGTGCATTAAACTGGTGCTTGCCGTCAAATAAAGAATCTAAATTTATGGACCTAGGCTTAATTCCAAGTAATGAAGTTGTCTCATTAGTTATAGCATTTGGATATAGAAATTCAGGCTGCAGGAAAGCAAAATCACCACGGATTGCTCATCACACGGTATATACGATCCATGAGTAAAGAAATAAAAAACTCGCTATGGATGGCCACAGGGAAGTTGTCATCAATACTTGGAGGTTTAGTATTTTACTCAATATTAAGCAAAAGTGTCTCGCAAGATATTTATGGTAAATACAATTTAACCATATTACTAATGTCAAGCTGTTTGATTTTTTGTCAGTTTGGTATAAATCAATGCTTGGCCAAATTTTACAATGACCAAAGCGTAAAAAACCTCACCGAAAGGTGAAGAGCGTGAAATTGAAGCGATTCGACTTG
>JAKROC010000701.1 GCA_024509075.1 Endozoicomonas sp.
CCAGTGCGTTTTTGCTCCAACTGTGCCCAGGCAGGAGACAACGCCAAGTGCCACCACCGGTTTGGGTAACTGAGCCGGACGATGGCAAGATGTGCAGGGGTACTGTTTTTCCCGCCGTTTCATGCCTGCGGCAGAATTCTCTTCATCACTATTCCTGCCTGTTACCAGTTCGGCACACTTGCCCTCGACCCAGCGGACAGCAGCGAAAATATTTGCCAGAGAGCGAACATAAGAGACAACTTCCGGGGGCAACCCGGCGTAGGCACAGATCACTCGGGCCGCCAGTTCAGTCTGCTGTAACAGAGAGTGGCGTTGCTGGTCTGATGAGTCCGCACCAAAAGCCGGGTACTCCACTTGCACCGACCCCGAGAGATAACCGGGATGGAGTGACTTGAAAAACGAGACCAAGCCTGCCCGGTATACCGCGCTTTTACCCGGCGGCTGTTGCTGAGCAGGCCAGTAGCTGGAATATACGTCAGTTGTCGATGATTGTGGCATCATATCCAAACCCTCAAACAGAATTTGAAATTATTGTGCTCCCCCTTCCGTTTATTCTTTTGCCAGCACTGGGCACATCCTATGCCGTGCTTTATATTTTTCCCTTGACCGATGGTTCTGGCACAGCGGGCTGGTGGAGCTGTCGCTGCTG
>JAKROC010000702.1 GCA_024509075.1 Endozoicomonas sp.
AAAAAGTAACAAAGTGAATATCATGATGTTTGTCTTAGGAGGGTATTTCTGAATTGCACATTAGAGAATAATTACATTTACTGATGGAGTTTTTTTCTATTTTGCTAGATTGCTGAATACTCATCCTGACAATTTGCATCACAGAGATTCCTTTGTTTCATCATGCCTTGTTCTTATTAAAGAAAATAGGTGATATGCAAATTAGCAGGACAGGTATTCAGAAATTGCTCCTTCTATTTTTATTTTAGAGATACCCTACATAGAATGCACTAAGCTTTTTTATTACATTTTTCTTTGTAATATCTTTGTAAAGTAATAATTGGATTACAATATCTTAAAACAGGTAATGATGCTGAAATCCTACAAATTGTAGCAACGGTTGAAAACGACAAAACAGCTTGAGAACAGAGAAGGGCAACAGTAAAGTTGTGGAATGGGCTTTGATGGACACGATGATGCTCAGGAAATTCGGGCACCACCTGCAGCCTCAAAGATTGAGAAAGTATCATTAACCAAAGACTACCATCAAATCATATTTGACTTGGAAACATCTGGAGGGGGTAATTAGCTTTGCAGGGTGGGGTTTAGTAAAAAAGTAACAAAGTGAATATCATGATGTTTGTCTTAGGAGGGTATTTCTGAATT
>JAKROC010000703.1 GCA_024509075.1 Endozoicomonas sp.
GCAAACAACATAGCAGCAACAAGAAGAGCAGTTGCCGAGCGAATACCCTAAAGGGTACAAGTGCAGCCAACAAAGTAGCAGCTTGAAAGGCGACGGGTATAGACACTTCGACGAGCGCTTTTCCCTAGGCCTTGTCCCAGTCAGGCACTTCCAGACCACGCTTACGATAAAACGCCACCACAAACTGCTCCAACTGCCCTTTAGTAATGGCTTCGCGCAGGCCACCCATCACCCGCTGGTAGTAACGCAGGTTATGAATGGTGTTGAGCATGGAGCCAAGAATTTCACCACATTTATCCAGATGGTGCAGGTATGCCCGGCTGAAGTTCTGACAGGTGTAGCAATCGCAATGGGCTTCCAGCGGGCGATCGTCCATCTTGTGTGCGGAGTTGCGGATTTTGATCACACCTTCATCGACAAACAGGTGGCCGTTGCGTGCGTTGCGAGTGGGCATAACACAGTCGAACATGTCCACCCCGCGACGCACGGCCTCGACAATATCTTCCGGCTTACCCACCCCCATCAGATAACGGGGATAAGACTCGGGAATTTTATGAGTGATGTGCGAGAGAATACGCATCATATCTTCTTTGCTCTCCCCCACCGACAGGCCACCAATGGCATAGCCGTCAAAACCGATCTCA
>JAKROC010000704.1 GCA_024509075.1 Endozoicomonas sp.
CCTAGCGTCCTGATACTGTCTTTACAGGAAGGGAAGCTACCAAGTAGAACCTTGGGCGTCGCAACCGCGCGTAGGTTGACGAGGGTCGCCCAGACCCGGTAAGCAGCACCGGCGAAGATGGGAGCGTTCACCGGCTAAAACGGTGTTTCAAAGGCTGTTTTTCAGACACAGACGCCATCGGAGGCTGTGTACCTGATAGCCGACAAACCGATTCAATTTACCCAAGATCGAAAATGTATTGCTAGCACAGAATACATTAGAGGCTTGCGGCAGAGCGTCACCCCGGAAGCGAAATCATCTCCGAGCCAACCACCGACACCATTCATCGGCGTCGAGCACGACAGTTTACTGTTGTGGAAATGTGGCCATGCAGAGAATGATGACGCGTCAGCTCAATGCGAAGCATTGATTCTTTTACCGCAAAGCGGCTGCCGGAGGCAGTTCTTGGCTTTTCCGCGTAGCGGTGGAAATCGGAGATTTCCTTCTTTTGCTTGTAGCTCCGTGACTTTGGAGCGACCGAGGAACGAGGGAACGAAGAAAGTCACGGAGTTCGCGCCGCAGGCCGACGCGTCTAGCGTCGTTGTCGCGCCAACCGCGCAGTTGTGGGCTTCAGGATAAAACATGGACTAAAAACAGGAGTG
>JAKROC010000705.1 GCA_024509075.1 Endozoicomonas sp.
TGCATCTTGCCTTTGAAGCGCACCAGTACCGATTCAGGCATATCCAGTGGCATAACACCGGTGGCGGCGGCAAAGGCCACCAGACCGGAACCCGCAGGGAAGGAAATGCCCAATGGGAACCGAGTGTGAGAGTCACCGCCGGTACCGACGGTATCCGGCAGTAGCATCCGGTTGAGCCAGCTGTGAATAATGCCATCACCCGGGCGCAGGGCGACACCGCCGCGATTCATTATGAAGTCGGGCAGGGTATGGTGGGTCTCCACATCCACCGGTTTGGGGTAGGCGGCGGTGTGGCAGAATGACTGCATGACCAGGTCGGCGGAAAAGCCCAGGCAGGCAAGATCCTTTAGTTCATCTCGGGTCATGGGGCCGGTGGTGTCCTGGGAGCCAACAGTGGTCATCCCTGGTTCACAGTACTGTCCCGGACGCACACCACTGACACCGCAGGCCCTGCCCACCATTTTCTGGGCCAGGGTAAAACCGTGGCTGGACTGTTTTGGCGGCTGGGGGCGGTGAAACACAGAGCTGTGGCCCAGATCAAGGGCTTCGCGGGCTCTATCAGTCAGGCCGCGACCAATAATCAGATTGATGCTACTGTAATTGCTACTCTCTCGTCTGTTCAGCGAGCATTGAGGGAAT
>JAKROC010000706.1 GCA_024509075.1 Endozoicomonas sp.
TGAATACGGACATTGGCTGTCAGATGCGATCATTAGCCATAAGATGCACGATGATCAAGTCTAAAAGCTCGTCAAACACGAATATTAATGGTTAAGTCACGCTTAATAGCCGTACTTACCACGATTATTAATCACAATAGTACACTCTTTGCGACTAATAATCGCAAGTGAAGCCCTTTGCGATTAATAATCTTAGTTTTAGCACCTTATGACAAATAATCGCTGTATTTTCACTCCAGAAATTAAAAAACGCTCCAGACATTTATAAACACCTCTTAGGAGTAACTGGATAAGCTGGAGGTTTGAAAGTTGAGCCGAATACTTGTTTCTGTAAGTTTGTACCTCGGGCTTCGGAACAAGAAATTGAGTTAAGGATGTGCTGTTTTCGATCACTTCCATTGTGCGTTCCACAAAACGAAATTCTTGATACAACTTTTTCGTATGTCAGTGAGGTAGAACTCAAACACACTTTTTTGATGGATCTCTTGGATTTCTTACCCCTCGTACCCCTTGAACATTTCTTAGGTTTCAACTGAGTTGCTTTATTTCGCGTAAGCATTTAAATTCTTCTGGATTTTAATTTTTTTCTGTTTGGCGGTCGGAAGTAATTTAATCGCTTTTACCTTATTTACAATAC
>JAKROC010000707.1 GCA_024509075.1 Endozoicomonas sp.
ATTAGCGCTGCTGGCATAGCCTCCATCGGTTGCTGTTTGTCTTGGTACACGACCATAAATTTAATTATTTAAACTAACTAATCAGTCTGCATTTTTCCCTGACTCATTCGATTGCATCATTTTCCACCAAAGAAAATAAACGATAATAGCCATAACTGATTTTATCATTAATCTTACAAATCCAATGAAGCCTCTCAGCCAGGCTCAGTTGTTTTAGCTTCCGGCGTTGTGAAAATTTTGAAATAAAAACCGAATACTCGCAAACCCGACATTAATTACCAAATTGACGGATGCTCTTTTTTTATCCCCTATCAAGGATGCAAACACCGATATTGACCGTAAACATAGCAATATTATCCTGACATCGGCGTTTACCAATAGAAGTCAGATTATCCTCAGTCATCAGGCTTGCCGACAGCGGTGACTTTTATTTTGACTACTAAAACAACAGGCCGAAGAGCACTTTGAGCTGACCGTTTGATACCGGTCACCACCTTCCGCGAACTGATTGGTATTTTGCGTTTTCATTTACCTTACAACGTATTCCTTTGGAGAACCGTCGATGGCAACTTCCCTCTTCTCTCCGGTAAAACTGGGCGGAACAGGATAGGCAGCGTGAACGACACCCGGAGTTTGT
>JAKROC010000708.1 GCA_024509075.1 Endozoicomonas sp.
AACAGGTGCAAATGACCCTCTTTAAAAGCCTGCATGATGTCTGCTTTTTCTCTGGATCAACTGCTGCAACAACGATATTGCAACGTGGTTGCAATTGGTGAGACCGGCCTGGATTTTGTTGCCTGCCATGATCAGGAAAAGCAGCTGTCGCTGTTTACAGGTCATGTGCAACTGGCCTGTCAGCACCAGTTACCGCTGATTATTCACGGACGTAAAAGCCATGATCAGATTTTGCAGGTTCTGCGTCGCTTCCGACCACCGCGAGGAGGTATCATTCATGCATACTCTGGCAGTGAGCAACAAGCCAGGGAATATGTAAAGCTTGGGTTCAAGCTGGGTTTTGGTGGTGGGATCACGTACCCAAGGGCGAGAAAAACACGACAATTGGCGTCCACCCTGCCACTGGAGTCCATTGTGCTGGAAACCGACGCCCCGGATATGCCACTGAATGGTCATCAGGGCAAGAGAAATGAACCGGGGCAGGTATTGCAAGTCGCCAAGTGTCTGGCATCGTTACGCGGGCTTTCTCTGGCCGAGGTGACGGGAGTCACCTCGGAAAACTGCCGGATTATTTTTGGCTTATACCCAATGGATTTCGAGTTGATTCGAGGCGGCAATTGAGCGAAGCCTTTATG
>JAKROC010000709.1 GCA_024509075.1 Endozoicomonas sp.
GTGGACAGCACCAGGTGACCGGTCAGTGCTGCCTGAATAGCCATGCGGGCGGTTTAACTTCTCTGCTCAGACTCAGCTGGGCAAGCGCGACATCGTTTTGTCTACTTACGATCCGATGGTAAGTACTGCTTTGAATCAAAACACCACGGACATGACTGGCACCCGTGACGGTTCCTATGGTGTTGCCTTGAGCTATGACCTTCCAATGGGGCTGAGCTTTGGTGTTGCCTACAACCAGGCTGATGTCAAAGATGGTTCAATGACGATAAATAACGCCCAGAACACAATGAACTACACCGCGAAGTCCACCGTGGTTGGTGCCAAGTTTGAAGCAGACAAGTTTTACGTCGCAGCCACCTACTCTGACATAAAAGACCGCTTCCTGGACGTTGTTGGCAAGAACATCTACTTCTCAAAAGCTAAGGGTTATGAACTCTACGCCAGCTATCAGCTGACTGATATGTTCAAGATTGAAGGTGGATACAACCACCTGACCGGCGATAATGCCGATGGCGCTAAGTCGAACTCTGAAGTTAAGGCCCTGCCAGTGGCTGTTGTATTCACCCAAGGCCCTGTCCAGCTGTCGGCTACCTATGAGTACCAGAAGAGCAAGCAGATGGATCTTAAGGTAG
>JAKROC010000071.1 GCA_024509075.1 Endozoicomonas sp.
CGGCACGCTTCGCTTCCAGCCGTCTGCCGGGAAAACCGTTGGCAGACATTGCCGGCAAACCCATGGTGCAGCACGTTTATGAGCGCGCCAGGGCCAGTAATGCCAGCAGGGTGATCGTTGCCACCGACGATGAACGCATCATGACAGTGGTTAAGGACTTTGGTGGGGAAGTGTGCATGACTCTGGCTGGTCATTCGTCCGGTACTGACCGTTTGCAGGAAGTGGCCAGAATCTATGGCATGGCCGACGATGAGATCGTTGTTAATGTGCAGGGCGATGAGCCAATGATTCTGCCTGCGTTGATAAACCAGGTGGCAGTTAATCTCAAAGCCAGCCCAGCGGCCAGTGCGGCAACCCTGTCCAGCCCGCTGGTGGATATTGACCAGGTATTCGACCCCAATGTGGTCAAGGTGGTGGCTGACGCCCAGGGCCACGCCCTTTACTTCAGCCGGGCCCCCATTCCCTGGGCGCGAGATGATTTTGCGGCACGCCAGCGCACCTTGCCGGCTGGTATCTGTTTCCAGCGGCATATCGGTATCTATGCCTATCGCGTCGGTTTGCTCAATCAATATGTCATTTGGGACGTCTGCCCACTGGAGCAGCTGGAATCTCTGGAGCAACTGCGCCTGATGTTCAACGGTCAGCGCATTCATGTGGCGCAAGCCGTTGCCACACCGCACCCCGGTGTTGACACAGAGCAGGATTTGCAGGCGGTACGTGCTTTGCTTGTCGGGCAGGATGCACAGCAAGTGACCGAAGCATGATCAAGGTACTGTTTGTTTGTTTGGGCAACATCTGTCGTTCGCCCACCGCGTGTGGTGTTTTTGCCAGTCAGGTGGCTGCGTCTGAATTGTCTGACCGTATTCGAGTTGACTCCGCTGGTACCAGTGGTTGGCATATTGGCGCCAGTCCTGATCATCGGGCCATGCAACATGCGGCGCAGTATGGTTATGATCTGTCGTTTATTCGCTCGCGCAAGATTAATGAACAGGATTTTATTGAGCAGGATCTGATTCTGGCAATGGATGATGAGAATCTGAGAAGTCTTCGGCAGGACTGCCCGCCGGATTATGCCGATAAGCTGCGGTTGTTTCTCGACTTTGCTGATCTGCCGGTGTCAGAAGTGCCCGATCCCTACTACGGCGACGACGAAGGGTTTGCCCGAGTGCTCAATCTTGTTGAGCTTGGTGGGCTGGCATTACTTAATCATCTGAAAAGCAATTACCTGCAAGATTCATGAATTCCCCAATAAACATTATTCAAAATCACTCACTGAAACAACTTAATACACTAGGATTGTCGTCTATAGCCAGCCACTATGCGGAGGTCGGCAGTGAGGTCGAGTTGCGTGCTGCCCTGGCTTTTGCCCGGCAGCGGCAGTTGCCTGTTATTCCTCTGGGCGGAGGCAGTAACGTGGTACTTGGCGAGTTGCTAGAGGCTTTGGTAGTGCGGATCAATCTGCTGGGCAGAGCGATTTTACAGCGCACAGAGAATGCCGTTTCTGTTCGTGCTGCGGCCGGAGAGAACTGGCATGAATTCGTCTTGTGGACTCTGGCCAACCATGCTTATGGTCTGGAAAATCTCTCTTTGATCCCCGGGACAGTCGGTGCTGCACCTATCCAGAACATTGGTGCATACGGGGTTGAGCTGCGGGATTATTTTGTTGCCCTGGATGCGATGCATATTGAGTCCGGCGAAATCAGCCGTTTTGACGGCCCATCGTGTTGCTTTGGTTATCGTGATTCGGTATTCAAAGGCGTCTGGCAGGATCAGTACATTATCACTGCTGTAACGCTGAGCCTTGATGCCCAGTTGAAGCCAAAACTTGATTATGGCCAGTTAAAAGCCATGCTGGCGCATGGAACCGGAAACCCACAGGCGCTTGATATCAGTCAGGCGGTTTGCGAAATCCGCCGGGAAAAGTTGCCCGACCCACAAAAGATTGGCAACGCCGGTAGTTTTTTCAAAAACCCGGTGGTTTCTGTCGGGACATTGTCCCGCCTGAAAAAAGAGTTTCCTGATATTGTCGCCTATCCCGCAGGTACGATGTGGAAGCTTGCCGCCGGCTGGTTGATTGATCGGGCCGGTCTGCGGGGACGGCAACAGGGTAGCGTGGGCACTTATCAGAAGCAAGCCTTGGTGCTGGTTAATCACGGTGGGGCCACCGGGCAGGATGTGCTGGATTTTGCCAGCATGGTGCAAAGAACCGTGGATGAGAAATTTGGCGTCCAGCTAGAATGTGAGCCGCGGTTTTACCCCGGTTAATTTTTGCCGGACAAAAAACGGGGCGGTAAACCGCCCCTGCTTAAGAATTGTCTGCTTCCTCTTTTGAGGAAGTCAGGTTTAGAGATTGCTCTCCTCGGTGTTGGTTACCTCGTCAGGCTCTGCGGCCCTGTCTGGCCCACTGGGCTGAATGTTGCGTCTGGCTCGTGGGTCGTTATGGGCGCGGTTGCGACGACGACGGTGCGAACGAGTTGACGGCTGCTCAACAGCCAGATCTGTTGTCACCGATGCTTCGGCAGGCTCTTTTTCCCTTGCAACGCTGTCTTCCTGGGCGATTTCCGGCCTCTCAGATGTGGCAGGCTCTGGGCTTTCTGTACAGATTGCTGCTTTAGTGTTGCTCTCTTTATCTGCCTGATTCAGTGCTTGATGCAATAGTTTTTCAGCTTTGCTGTCTGTCATTACGGCGTCACTGTCAACATCAGGCTCTGGTGTTGCCTGCTGCTCGAAGGTTGTCGTCATGGCGGCAAATGCTGGTGGCTGTTCCTGACTGTGAGACGCAGCAACTGCTTTGGCCATTTTGGTCATTTGCGGGCGTCTGGGGGGAAACAGTTCCTCCTCATAAGCGCTGTCGTGGCTTGCTGTTGTTACACTCGGTATCTCCTCGAGGTGCTCGGCATTGTCATCAATGCTATCCGCCGCTGGTGCAGGTTCAGCAGGCCTTTCTACTGCCGGTTCCCCAGTAGGCGTAGGTGTTTCTGCCACTGTGGCCGCAGGCTCTTGAGTGGCCTCAGGCGCTTGCAGGGCAATTACCTCTGTGGTCTGCTGTTCCCGCAGGCGACGAGGGTCATTTTTGATCCGTCTGGAGCGACGGGGCCTTGCTTCAGGTACAGTTTGCTCTTTGGTTTCTTCAACGGGTTGACTGATTGCGGGCAAGACTTCACCGTCTTGTTCGGCAGTAATGGACAGATTGTTGTCAGTCTCTGGCTGGTCAATCGGCTCCCGTTGCTGTTGTGGGCCTCGGGCTGGTGTTTCAGGGCTGACGAAAGCTTCTGCTTCGCTTTTGCTATTTCCGGGCAGCAATGGTTGCAGCAGTGGCTCGTTCAGCTCATGTCTTTGCGACTGCCGGTTGTTGCGACGGCGAGGGGCGGAACCGGGGCGACGACGACGGTCACCGTTGGCCTGCTCCGACTCCATCTCGTGCACAGCACGATTTTCGCGCTCCTGGGGCTCTTGTTTGTCCCGTTGGCGGCACTCTTGTTTCTCCGGGCGGTTCTCAGCTTTGTTCGGGCGATTGTCGTTACGCTCGGTCTTTTTCCGCTCTTTTTGCGGACGGGTATTGTCGCGCTCTTGTTTCTCTCGGCGCAGGGATTCATTGCGCGGTTTTTTCTTGCTCTGGCCTTGCTGCTGGGCATCGAGGCCGTTGGACTGGCGACGTTGGTTGTTGCTGTCCTGCTCGGGTGGTGGGGTATCGTCGTCGTTGTCCGAGCTGAACAGGCTGCCAATGGACTTTAACAGGCTGCCGATAAAACCGGGTCTTGACTCGGCTGCCTTGATCGCCGGGGCAGGCTGGGTTGGTGCTACGTTGCGCACGGCAGCCTGTTGTCTTGGTTGCTGCGCCCGGCTGGTCTGAGTCAGATCATCAGAAGAGTCTTCGCCTTCAAGGATGATCTCGTAGCTGCTTTCATGATCTTGCGCATTGCCATCGCGCAGACGCTGGACGTCGTAGTGCGGGGTTTCCAGGTTGGCGTTGGGGATAACGATGATGCGGGCGTTATGACGCTTTTCGATTTTGGCAATCATCTTGCGCTTTTCATTGAGCAGGAAAGCGGCAACGGTTACCGGCACCTGGGCACGAATCTCAGAGGTCTTGTCCTTCATGGCCTCTTCTTCCATCAGACGCAGGATGGATAGTGCCAGTGACTCGATATCACGAATGGTGCCCTGGCCAGAACAGCGCGGGCACACTACGCCGCTGGTTTCACCCAGTGATGGGCGCAGACGCTGGCGGGACATTTCCAGCAGACCAAAGCGGGAGATGCGACCGGTTTGTACCCGGGCACGATCCACCGCCAGTGCCTGGCGAATGCGGTTTGCAACTTCCCGCTGGTTACGGTTGTTGCCCATATCGATAAAGTCGATAACGATCAGCCCGCCGATATCACGCAGGCGCAGCTGGCGGGCGATCTCATCCGCTGCTTCCAGGTTGGTATTGAAGGCAGTCTCTTCAATATCGCTACCACGGGTAGCGCGGGCCGAGTTAATGTCGATGGACACCAGTGCTTCGGTGGGGTCGATAACGATGGAGCCGCCTGAAGGCAGTTTGACTTCCCGCTGGAAGGCGGTCTCAATCTGACTCTCGATCTGGAAGCGGTTGAACAGGGGTACGCTGTCCTGGTACAGCTTGATTTTGTTCTGGTACTGAGGTATCACCTGTTTGACAAACTCCAGGGCCTCTTCATAGACGGAACTTTTGTCGATCAGCACTTCACCGATATCCTGACGCAGATAGTCACGGATCGCCCGGATGATGACATTACTCTCCTGATAGATCAGAAACGGTGCCGCTTTCTTATCTGCCGCTTCTTTAATGGATTGCCACAGTTGCAGCAGGTAGTCCAGATCCCATTGCAAGTCTTCAGCACTGCGACCAAGACCAGCAGTGCGCACAATCACGCCCATTTCGGCCGGGATGGTCAACTTGCTCATGACTTCGCGCAGCTCGGCCCGTTCATCGCCTTCAATGCGACGGGAAATACCGCCGGCTCGGGGGTTGTTGGGCATCAAGACCAGATAGCGACCGGCCAGACTAACCAGTGTGGTCAGGGCTGCGCCTTTGTTACCTCGCTCTTCTTTATCGACCTGGACAATGACCTCGGTGCCTTCTTTGATAACATCTTTGATGTTTGGGCGTCCGCCGGTGTGGCCGGTGAAATATTCCCGGGAGATCTCTTTCAGCGGCAGGAAGCCGTGCCGGTCAGCGCCAAAGTCAACAAAAGCAGCCTCAAGGCTAGGTTCAACGCGAGTGATTTTTGCTCGGTAGATGTTGGCTTTTTTCTGTTCACGGGAGCCGGACTCAATGTCCAGATCGAACAGGCGTTGGCCATCGACGAGGGCAACCCGTAGCTCTTCTTGCTGGGTTGCGTTGATCAACATTCTCTTCATAGGGTACCAATCTTCTAATGGCTACCCTGCACAGAGGTCTATTCCGCAAAGTTGCTCGTGGTCTACGGTCAATCCAGCGCTTCGTTAGATGCGCGGGTCAATCCATCGCTGGTCTGGCAAACCCGGCCTCTAACTCGCCACCGGATTACTCTCACGGTGGTCATGCAACGGGTTTCCTTCAGCTTCAGTACAAACTTTTCGGTGCTACCCGATGGTGCTCAGGCCGACATATCCGTCACAGGGTGAGGAGTTGTCGGATTTACAGCCAGCAATCAACTGCCTGACTGTAAAGATTCATCAAACCGCATCCGTATGTTGCCTGGATGCTTAAAGAGGGATGCGATGACTGGGCGCTTCTGACCTGACTTGTGATACTGATTTATCCATTCACAAGCATCTAATGAGCATATGACCCGTTCGCTTATCCTCATCCCTGATATCGGGAGCGCAACCTCTGATCATGGGTGGCACTGTTTACCTATCACGGCGGTTGCCGTGGTCTTTAATCTTCAAGCAATGTTTTCTGGGCTCAATGCCCTCTGGGAAAAGAACAACGGGCTCGTTTGCCACAGAATCCGCCTAAGCACTGTCGCCGAAACTATTTCTCCCGATAATGATGGGAAATACCACAATCTCAGATTATTTTTGGTTGCTCAGGGGGTGTGGGTAGAGCTTTACCTCGCCAGATTATGCTCAAGCTTCGTAAATCGAACTGCCTTTTCGTATAGTAACCAGACAGCTCCACAACTATATCAGTAATCTGTAAGTGCTTCAAATGACACAAAACTGATAACATTAGCAGCCGAAAAAAAGCAATGACTGCGGCAGGCGTTTTTTATTCTGCGTGATGGAAAGGCCTTGTATACATACCCAATGGATTTCATGCCGCTACGCGGCGGCAATTGAGCGAAGCCTTTGTGCCCTCGGGTGCCGGAAGCGTAGAAATACTTCGTGACCGGGGTGACGACTGCATGGATGCAGGAGGTAGAGCAACGCATGGAGCAGTTGCCGAGCGAACGCAGCCAACAAAGTAGCAGTTTGAAAGGCGACGGGTATACAAGCCAGCCAGGAACAACTTACAGAATATAACGGCTCAGGTCTTCGTCCTGAACCAACTCACCAAGATGTTCATCCACGTAAGCGGCATCAATTTTCAGCGGTGCGCCTTCCTGGGCAGAGGCCAGATCAGCCGCGCTGAAAGAGACCTCCTCCAACAGTCGCTCCATCACTGTGTGTAAACGACGGGCACCTATGTTTTCAGTGCGCTCGTTAACCTGCCAGGATACCTCAGCCAGACGACAGATGGCGTCTTCAGCAAATTCAATGCTGAGCCCTTCTGTACCCATCAAAGCCTGGTACTGCTCAGTGAGAGAAGCGTCAGGCTCAGTCAGAATCCGCATGAAATCATCTGAAGTTAACGCCTTGAGCTCAACCCGAATGGGCAGACGACCCTGCAGTTCAGGAATCAGGTCAGATGGCTTGGCCAAGTGGAAAGCACCGGAAGCGATGAACAGAATATGATCTGTTTTCACCATGCCGTACTTGGTAGTCACGGTGCAACCTTCGATCAACGGCAGCAAGTCCCGCTGCACCCCTTCGCGGGATACGTCTGCGTTGGAAGAACTGGAACGCTTGGCTACTTTATCGATCTCATCAATGAAGACGATACCATTTTGCTCCACCGCATCCACAGCACGAGTTTTCAGTTCGTCTTCATTGACTAGCTTGGCCGCCTCTTCTTCCTGCACCAGACGCATGGCATCTTTTACCTTCAGCTTGCGCGACTTGGACTTGCCGGTGTTCAGGTTGGAGAACATGCTCTGCAGCTGGTTGGTCATCTCTTCCATGCCGGGGGGTGCCATAATCTCAACACCCATGGCCGCTTCGCGCACGTCGATCTCGATCTCTTTCTCATCCAGATCGCCCTCGCGCAGCTTCTTGCGAAACACTTGGCGGGTTGAGCTGTCTTGCGGCTGAGACTCTTCGCCGAAGGTGCGCGGCGGTGGCAACAGAGCGTCAAGAATCCGCTCTTCCGCAGCATCAAAAGCGCGATGACGAACTCGCTCCATCTCCATTTCGCGCAGCATTTTGATGGCCGCATCCATCAGGTCACGGACGATGGATTCTACGTCGCGGCCAACATAACCAACTTCGGTAAACTTGGTGGCTTCAACTTTGATAAATGGCGCATTGGCCAGCTTGGCCAGGCGACGGGCAATCTCTGTTTTACCGACACCTGTCGGGCCAATCATCAAGATATTCTTGGGACTGATCTCATTGCGCAGGTCTTCACTGAGCTGCATTCTGCGCCAGCGGTTACGCAGGGCAATGGCGACGGCACGCTTGGCACCATCCTGACCGATAATGTGCTTGTCCAGTTCATGGACAATTTCACGGGGCGTCATGTCTGACATATGGGGAACTCACAATAAATGGCAGCTTCAGGCAGTCGGAAGCTCTTCGATAACTTGGTTGGAGTTGGTGTAGACACAGATATCTGCGGCTATGCCAAGACTCTTTTCGACAATATCCCGAGCTCCCATGTCCGTATTATGGAACAGCGCCTTGGCTGCCGCCTGGGCGAAAAAGCCGCCGGAGCCGATGGCCAGAATGCCGTCTTCAGTCTCCATCACATCACCGTTGCCAGTGATGATTAAAGATGCAGTGGCATCAGCAACAATCAGCATAGCCTCAAGCTTTTGCAGGGCGCGCTCGGTACGCCACTCTTTGGCCAGCTCCACCGCTGACTTGGTCAACCGTCCCTGGTGTTTTTCCAGCTGGGCCTCAAAACGTTCAAACAGGGTGAAGGCGTCGGCCGTGCCACCGGCAAAGCCAGCGATGACCTTACCCTTGTGCAGACGCCGCACTTTGTGGGCATTACCTTTGATGACGGCGTTACCTAACGACACCTGGCCATCACCACCAATCACGACACTGCCGCCACGACGAACTGACAGGATAGTTGTGCCACGGTACTGTTCCAAGGCTCACTCCTTAACAAAAAAATCGAGAACGAGGGGATATATTGGGGAGATAACTTTAATAATCAAGGGTAAACAGGAGAAACGCACCTGCCCCCTCCTTTACCGGGCAGCAATGCTATTTAAGCTGCAACAGCAAAGTATCCACATTCTGACTAGCCAGAGCTTGCTGCATACTTTCGATAGTGGCCCGGTCGGAAAATGGGCCTAATTGTACCCGATGCCAGGTTTCGCCTCTGCCCACAGTGACTTTCTCAACTTTGGGCATATACCCGTCAAGAAGCAGTTTAGCCCGCATTCTCTCTGCATCTTTGAAACTGCGAAAAGAGCCAGCCTGGAGCAGGTATTGCTTGTTTGCACTGACCGGTTCAGGTTTTTTCTTCCCCGGCATCTGTCTTGGCTGGAATGCCGGAGGGGTGGATTCCTCGGCAATAGTAACGGTAACCTCTGACTCGGGCAATAGCGTGTAAAAATCAAACACTGGCTCACTGGTTTTGCCTTGATCTATATCTTGCTCAGCCGAAGCAATCCTGTCAGCCACGGTGCGCACGTCGACTGCGGAGGGTGCCAGTCCAGCCAGAAAGGCAATAAACAGGCCAATTGCCAAACCCGTCAACAACCACCCCCAGTTCGGTAGCGGTCTGGCGACGGCAGCACCTGCTGTTCTCTTCGATTTACTGGCTCCCCGTGGAGTATTGTTTGATCTGGATGTCATAACTCTCAACTTTATGCTCTGGCACTTCCTACCCTGGTCGCCCGGCCATATCTATACCCGTCGCCTTTCAAGTTGCTACTTTGTTGGCTGCGTTCCCTCGGCAACTGCTCCATGCGTTGCTCTACCTCCTGCATCCATGAAGTCGTCACCCCGGTCACATAGTATTTCTATGCTCCCGGCACCCGAGGGCATAAAGGCTTCGCTCATTTGCCGCCTCGAATCAACTTGAAATCCATTGGGTATATAGGCCAGAGCTTATGATCATCCAACGTACTGTGGCGATCGCTTAAAATAATCCTGTTTTCGCAGCAAAACAGCAAACTCACACCATCGTACGCGCCAATCGGTAACAGCACCTGCAATCCCAAACTTTTCCACCGACTCCCCCTGGTGAATCTACCTCAAACCCAGCGGTATTTGGCAGGAGCGCAGAAAATAACAAGGTCTTTGCCAACACTCAAGCGAACACAAACTTTCATTATTAAAAAAACGACATAAGACTTTTATACCCGTCGCCTTTCAAGCTGCTACTTTGTTGGCCGCGTTCGCTCAATTGCCGCCGCGTAGCAACATGAAATCCATTGGGTATATATATCTGTGACAGTTGCCTTTCCCACCTGAATTATCTAACCTCAGGCAACCACCTGATCACTGCCTTGATGCCGATCCTTAAACAGCAAATACAAACCACTACTAAGCAGCAGATTACCGAGACCTACTAAGTAGCAGAACAGATCCAGGCGCAAGTAACCAGCCAATGTTCCCTCTGTACCAATAATTAATGCACCCGTAAGGTAACTGACAATACCAGAACCGATTAACCCTTTTGTTTTTCTGTCAGCTGCACCACGCAGCAACAAACAGGAGGCAGAAGCCAGCACCAGGGCCACCTGTAAATCCCGGTAAACGGTGTCAAGACCATACCACCGGCAGGCTTCATAAACGACACATATCCCCAGAATCATCCGCCCCCAAGCCGGAGGCTGCCATTTTTTAGTGGTTATGCCAAGACAGGTGGCCACGCCAATTAATGGCGGCGCGAGAAACATGGCGGCATTGCTCAGCATTTCCTGCGGTCCATACCAGAGCGCAGATATACCATAGAAAAGCGTGCCTGTTATAGCAGCCAATGCCATCATCAAAAAGCCCATCAGCGCGGCCTTGGCGGAAAAACGGTGCACTTGTGCGAATGCTTTTTGCTGCGCCAGCAAGAAAACGGCAAAAAGGCTGGCAAAGGCCAGCACAGCGAAAGAAATTGCCAGAGAACTCATTATTTGCAATATGTAACCAGTAAAACGATTGGAGTCATCAGGACAACCCGGCGAATGCTTCCTCTGCCGCCGCCAGTGTGGTGTCCAACTCAGCCCGACCGTGGGCAATTGACATAAACCCTGCCTCGAAAGCAGAGGGTGCCAAGTATACGCCATGTTCAAGCATACTGTGGAAGAATCGGGCATAGCGCCGGCTGTCGCAAGCCATGACAGCACTGAAACCATCGATGGTCTGCTGACCGGTAAAAAAGACGCCAAACATACCGCCCGCCTGGGTGGTGGTAAAGGGGATACCAGCCGCTTGTGCTTTTTGCTGCAACCCCTCTAACAAGGCCGCAGTCTTGGCACTGAGAGATTCATGAAAACCAGGTGTAGCAAGGTTTTCCAGCGTTGCCACACCAGCCGCCATAGCCAGCGGATTGCCGGACAGAGTACCAGCCTGGTATACCGGCCCTAACGGCGCCAGTTGTTCCATGATCTCTTTACGCCCACCAAACGCCCCGACTGGTAAGCCACCACCAATGATTTTGCCCAGCGTGGTCAAATCGGGTTTAACTTCGTAATACGCCTGGGCACCGCCGTGCGCCACACGAAAGCCCGTCATCACTTCGTCGAAAATCAACACCGCACCATACTGGTCGCACAGTCTGCGCAGCCCCTCCAAAAAGCCTGGCAACGGCAGCACACAGTTCATGTTGCCCGCCACCGGCTCAACAATGATGCAGGCTATCTCCTCACCTAGCTGCTTGAAGGTCTGTTCAACCCCGGCCAGGTCGTTGAAGGTCAGGGTAATTGTCAGCTGCGCCAATGCTGCCGGCACGCCGGGAGAGTCAGGCACACCCAAAGTCAGCGCACCGGAGCCAGCCTTGACCAGCAACGCATCACTGTGGCCGTGGTAACAACCTTCAAATTTGATGATCCGTTCGCGCCCGGTAAAACCACGAGCCAGACGAATGGCGCTCATAGTCGCTTCAGTGCCGGAGTTCACCATGCGCAATAACTCCATAGAAGGTACTGTCTCACGCACCATGCGAGCAAGGCGGGTTTCCAACTCTGTGGGTGCACCAAAACTCAAGCCGGCCAGCGCCTGATCGCGCACCGCAGCAATCACATCAGGATGATTATGGCCAAGGATCATTGGCCCCCAGGAACCTATATAATCAACGTACTCTTTGCCATCGACGTCATACAGACGGGCACCACGAGCTTTTTTGAAAAAGACCGGTTTGCCACCCACACCCTTAAACGCCCGCACTGGTGAGTTAACCCCGCCAGGGATAACTACCCGGGCCTGTTCAAACAGTTCTTCAGAACGAGACATGGTGACAATTCCTTACTGTACACAACACCGTTTGACCACCATCACTGACCAGCAAAAACCAAATTAACAAGAACCACACAACACTATTGTGGGCTTAGCCAGGATTATTGTTATTAAACAAAGCGCCAAAGTCATGGGAGCGCTGGCGGATATTCTGGGTAGCAAACAAGTTATTAACCACGGCCACCATATCAGCCCCGGCGCTGATCACGCTGTCGGCATTTTCCAAGGTGATACCACCAATGGCGACGATAGGCAAATCAAACAATTGCTGGGCTTCAGTTAGAATGGACAATTCGGCGTTTTTGGCATCGGGCTTGGTGCGGGAAGGGAAAAATTTACCGAATGCAAGGTAGTTAGCACCCTCTTGCGCCGCAATCCTGGCCTTTTCTAACGAGTTTTCACAACTGATTCCAATAAAGGCATAATCGCCCAACCGTTGTCTGGCGCTGGCCGGGCTCTCGTCCTGCTGGCCCAGATGAACCCCATCAGCTTCAACGTCCAGAGCCAACTCTATATCATCATTGATTATCAGCAAGGCCTGGTGACGGTGGCAGAGCACCTTCAGAGCACCGGCTTGTCGTAACCTTTTACCGGCATCAAGGCTTTTATCGCGATATTGCAGCACCTTCATACCACCCATCAATGCCTGCTCCACTGTTTCGATTAAAATTCGGTCATCAGGCTGCAATTGACTGTCAGTAACGCCGTAGAGCCCACGTAATCTGTGCATTTTACGTACCTAATGGGGAAATTTTGGCAGAGTATACTAGTTTACGCCCCTTGTCTTTAAATGCGGTCGTCTTGGCAATTCACTGCCTTCAGGAAAGTGCCAGCAACGGCAGAAAAACACCAACAAACTTCCTTTGCCAGCAGTCGAAGGGGGAGGAGCAAAAGAAAAAATGCAACTGCTCAGCACCTACATCTTGTGATAACTGATCGAACAAAACACTGCACATTGATTAATAGAATAGGACTTATGCATTGACAAGACTTCATAAAATTTGATGATCGCTCAAGATTTGCTGTTTTTCAGAGATGAAAGTGAGAAGTATTACTCGGCCAACTACCGCTTGTTGCACCCTTTCACAATACATGGGGTTCCTGATAAGCGAACCCAAATCATCAACATGCACAAGGCTGGCAGAAGTGACTGATATTTCTCATCACAGCGCAAACAGGTTCCTTCACCGTGAAAACCATCAACCGAAAGATATGTTCGATGAAGCGGTCGAAATCATAAACCCGACCGGTGGCACTTTGAGTGTTGATGACACTGTTCTCGATAAACCCTTCAGCTACTCTGTGGCACTTGTTGGCCATTTTTGTACAAGTGCACCATATCGACCACTTCCAGGTGCGTAGTGAGCGACCTGTCAGAAACCACATTTTTACAGCAATTCCAGCGTTTGTTTACCTCCAGAAAATGCAGATAGCGCAAGAGTTTATGAATATTTATTTATCAACATCAGCGCATGCTGTTCAAAGAGACAGTTGGTGCCTTTGTTGAAAGTTTCGCAAAAGGGAAGGAGCACCTGCTACCAAAATTTGCAAGGGGCATCAATGCGTAAGTCCTACTAGATATGGTTTTCGGGGGTGCTGAATAGTTACGAAAAAATTAAAGGCCAAATGCCATAACACCTTGTTAGCAGATGGGTGATTGTGAATACCGTACGTCGTTGGTTATACGGTAAACCGGGGTCCGCAACCCCATGCCGGCATGATAATTTACACTTCAACTGAAGTGTTTCTGTGAGGATTCCAATATATTCAAGTTAGTTTTTCTTGTTCTTCTGGCGGCAATTCTTTTCACCGTTGTTCGATCAAAAAAGAGCACCAATCATGCACCCGATATGGGAAAACGAGCCTTTGCCTTGCTGCGGAATGTGGCTAATCGGATTGATCGGAGGTAGCGATCATACAGCACATATCGGCCTCGCCATGCAAAGCAACATCACCTGCCACCTCTGGTGCTTTTTCCCCCACAGAACAGAGAATGCCAGCCACAGTATTACCAACCACATTGGTGACAGTGCAACCGGCATCGGTAATCCGGTCAGTCGCTAAAATAATGGCCATCGCTTCAACTGGCAGCCCCATGGTGTGCAGCAAAACGCCCGTGGAAACTGCTGCACCACCGGGAATTCCCCCAGTTGCAACTGCCAGCAAGAACGTCGTGAACCCCATGGTGCACATTTCCAGCACGCTCAGGTTGACATGCCAGGCATTGGCTACAAACAAGGCGGCAACGGTCATGTAGATGGCCGAGCCAGACATATTGATGGTCGCACCAAGCGGAACCGTAAAGCCGGCAACATGCTCTGGCACCTTGAACTTTTCGATCAGGGTTTGGTAAGTGATAGGGATGGAGGCGTTGGAACTGGCGGTGGAAAGGGCGAACATCACTTGCTCGCGGGTATTGCGGATAAACACCATAGGTGAGCGCTTGATCACCAGCCCGATGAGAACAGGATAAAAAACAAATAACCACAGACACATGGTGGCCAGGCAGGTCAGAACGTAAGAAAGCACACTTATAATGCTACTGCCGTTTAGCGTCGCTGCCAGCTTTGCCGTCAGGAAATAAACACCATAAGGTGCCAGACTCATAACCATGCCGATCAGTTTCATCATAACACTGTTAGCCAGGGAAAAGGCGTTGCTAACGCTATGGGTCTCGTGGTTTTCCAGCTTCTTGATGGCCACACCGATAATAATGGCCATGAACAGAATCTGCAGAATATTGCCTTCTACCACTGCCTGAAACGGGTTGGCAGGTACTACGTTGATCAACATATTCAGCAACGAGGGAAGCTCACCGCTGCTCGAATGAACCAATGGATCAGCGTGACCCAGGTTGGCACCGCTGCCAGGAGCAACCAGAAACGTGATCGCCATGGACGAGACGATAGCCAACAATGTGTTGACCAGGTAGATTACAAATGTTTTCAGCCCTAACCGACCGACCTGTGTGACATCGTTAAGACTGCATACGGCATGAACAATAGAAACGAAAATCAGCGGTATAACCAACATTTTAATCATGGCCACAAACATCACGCCTACGGCATGAAACAGGCCATTGACCAAATACACCCGAATTATGCCAGAGTCACTGGAGAACAGCTGAATGATGATGCCAGTGAGCACACCTACAGTAAGGGCAAGCAGGATCTGGGTGGCTAGATTTTTATGCATCTTGTGTTCTCCACTGAGTTAACAGCATGTGTGTTGCGTAGCCCAGCCCCCCTTATTATTTGGAACGTTTTTTCAGGAACAAGTTCCCACCCACTATGCGGATTATGTATTTTTTACGCTAACACGCTATTTTAGATGACAATCCGGACACCGTGTTCAGTC
>JAKROC010000710.1 GCA_024509075.1 Endozoicomonas sp.
CGGCACGCTTCGCTTCCAGCCGTCTGCCGGGAAAACCGTTGGCAGACATTGCCGGAGGTTACGACGTGATTGCCCATCCGTTCCCGGACCATCACCCGTTCACCCCGGCAAACATCAACTTTGATGATGACTTGCCAGTTTTGATGACCGCAAAGGATGCGGTCAAGTGTGCTGCATTTGCCACCGACCGGCACTGGTATCTGCCGGTAATTGCTCAAGTGCCAGGGGCCTGTATTGAGCAGCTGGTGGCGATGGTTAGTGCACGGGCACCAGCCACTTCCGGCTGGGCTGTCTCTGGCAAGTCGCTTTAGGACATAAGTAATGGATAAGACACTGTTTGAAATTCTGGCATGCCCTGTATGCAAGGGTCAGGTTCTATTGGCGCAAGAGCGTCAGGAGCTGATTTGTCGGTCCTGTGGTCTGGCGTATCCAATTCGTGACGATATTCCGGTCATGCTTGAAGGTGAAGCGCGGACGCTCACGGTGGATGAACGTATCGGCGGTGCTTCCTGATGATGCGTGACGCTGTTACCGATGACAAATTGGCTGTGGATGCAGGCTTTACCGTGGTCATTCCGGCACGCTTCGCTTCCAGCCGTCTGCCGGGAAAACCGTTGGCAGACATTGCCGG
>JAKROC010000711.1 GCA_024509075.1 Endozoicomonas sp.
AAACATTACTTTAATTTTTGTTTTAAGCATCTGGTTGATCGATATAGAAAGATTACTAAATATCCTTTACCCCTGTCTCCTGTTGCTGAGTTACAATCCAGAGCAATTTATTGGTTAATCTTTTATTCTAAATTCAATTCCATCAATACCTTCACTCTTCTCTCTCAGGTCTAGTGCTGGACCTTCGTTTGTTCCAGCCATGTAAACAGAAATGTTCCACGATGACATCGAAGTATGATAGTACCCTCGCTGCAGCTGAAAAATGGGGCTCTGTCTTAGCTGTCAATTGAAAATTATTGTTATTACAATTTTATTTTTCTCGTCTCGTTTTATTTTCATAATAACTCTTTCATCATTGGCTGTTTTTAGACGCTTTGAAAAAGCCCGAAGAATTTAAGAGGAATTCGTTTTAATCTTGTTTGTCGATTAAAATATTATTTATCAACTCTAATTTCTATTGCGATTGTCTACTGTACGAAGGGCAGCTCTAAGGGCTTCTACGGTTTTAAATGTGCTGAGACCTAGGAGTAAGATGGTTGAAGTAATGATTTCATAATTAATTCTTAACACCGTTCTTTCTGGCCTCATAAGATTGCTGGAAGCATAGCCCTGTAGGAGCAGAGAAGTGT
>JAKROC010000712.1 GCA_024509075.1 Endozoicomonas sp.
GCTTGTTGATGGCATGGCCAACGAAATACAGCCCGGCAACAGGTGTATAAAACTCAGTAGTTGACTGCTTGATTTTGAGTGTCACAAAAATACTCTCAGAGGGTGAAAATCAGGATCGAAAGATTTTACACGAAAAGCCTTGAATTGTGGGCTTTTCAGGCTGATTTTTTTAGTTTTGAATTCGCGAACTCAGGAACTCTTAACGAATTTTTAAAGCCTGCCAGAACGAAAAGTAAATCTTAATTATTGACAACACCATATTTTCAGCAATGATTGTCTTTTTCCCAACTCCCGGCATTAAAAATGTTCAACATCATCCGAAAAAATGGCATTCGTTACGAAATGCACTATGAGAAGGTAAATGAACTAAAAAATGACAAGACACCTTTGAATAAAAACATTCAGAAGGTTTTAACCAACTGCGCTCAGACCCCGCCAAGAAAAAAGATCAAACTGGATTATACAGCAATTGAGATTACCAGCATTGCACAAATGTCTGTCATAGAAGTTATAGAAAAATTCCAGTGTGTCGTCTGTCGCGACGTTTATGAACAGACTATCCTTGATCGAAGCTGCAAACAGTCCATTTGCTTGCCCTGTTATGAAAAAATCATCAAAGATGAGTGT
>JAKROC010000713.1 GCA_024509075.1 Endozoicomonas sp.
GGTGAATATTTTGCCCAGTGGCACTCTGGGAGCACGGGTCATCACCCGCACCCCGGTAGCAATCACACCACCCACCGCCATCAGTGCACCTTCTGGCCCGCCGGTCATGACGAAAAACCAGTAACTCACCGCCATCGCTACCACGGCGGTCAAGCTGCTGTACATGGTGGTGCGCCAGTTCTGAAGATTCAGGAGCGAGTTCTGGCCAGGCTCCAATGTCTGCTCACGGATCAGTTCCGGATGGGTGAGCAGATGGATCAGGTGGTCCATCTCGCCATCCAGCTCCCGGCATCTTTGGTCAACAGCGTTTCTGATAACTTGATGGTTATCCGGGCTGATCGCCTCTCGCAGCAGGATACGGCGCAGGGTGGCCAGGCTGGCCATCAGGTTCAGCGCCGAGAGAATCACCCGTTGCAGATAACCGGAGAGCCGGCCAATCCGGTTATCCAGAAACAGGGTGTAGTAACGTTGCTGGTCACAGTCAATCACCATCCGGCTCAGTTGGGCATACAGGCCAACAAATGCCGAAGCTGGATACTGTTCAGGCTGGCGAGCCATATCACCCAGCCGGGTAACCTGGCTGGAGCCAAGTTCAAGGAGGAGCAACTGGCCAGCAGTGCCCGCCGT
>JAKROC010000714.1 GCA_024509075.1 Endozoicomonas sp.
GATGCATTTGACCGGTCGCCTGATTTAAACAAGGCTGTAATTTTTGAGCATTTCCACAATTTAGGAAATTTACCAGTAAGAATCGATCGATTCAACAGCTTAGTGATGGAGGGAGTGATTGTATTAGCAGAGCTCTTAAGTAGTCTAGCACTAATTTTGTCCAAACCAATTGCTTTATTTGTCTTCAAAGAGGTAAGCTGCTGAAGCACAAACGATTCCTCTAGTTCAGTTAACTGGAACTGAGACAACAGTTGTTCTAAAACCAAGTTGCAATTCGACCAGGTAGTCGTTATTTTGTCAGCTAGGCGCTTGCCTATGGATGCAAAGAAGCTATTCAAAGCAACAGCAATGGATTTGGAAGTGGTGTGCTGAATGCCATCGGAAATGATGCACTGAACCTTTTCTGAGGATGAATTACGATTGCATGCTTCGTTTATGGCTTTCCACATTTTGCCGTGATCTCCTCTGGCTTCCTCGATCATTTCGCAGTAATATTTCGACTTAGCAGATTTTACTAAGCGGTTTACTTTGTTCCTCAGTTTCCTGTAAGTGTTCCAGTGCTTTTCTGAGTTCGATTTACGTGCTTTACGATGATACCAGTCTCGATCTCTCATTGATTCCCTAAT
>JAKROC010000715.1 GCA_024509075.1 Endozoicomonas sp.
TTTCAATAAACCAATGTTCTCTGGTGGCCTTTGCTAATTTCTCCGCAGTTAGTTCTGCAGAAGATATGTAATAACGAATACTGATGTCATCTGAATTAAATGTACCACCTTCCATTCTGGCTGATACGACAACACCCAATGTTTTCATTCCTTTCCAGTCAAAGGAGAGATTTACAAACTCATCAAATATATCACTTACCAAATATAAACGGCTTTCCATTCTGCCATGACTTTTCTCTTCTGTTCGATAAGTTTCACCTTCCCAATCATTAATCTTTTCCATTGAGAAGTGATTTTCAAATGCATTGTGAAGCTTCCCCTGATTACCTTTTACTGCCAAAAGGTAGTCAGCACCCTTATCAACAATCTTCTCTGCGATATCTCTCTGACACCCCATGGCATCAAGCGTCACAAGGCATCCCCGGAGTTCCAGAAGATCCATAAGCGCAGGTATGGCCGTGATTTCATTACTTTTTTGATCGGTCTTGATTTGGCCTAACACAACATTGTTTGCAGCAGCAAATGCACTGACCCTATGAATGGCTCCCTTATTTTTGCCTTTGTCATATGAGCCTCTTGCCGTTTTACCATCAATAGCAATAACTTCGCCATTGGTTGCCTGATG
>JAKROC010000716.1 GCA_024509075.1 Endozoicomonas sp.
AAAGTCCAGACCAGCCACGCCTTTTAGCACGGCAGCTAAACGATGATTCTTATCACAGATGTGGGTGAAACGGTAGAAGATGTTGGTAAAGCCGTTGCCTGGCTGGGTAACGATAAAGTAGCCATTCATGATCATTGCTATGCCTTCCGGCATTCGATGAATCCAAAATTTGTTGCCTATTGTATGCAAACCACCAACTTTATTGCCGGCAAAGCAAAATACGTGGTAAGGGCAAAGGTCAAAACACTATTAATTAATGGCTTCTCGAAGGTTTGTATTCCGGTTCCCCCACTTGAAGAACAGGAGCGCATCGTCGCCATCCTGGATAAATTCGACACCTTAACCAGCTCCATTAGCGAAGGCTTACCCCGAGAAATCAAACTCCGACAGCAACAATATGAATATTACCGTGATTTGCTGCTAAATTTCCCCAAACCAGCGGCAACTGAGGTTCAGTATGAGCAAGAAGATCACCAGCATAATCACAAGGAGTCTCCATGCCTGACCTAAACCTGCAAGACCAGACCACGGAGTTTCTGCTCTACACCGATCCCAGTGGGGATATCAGGGTGGAAGTGTTGCTCAGCAATGAGACTATTTGGCTGACACAAAAGCGCATGGC
>JAKROC010000717.1 GCA_024509075.1 Endozoicomonas sp.
GGCCATACGATGGGCCTGCTGGTGCCTATAGCCACGCAACCCCTTGTTTCTCGCTGGCAAACTCCCGTTTCAAAGAGGTGGCAATATACCGCTTGGCGGCTTCATTGTTCAGGCTTTCTGTTTCAATCAGCTCCTCCGCTTCACGCTGCTGTTCTTTTTGAGCGAAAGCAAAAAAAGCTTCAATGATACTGGCTTTATCACCAATCTCGTCAAGATCAGTCTGATTGATAAAATCAAGCACCAGTCCTTCTTTAGCACGGTTGCCAAGGCTGGCACGAATCAGTCGGCGCACTTCATCCACCAGATCGGCTTTGCTTTTGGTTTTCTTGTTGTGCTCAAAGATCAGCTCCAGGATGAAATCCAGATTGATCTCCTGGGATTTCAGCAGGTCCACCTCAAAGACCACATCATCCCAATCAATGGTGGATTTAACCTTGTCATCCGACGATTTCTGTCGGCGCTGCCAGTCACGAATATCGTTGTAGGTAGAACGATAATCCTGAATCTTGCGCTCACCGGGCAGGCGAATGGTCTGCATCTGTGCCAGTTGTTCATCATCCTTTGCTGGGTGTTGAGTCTGGCTGAGAGCTCTTTGTTTATTTCTTCAAGCTGTTTGCTCAAA
>JAKROC010000718.1 GCA_024509075.1 Endozoicomonas sp.
CACTGAATGTTACCGGACATGCTTGTTTATTTTGTAGCCCTTTTTTCTCTCCTCGTAATTTTGTTTGTAGTTTTTCTTTTGAGTTAATTTGTATGTTAAATAAAAAAGGTGTAGGGATGTACTGTTGTACCATATATGGACATACCATGAGATAGGTTGTATATAAGGATGTGGTGCGGAACCCGTGGTGTGTGTTAATAAAGGACAGGAAGAACGTTACACACTGCCTGGTTATTATTATTTTTTATTTAAGTAGATGAATCCAGAATGCTCTATTTTTCAGTTATATGTGACAATAATTATATCAATATGAACATGAGAGATTTTTGAGACTGCCGAAAAGAGCTTGTCCAAAATCTGTGGCTGTGATGGCCTACTGGAGACCCAATACAAAATAATTTGTTTAATTTCTGGCCACAGAGGAAATTGCAATTGCTCAAAAAACATTTGAGCATCTTTGAGCTTTGAGAGAGCCTTTACCAACATCTGATGGATGATAAGACCATTGAACATCCATAAAGCAGTAGTTTAACATTGTTGTGGTTAAGATAAAATTGACTGAACATATATTCTGGTATTTGACTGCATTTGTTGCAGGCCCTCGACAAGGTTGTATTGACT
>JAKROC010000719.1 GCA_024509075.1 Endozoicomonas sp.
CATCAGTTTGTATATTGTAGGCTGTAAGCTACATGCAGTTCTACTATGTGTATCCCCGCGAACAGTGCCATAGGTAGTTATTTTTTGTTACGTCACGTGGTCCCCTGCACTTTATCCAGAGAAAATTGTGCATTTTTTTGGTTTATTTAAAGAGAACTGATTTTCCTTTTTTTCTTTTAATTTTTCTTTCACTTTCTTTTTACTTTTTAATTAATTATTTTCCTTTTTTGATTATTTATTTATTCAAACTTATTATTTTTGATTATTAGGTTTTTTTTTTTTTTCAATTTACTATTTTTTGGTCATTCCGGGAATTCCGGGTATTCAGTGCTTTTTTGTAATAGTTCGGAGATTTTTAAAATTGAAAATAGTAAACTAATTGCAAATATTGCATTTGTTTAATCTTCTGCAATGGTTCCAGCTGGAAAAGCGTCCCGGCTTAATGGTCATTGCGCCCTAGACATCCTACCGGTGTGTAAATGTGTGGAGGCGAATTTAAAACGGGGAGTAACCATGTGATGGACTAGCATCCCATCCAGGGGGGAAGGGAGAGTACAAATATTTCGTCGCTTAGGCTGTATGGGCTACTGGCCTGACGCAGACTTTTTTAAATTCTAGCT
>JAKROC010000072.1 GCA_024509075.1 Endozoicomonas sp.
CAGCTTACGACTGGCTTATCCGCCGAAGTCGTCCAGCATGATGTTCTCTTTTTCCACACCCTGATCTTCCAGCATCTTGATCACTGCGGCGTTCATCATGGGTGGTCCACACATGTAGAACTCGCAATCTTCTGGTGCCGGATGACTTTCCAGATAGTTGTCGTACAACACCTGATGAATAAAGCCGGTGTAGCCGGTCCAGTTATCTTCAGGCATCGGGTCGGACAGCGCCAGGTGCCAGGTGAAGTTCTCATTGTCTTTTGCCAACTGATCAAACTCTTCCACATAGAACGCTTCGCGCAACGAGCGGGCGCCGTACCAGAAAGAGATTTTGCGTGTGGAAGCCAGACGCCTGAGCTGGTCAAAGATATGTGAACGCATCGGCGCCATACCCGCACCACCGCCAACAAAGACCATCTCATTGTCCGTCTCTTTGGCAAAGAACTCTCCAAACGGTCCATACACGGTCATCTTGTCGCCCGGCTTCAGGTTGAAGACGAAGGAGGACATTTTGCCCGGTGGGAAGTCGGTGCCCGGAGGCGGTGATGCCACACGGATATTGAACTTCAACAGACCTTTCTCTTCGGGGTAGTTGGCCATGGAATAGGCACGAATGGTCTCTTCGTCCACCTTGGAGACGTACTGCCACAGGTTAAACTTATCCCAGTCTTCACGGTACTCTGGCTGAATATCGAAGTTCTTGTACTCAACGGTGTGAGCCGGACATTCGAGCTGCACGTAACCGCCGGCACGGAAGGCAACGTCTTCACCCTCGGGCAGTTTCAGCACCAGCTCTTTGATGAACGTGGCCACGTTCTCGTTAGAGACGACTTCGCACTCCCACTTCTTGACGCCGAACAGTTCTTCCTCGACCTCAATTTCCATATCCTGCTTCACGGCAACCTGGCAGGACAGACGCCAGCCCTCTTTCTCTTCACGCTTGGTGAAGTGAGCGCGCTCAGTGGGCAGCATTTCACCGCCACCGGCCAGCACTTTACACTTGCACTGGGCACAGGTACCACCACCGCCACAGGCGGAAGGCAGGAAGACACCGGCACCGGACAGGGTGTTCAGCAGTTTGCCACCAGCGGCTGTGGTGACCTTTTTCTCGGGATCTTCGTTGATCCCGATGGTAACGTCACCGGTGCTGACCAGTTTCGAACGGGCGGCCAGGATTACCAGGACCAGTGCCAGCACGATCACGGTAAACATCGCCACGCCGTAGATAATATTCAGATCCATATAATCCCCTTAAAGCTGTACGCCAGAGAACGACAGGAAGCCCAGCGACATCAGACCCACGGTAATGAAGGTGATGCCAAGACCTCGCAGTCCCGCAGGTACGTCACTGTACTTAAGCTTTTCCCGGATTCCTGCCAGGGCAGCGATCGCCAGCGCCCAGCCCAAACCAGCACCGAGACCGTAAACCACAGACTCGCCAAAGTTGTAGTCCCGCTGCACCATGAACAGCGAAGCCCCCATGATGGCGCAGTTTACGGTGATCAGCGGCAAGAACACGCCCAGCGCGTTGTAAAGCGCCGGCACAAATTTATCCAGAAACATTTCCAGAATCTGCACCAGGGCGGCGATAACGCCGATGTAGGTGATCAGACCCAGAAAGCTCAGGTCAACGCCGGGCTCCAGGGCACCGTCGCGCAGGACGTTCTGGTAGATAATGTTGTTGATGGGTACGGTGATGGTCAGTACGGCAATAACGGCCACCCCAAGGCCCACAGCCGTTTTTACCTGTTTGGACACCGCCAGAAAGGTACACATCCCGAGGAAGAAAGCCAGCGCCATGTTCTCCACGAACACCGCTTTCACAAACAGCGAAATTAACTGTTCCATGACTTAGTGCGCCTCGCTGAATTGGGTGTTAGGAGCAATCTTGAACTCGGCTTCTTCAACCTGGTCGGTCTTCCAGCTGCGAATCGCCCAGATCAGCAGACCGATCAGGAAGAACGCACTCGGTGCCAGCAGCATCAGGCCGTTAGGCACGTACCAGCCGCCGTTGTTGACGGTAGGCAGGATTTCCATGCCAAACAGGTTGCCAGCCCCGAACAGCTCCCGGAAAAAGGCAATAACCAGCAAAACAGCGCCGTAACCCAGACCGTTACCAAAGCCGTCAAGCGCGGACAGCGCCGGGCCATTTTTCATGGCAAAGGCTTCCGCACGACCCATAACGATACAGTTGGTGATGATCAGGCCAACAAACACCGACAGCTGCTTGGAGATGTCAAAGGCGTAGGCTTTGAGAATCTGATCAACCACAATAACCAGCGAGGCAATAACCGTCATCTGACAGATAATACGAATGCTGTTGGGAATCTGGTTACGAATCAGCGACACAGCGAAGTTGGAACAGGCAGTAACACCGATGACGGCCAGCGCCATGACCAGACTGACCTGCATGCTGGTAGTCACCGCCAGGGCGGAACAGATACCCAGAATCTGTAAGGTAATGGGGTTATTCTTAACCACCGGTTCCAGCAGAATATCTTTTGTCTTCACTGACATTATGCATTCCCCGCTTTCAGATTGGTCAGGAACGGTTTGAAACCGGTTTCAGACAACCAGAATTTGATCAGGTTGCTGACGCCATTGGCGGTCAGGGTAGCACCGGCCAGGCCGTCAATTTGATTCATGGCACCGGGGTTGGATGGATCAACACCACCTTTGATGACGTGCAGCGCTACGCGACCATCAACACCATAAATCTCTTTGCCTTTCCAGCGGGAAATCCACACCGGATTGCTGACTTCACCACCGAGTCCGGGCGTTTCAGCCTGCTCGAAGAAACCAAAGCCCTTGACGGTATTCAGATTGTTTTCCAGGGCCAGAAAGCCGTACATAGTGGACCACAGACCGTAGCCGTGTACCGGCAGGATCAGGGTTTGCATGTTACCGTCCTGCTCGACCAGGTAGACCTTGGCCACACCAGCCTGACGCCTGATGCCGGCGATATCTTCAGCACCAGCCAGTGCTTTGGACGCGCCGGGATCTTTGGCGGCCGTGCGCTGATCGTACTGATCGGCACTCTGGCCTGCGGCGGTCTCATCGATAAACTTGCCGGTTTTCAGATCCACCAGCCGCGGCTGGATGCGCTGGTACAGCTCATCAACCTGAGCGGCACTCAGTGCCCGGGCGTCATCGGTCAGGCCGGAAATAGCCAGAATATTGCGCTGAACATCCAGCTTGACGTTCTCTTCCTGAACCGGCTTCAGGAATACCGCGGCCGCAGAGACCAGCACTGAACAGATCAATGACAGTACCACCGTGACCAGCAGAGTCTTTTTAATCGTATCGTTTCCCATCAGGCGCGGGCCTCCCGACGCTGGATATTAGCCTCCACCACAAAGTGGTCAATCAGCGGCGCAAACAGGTTGGCGAACAGAATGGCCAGCATCATCCCTTCCGGGTACGCCGGGTTCACCACCCGAATCAGGATTACCATGACACCAATCAGGGCGCCGTAGAACCAGCGGCCGGTATTGGTCATGGAGGCAGAAACCGGGTCTGTGGTCATAAAGATCAGACCAAAGGCAAAACCGCCCAGAACCATGTGCCAGTACCAGGGCACCTGGAACATGGGGTTGGTGTCAGAACCGATAAAGTTAAACAGCGTAGACAGGGCAATCATGCCAATCATGGTGCCAGCCACAATGCGCCAGGAAGCGATGCCGGTGAACAGCAGGATGGCGCCACCAATAAAGATCGCCAGTGTTGATGTCTCGCCAATAGAGCCTTGCATCACACCAAAGAATGCATCCATCCAGGTGATGGAGTTGTGCAACATCTCCATGCCACCTTGCTGGGCCACGCTCAGCATGGTTGCGCCGGAAAAACCGTCAACCGCCGTCCACACCAGTTCGCCGGAAATCTGTGCCGGGTAGGCAAAGAACAAAAACGCACGACCCGTCAGAGCCGGGTTGAGGAAGTTCTTACCAGTACCACCAAACACCTCTTTACCGATGACCACACCGAAGGAGATGCCTAGGGCCACCTGCCACAGCGGGATGGTGGGCGGTACGATCAGGGCAAACAGGATCGAGGTGACAAAGAAGCCCTCGTTCACTTCGTGCTTGCGCACAATGGCAAACAGCACTTCCCAGAAACCACCGACAATAAATGTGGTGGCATATACAGGCAGGAAGAACACCGCACCGTAGATCATGTTATCCCACAAGCTGGCCGGGTCGTGGCCAGCGAGCAGGGCGATGAGCATACCGTGCCAGTCAGCGGGTGCCGCCAGGCCACCAGCAATAGCGGTATTGGCCTGGTAGCCAACGTTCCACATACCAAAAAACATGGCTGGGAAAGTACACAACCAGACAATGCCCATCATCCGCTTCAGGTCGATGGCATCACGCACGTGGCTGGTGTTATTGGTTTTGTCCGTCGGTGTGTAAAACAGCGTGTCCGCCGCTTCATACAGCGCGTAGAACTTCTCGTATTTACCGCCCTTGACAAATTGCGGCTCCATTGAGTCAAGGAGATTTCTTAATATTTTCACTGTTTACCCCTCCAGCTCAATACGGGTCAGGTTGTCACGCAGCAGGGGTCCGTACTCATACTTGCCGGCACAGACAAAGGTGCAAAGGGCCAGATCTTCTTCTTCCAGCTCCAGAGCACCCAGCTTCTGCGCGGTATCGGTATCGCCGACGATGATTGCACGCAGTAGCTGCGTGGCCAGAATATCCAACGGCATGACTTTTTCGTAGTTACCGACCGGCACCATGGCCCGCTCACCACCGTTGGTGGTGGTGCTGAAGTTAAACAGGCGACTTTTGCTCAGCCCGGAGGTCATCACACGCAGGATTGAGAAGCGATCCACCGTGGGATTAACCCAACCGAAGAACAAGCGTTCGTTACCCTCTTCCAGCACTGATACTTGATTGTGGTAACGGCCCAGATAAGCAAAGGCACCGCTGGCGGTTCTGCCACCGAACACGGAACCTGAAATAATACGGTTAACACCCGCCTTCAGTTCACCGGCGGCAAGCTCATCGGTACTGGCGCCCAACCGGGAGCGGAGCAAGCGCGGTTTATCAACCTGTGGGCCAGCCAGAGCAACCACACGGTCGGTAAACAGTTTACCGGTGGTGAACAGTTTGCCCACGGCAATCACGTCCTGGTAACCCACCTGCCAGACCGTTTTGCTGGCCGATACCGGATCAAGAAAATGGATGTGCGTGCTCGGCAGACCAGCCGGATGCGGACCGGCAAACTCTTCACTGTTGGCAATGCCAGCGGGAATATTGGCACCAGGGGCTTTGCACAGGAAAATCTTGCCGCCACTGAGTTTGCCGAGAATATTGATGCCCTGCTCGAATGCTTCGGCATGCTCTTTGATCACTATTTCGGGATTAGCCGCCAGTGGGTGCGTATCAATAGCCGTGACAAAAATAGAGGCAGGACGCGAACCCAACGCCGGCACTTTACTGAACGGGCGGGTACGCAGCGCCGTCCAGAGACCCGATTCATTCAGCTGTGCCTCAACCTGATCGGCACTGAGACCTGCGAGCTCTTCGAGTTTATAAGCCGCAAATATCTCTTCTGACTCCGGATCGTCAATATCGATGACCACGGATTGTAACACGCGCTTTTCGCCACGATTAATCGCCGCAACAGTACCGCCAGCCGGGGCGGTATACCGGATGCCCGGTGTTTTTTTATCACTAAAGAGCAGCTGCCCTTTTTTCACTCGATCCCCGACCGCGACCGCCATGGTGGGTTTCATACCCACGTAATCAAAGCCGACCACGCCCACAGAGCGCACTGCCCTGCCCTGCGCGATGCTTTGTTCAGGCGATCCTGCAATCGGGAGATCGAGCCCCTGTTTGATTTTGATCATACCTTTTGCCTAATCAATCAAGTTGAGCTCAGAAATAACCCGTTTCTCCGGCGGTCCAGTATCATCCGAACAGCTTTCTCAGTGAAGGCCTGCGAGCAAAGAACACAACCCGACCCCGCTAGCCAGTTAGGTGACCAGAACTACCTCTACGGCAAACCAATATTAAAGAACAGCTAAAACAAAATCCCCGAAACCACAGGCATCAGGGTATGCAAGCAACGGCTGGACTAACCCCTTTTCCCAAGGCTGGCGCACCATAAATTCAAAAAGTAATCCGTCTAGACACAGAAAATCCCACTTAAGCAAGTAGGGATCGTAATGGAAATTCGGATGGACACGCGCTGTTAGTTAAAACTTATGTTTGTTGGACAAAGCGCGGCCGGAAGTTCCGTATCTGAGCCTGAATCCGCAACAACACCGGCGAAATAGTGAGAAGATTATAAATACACCGGCAACAATATGCCATATGGATTGGCAACATATTTTCTGCCCAGTTCCAGAGCAACTCAAGCGCAGCAATGCGAGGCAACATAGGCACAAATATGATCAATGAGGATCGTCGCCAATTTCGTCACACTGCCAGCAAACGCATTTTTCAGCGCTGGCAAGGTCAGGCTGCCCGGGGAAATAGCCGATAAAAGTTTTTTGTCGTTTGTTTGCCAAGCACCTCGGGAGTTACCCCCTTCAGCTCAGCAACAAAACGGGCAACATCAGCGACAAAACGTGGCTCGTTGGGCTTGCCACGATGAGGAACCGGCGCCAGGTAAGGCGCGTCGGTTTCAATCAGCAGCCGATCCAGTGGCAGGAACTTCACCACCTCTCTAAGTTCTGCAGCATTGCGAAAAGTCACAATGCCAGAAATGGAAATGTAGTAATTCAAGTCCAGCGCCGCCCTGGCCATTTCGAGGGTTTCGGTAAAACAGTGCAACACGCCGGCGGATTCCGGCGAACCATACTCGCGGATAAAATCCAGAGTATCCGCGCGGGCATTGCGGGTGTGGACAACCATAGGCAGCCCAAGCTCGCCCCCCAGTTGCAGATGATTAATAAATGACTGACGCTGGACAGCCTGCGCCCCTGAGGTCTTGATGTGGTAATAATCGAGTCCAGTCTCGCCAATGGCGACAACCTTGTCATGGGCGGCCAGCGCCCGCACTTTAGCAATATCGGGCACCACTTCAGCACTGTCCACCGGGTGTACCCCGACAGCAGCGTACACGTCAGCATACTGCTCAGCCAGCGATACCACCACCGGGGCATTGTCCAGATCAATGCTGATACACAGCACCCGATCAACACCCGCTTGCCTGGCCGCCTCCAGGGCAAGCCCCAGATCACCCTGACAGGCAGTTAAATCCAGGCGGTCGAGATGACAGTGAGAGTCAATAAACATGACTGTCTCCAATACTCCTTTACATCGTGTTCGTCGGCCGGTCCGAGTTCAGTGCGCCGGCGATATGGGTTTCAATTTTTGCCCTCACGCTACCTGTTGGGTCGTTAAACTGAATACCAACGCCCGCCCGTCTGCCACCCTGGGCACCCACGGGCGTGACCCAGACCACTCTGCCCGATACCGGAATTTTTTCTGGCTCATCCATCAACGTCAGGCGAATAAACACGTCATCGCCAAGGTTGTAGAGCTTGTGCGTGGGCACAAACAGACCACCACCGCTGACAAAGGGCATATAAGCCTCGTACAGCGAAGCCGCGTCCCGCACCGTCAAGGACATCATACCCTGCATTCCCTTCCCCATAATAAACCTCTCCCTGTGAAACCCACTAACGCAGCACCAGTTCAAGCAAATTGCTGAACACTCCTTCCATGAGCATCTGGGTGTTCAGATTGGCTCCGTCACGCAACTGCTGGCGCTGGTTCATTATACTGTCTCTCAACCCAAGCAAGTCAGCTGCCGAAGCCTTGCCCGCCAGATAACTGAGCATACGCAGCTGATCCTGATTTGTGACAAAACTTTCATCGGCGGTTAGTTGCAGTTTTACAGCGTCATCCAGCCAGTTACTCACCCAGGCCAGCAATTCCACCAGGTTACCAGCATGCCACTCTTTAGCCAGCTCAACCGGGGTAAGACGGCCCCGAAAAAGCTCAGGCAGGGCATTGATCAGACGACCACGCAGAGCCAGAGTGTCGCTATCAAACATCGCCATGGCGGTAATGGGCGCGCCGGAGGCCAGCACCAGAAGCTGCTCGAGCACCAGCGGGTCAGCAATACGCCTGGCAAGCCAGGCTCTGGCCTGAGCAGGCTCTGGCACAGCAAATGACGACATCTGGCAACGACTACGAATGGTCGGCAGCATATCGCCGATGCGGGCACTGACCAAGATAAAGAATGTGTCTCCGCCTGGCTCTTCGAGACTCTTCAGCAATGCACTGGCGGCATTGATATTCATCGCCTCAGCCGGATTCATGATAATCGCACGGCAACCACCTTGCTGCGCCGTTTTGCGGGCGAAATCGTTCACCCGACGTACCTGGTCGATCTTGATCGGCTTACCTGACGATTCGGGCTCAACCTCCAGTAGATCCGGATGAGTTCCTGCACGCACAAGCTCGCAGCTTTTGCACTGACCACAAGCGTGCTCGCCGCCAGGCTGATGACAGAGCAAGCAAGCCGCCAACGCCTTGGCAAAATTACTTTTGCCCACCCCTGGCACCCCTTTGAGTAACAGGGCGTGAGCCAGCATGTCGTTGCGCAACCGCTGCATCAGGAGTTGCCACTGAGCATCCTGCCAGGGCAGTGGCTTGAGCGGGAAGCTACTTTCCATAAGACGACTCCACTCTAGCCCAGACGGGTCTGCAGTGCGGTAACTATCTGCTGCTCAACATCAGCCATCGACTGACTGGCATCAATTACCACATACTGGTCAGTAAACCTGCCTGCCCGCTGCAGATAAACCGAACGCACTCGGTGAAAAAACTCAACTGTCTCTTGCTCTATGCGATCGAGCCCTCCCCGGGCGCTGGCGCGGGCGAGCCCAGCCTCTGGATCGATATCCAGCAGCAATGTCATATCTGGACGGCGATCGCCCTGCACTAACTGTTCCAGCAAAGCAATACGCTGCTCATCAATTCCGCGCCCACCACTTTGGTAGGCATAAGTAGCATCGGTAAAACGATCACACACCACCACCTTGCCAGCAGCCAGGGCAGGCTCGATGCGCTCTCCCAGATTTTGACTGCGGGCAGCAAACATCAGCAACAACTCAGTGGTATCTGACACCTGCTCTTCGTGCTCTGCCAACACCAGAGCGCGCAACTGCTCAGCCAACGGAGTCCCGCCGGGCTCACGGGTTTCAATAAACTCACACCCACGCTCTTGCAGCCAACGCAACACCACCTTTTTAGCAGTGGTTTTACCCGCCCCTTCAACGCCTTCAATCGTCAGAAATAAACCCATTTATCTCTCAGCATCATCCGCAACAGTGTTTTCTAGTTGACCGTAGACCGGTAATCCGCTCGACGCTCAGTGATCTGGTACTTCCTCACCGCCCGATTATGCTCAGACAGCGTGGTAGAAAAATGGTGCGTACCATCACCGCGGGCAACGAAATAGAGACTCTGACCATCCGCCGGATTAAGTGCCGCATGAATCGCCTCACGCCCGACGGTAGCGATGGGCGTCGGTGGCAGGCCATTGTTCAGATAGGTATTGTAGGGCGACGGCTCACGGAGCATGGCCCGATTCAGTCCACCGTCGTAACGATCACCCAAGCCGTAAATAACCGTTGGGTCAGTCTGCAGACGCATCTTTTTTTCCAGACGGCGCACAAATACACCGGCTATATCCGACCGCTCCCTCGGAACCCCGGTCTCTTTTTCGATGATGGAGGCCATAATCAACGCCTGATAAGGCGATTGGTAAGGCAAACCCTCCACTCTGGCATCCCACTCTTTGTCCAGCACAGACTTAAGTTGCCGATGAGCCCGAACCAGAATATCACTGACCGAAGTGCCAGCCAGGAAGCTGTAAGTATCGGCGTAAAAAAGCCCTTCGTAATTTTCAGTGTCGGGCACGCCTTCAATATCAGGCTTGATCAAAGCAGGCAGTTCAGCCAGTGTCACTGGCCGAACCAGTTTTGGATGGCCGTTAAGAGTATCAAGCAGCTCCCTGAGCGTCAGCCCCTCCACCAGCGTGGTACTGAAAGAGCGCACGCTACCGGCAACAAACATGGCCAGCAACTGCCTGTTAGTAATACCGGGACTGACCAGATACTCGCCAGCGTGTAAGCTGGCTGCACTTCCTTCAACCCGGGCAAGCAAGGCAAACAGCTCCGGGTACGCCACCAGCTGCGTCGCCGACAAGCGCTCAACCACTCGACCCAGAGAATCTCCGGCGACAATGACAAAATCAGTATCATCTGTAATGAGAAGAGGTTGCTCTGCGTACCAACGCAACCCAAACCAACCACCAACAACAGCGGACGCAACCAAAAACGCGACCACAAGCAAGCCACCGAATAATGTCAGCAGTAACTTTTTAACCATGCAACTTTTCCAAAACACAATCACGAATAAAGGTCGTCACGGGACCAACAGGCCACACCCTCTGCTCACATTCCACTACGGGCCAGACACCATTCACACTGTTGCAGAGAAAAACTTCAGCAACATCCAACGTCGGCAACACCGGCTGCTCCCTGACCGTCAGGCCGCGACTGTGGGCCAGGTCAATAATAAACTCACGACAGACTCCGGCCACACCACAAAACGACAGATCTGGTGTAATTAACTCACCCGGACGACTAACCACGAAAAGATTGCTCATGGTGCCCTCAATTAAATGACCGTTGTCGTTAGATAGCAAGCCTTCGTGGTAATAGTCCCCCTGCCACTCGTCTCTGGCCAACACCTGCTCAAGACGATTGAGATGCTTCAGTCCTGCCAGAGCACTGCGCCCCAGACGCAGCCTGCACATTTTAACCCGGGCACCGACAAAACCGGGATCCGGTTTACGCTCAGGCAAAGGGTGGATAGAGAGAATTCTCCGTGGCGAGCAGCACCCTTGCGGATTATAACCACGGCCGCCACTGCCCCGGGTAACAATCACCTTCAAAATGCCCGAGCCAACTGCGGACGTCTGCAGGAAAGCCGCTACCTCATCCCGAAGTTGCGACAGATTCAAAGCAATACCAAGACGCTGACAGCCGTGTTGCAATCGCTGCCAATGATAAACACTCATCGTCGTTTTTCCACCAGACACACGAATGGTTTCAAACAAACCATCACCATATGCGAGGCCACGGTCTGAAGCAGGAATCGACGCCTGGGCCACACCATCTACCCAGACATTATTCATAGTGGGAAAAGGCCAACGTCACATTGGTTCCACCAAAACCAAAGGAGTTGGAAATGACATGACTCATCACCAAGTCTCTGGCTTTATGGGGGACATAATCAAGGTCACAGCCAGCACCCGGTTCATCCAGATTGATAGTAGGAGGAATCCTTCCGGTCACCAACGATTGAATAGCAAACACTGCCTCAATAGCGCCGGCAGCACCAAGCAGGTGACCAGTCATGGACTTGGTTGAACTGATTGCCAGGCACCGCGCATGCTCACCAAAGACTGAATGTATGGCCCGAGTTTCTGCCACATCACCGGCAACGGTGGCAGTCCCATGAGCATTAATATACGACACATCATCAGCATTCAGCCCCGCATCTTCCAGGGCACTGCGCATAGCCCTGGCTGCGCCACGGCCATTTTCTGCCGGCGATGTCATATGCCAGGCATCGCCACTCATGCCAACACCGCTCAGTTCGGCATAAATATTAGCCTCCCGGGCCATGGCATGATGGTACTCCTCCAGCACCAGAATGCCGGCACCATCGCCAAGCACAAAACCATCCCGATGGGCATCCCAAGGGCGACTGGCTTGCGCCGGCGCATCATTGCGGGTCGACAGCGCCCGGGCAGCGCCAAAGCCCCCAATACCCAGGGCCGATGAGCCTTTTTCGGCACCGCCTGCCACCATTGCATCAGCATCACCATAAGCAATGGTACGTGCTGCCAGAGCAATAGCATGACTGCCCGATGCACAGGCCGTTGAGGTGGCAAAATTAGGCCCTTGCAGATTGTATTTCATGGAGGTCCAGCCGGCAGCCATGTTGACGATGGCAGAAGGAATAAAAAACGGTGATATTCGTCTGGGCCCGCCATTGAGCAGGGCAGTATGATTTTGCTCAATAGACGTCAATCCACCAATACCAGAACCGATGGCAACGCCATAACGATGAGCACTATGCTCGTCAAAAACAATACCTGCGTCGTTCATCGCTTCAGCAACTGCGGCAATGGCATACTGGATAAACACATCAACTTTGCGCGCGTCTTTCTTCTCCATCACCCCAGCAGGATCAAACCCTTTTACCGCCCCACAGATCCGCACACTGAAAGCACTGGTATCCAGATGCCTGATCGTATCAATCCCACTGCTACCGGCTAGCAAGCTGCGCCAACTGTCCTGAACATTATTACCTACCGGGGTAATCACCCCCATTCCGGTGACAACAACCCTTCTTCGCGGTGATAATCGCCTTGTTTCTTTTCCTTTTATCAAGAATGATTCTCCTGCCGATATCGCACGTCACAGGGATGCCCCGATTCGGCAACAATGCTGCTTTCATTAAGCTGGAACTTATACCTCAGCACCACACCAGAAACAACAAAAGCCGCTGACCCAGGTCAAACGGCTTTTGGATTTTATCCCCTGCAACATTAACCTAGCGGAGCCCTGCTGGCATCCACAAACAGAACGAGCCGGGGAGAACTGCGCAAATCAGGACAGGATCAGGAGTGAGCAACAACGTAGTCGATCGCTTCCTGAACAGTGGTGATCTTCTCAGCCTCTTCGTCAGGAATCTCGGTTTCGAATTCCTCTTCCAACGCCATCACCAGTTCAACAGTATCCAGAGAGTCCGCGCCCAGATCCTCTACGAATGACGCACTGTTAGTTACTTCGTCTTCCTTCACGCCAAGCTGTTCGCAAACAATCTTCTTAACGCGCTCTTCAATGGTGCTCATACCGTGTTGTGCTCCTATCGATATACGGTGCAGCCTGAGGCTACAGGTGGCCTAGTGTAAATGGTCAATTATAAGAATTTCAAGCCATTAATTCATATACATGCCGCCATTGACATGCAAAACTTCGCCGGTGATGTACCCCGCTGCCGCACTGGCCAGAAAGGCAACCACGGCGGCAATTTCTTCTGGCTGGCCAAGCCGGGCCAAAGGGATCTGCTCGCGCAAAAATGACTGCTGCTGCTCAGGCAGGGCACGAGTCATATCAGTCTCAATAAATCCGGGAGACACGGTGTTAACCGTAATATTTCTTGAGCCCACCTCCCGAGCCAGCGCCCGGGTGAAACCTTCGACACCAGCCTTGGCCGCAGCGTAGTTGGCCTGCCCCTGGTTGCCCATAGAGCCAACCACTGAGCCGATGTTAATGATGCGACCCCAGCGCGCTTTGGTCATGCCGCGCAGCACCGCCTTACTCATGCGAAAGATGGCGCTGAGGTTGGTGTCAATCACATCATTCCACTCGTCGTCTTTCATGCGCAACAAAATATTATCGCGGGTAATACCGGCATTATTGACCAGAATCAGCGGTGCGCCATATTGCCCGGTGATAATTTTAATCACCTCCTGACTGGATTCGTGCGATGTCACGTCCAGCACCATCCCCTGCCCTTGCAACCCGGCCTCGCGGATCACGGCTGTAATGGCCTCAGCGCCCGCTTCGGTGGTGGCCGTGCCGATAATCGTAGCTCCGGCCTTACCCAAATCCAAAGCAATGGCGCGGCCAATGCCACGACTGGCACCGGTTACCAGGGCGACCTTGCCGGCCAGTTGCTGCTCAACAGTCATTTCCTGTCCATCCCTTTATCAATTAGCACCTACCAGCATCCCGGTCATTGCCGTGGGGCAATCCAGCGGCACAATAGGCACTTGTCGTGCAATACGTTTGCTCAATCCAGTCAACACCTTGCCCGGGCCGCACTCAGCAAAACGACTTATGCCGTTTGCCACCATCACTTCAACCGACTCTACCCAACGAACCGGGCTGTATAATTGAGCGACAATATTCGCCTTTAATTGGTCTGGATCAATACAGACGCTGGCAGAAACATTCTGGATTACGGCAATTTCCGGCACCTTTATCTCGACGCTTGCCAGCTGTTCAGCAAGACGCTCTGCCGCCGGCTTCATCAGGGCGCAATGGGAAGGTACGCTGACCGGCAACTCAATAGCACGCTTGGCACCGGCTTCTTTGGCACACTCGATAGCACGCTGCACTGCCGCCACCTGACCGGCAATCACCACCTGACCAGGGGCATTAAAATTCACCGCCTCAACCACATCACCGTCAGCGGCTTTGGCACAAGCAGCCACTACATCAGCATCGTCCAGGCCAATAATAGCAGCCATGGCACCGGTTCCCGGAGCCACCGCATCCTGCATAAAACGCCCACGACAGCGCACCAGCTTCAGACCATCGGCAAAACTTATGGCCCCAGCGCAAGTGAGGGCAGAGTACTCGCCCAGACTGTGGCCCGCCACCATTGCCGCCACCTGACCACCGCGTGCCTGCCATACACGCCAAAGTGCAACGCTGGCAGCCAACAGTGCGGGCTGGGTATTTTCAGTTTGATTAAGCTGTTCCACCGGCCCGGCACAAATCATTTGCCACAGGTCAAAACCGAGGATATCTGCTGCCTCGGCAAAGGTTGCCTGAACCTCGGGCTCAGCGGCATACTCAGCGAGCATACCCACCTGCTGGGAACCCTGCCCGGGAAAGACAAAAGCAAGCTTGTCCGTCATTATATTTCACTCTTCATCTGCTGCTCCTTGCTGGAACAGAATTCCAATTCAAACATTGACCTCGAGCCGTCGAATACCATCTACACCCAATGGATTTCATGTTGCTTCGCGGCGGCAATTGAACGAAGCCCCGGGAGCG
>JAKROC010000720.1 GCA_024509075.1 Endozoicomonas sp.
ATTCGTGCCATGATCTCAAAGGGGACTAATAATTCCTTTTTCTTGGTTTAGTTTAAAACAGAATATCCTTGCAGTTACCTAAGAAAGTTCTGGTTGTGCTCAATTCTATAAACAAATTGCACTTCTTTATCAAAATTTGTGTTCACGACAATTTGTTAGGATTATTCTCCTAAATGGTTTGTGTTACCTCAAAAAGTTCCTCTTACTGCAGGGTAAGCAGCAACCGTGGTCTGAGCTAAATGAAATCGTTGCTTTGTAAATCTGCAAATCTGCAGAAAAATGGCAGGGCTATGGGGAGGTAAAATCCTATTTTAAGGTTTAATTTTGGGATAAACCTAGGAAGCAACATAAAGCACATGATAGTTCCATGACAGTTATTCAACTGCCACTACACCTAGGTACTTAAAATGTTTCTGTTGTTTTAAAATTACCTTTCATTGAGTAGGTTAATGTCGCTGATATTTTTGAGACGGCTTTCTGGGGCGCAATAACCATGGTTTCCGTCTTTCTTATCTGAAAAATATGGCAAATCCAGGTGGTGAACCAGCTACGTATCATTTTGTTTTTAGTCTGACATCGCGCTCTTTCTTCTTTTGTTATTCTTTCCTTTTATTTTGTT
>JAKROC010000721.1 GCA_024509075.1 Endozoicomonas sp.
TTGGCTTGTGGGAATTTTAGCTTACGCCCATTTCAATTATTCCGAGAGAGCACCCTAGTTAGGAGCTCTTTCCTTATTTTTTCATAAGCCCGGCATTGGAGTATGGGGCTAAGTTTATTTAGCTTTGTAATAGATTCTATTAAATGATCATCAGTACAATCAAAGCTATTACTACCCGATTTTTCTTTTATTTCTACATCCCATAAATTACTAATCGCCTTGGCAAGACGAGTGCGTTTGCTTAAAATGCACGAATATAAATCACTTTCATGGCCACATTTGTCAGGGTGGAAATATCTCGACAATTCCCTCAAGATTCCATAGGAATATGCAGTATCTAAGCTATGGTCCATCTTAAACATTCCGGTTAATAGCAGCTTGAATACTCTTTTTCCATTATCAGTTACAGCAAGAAATCAGGCAATCCCCGCCATACACTGCGCTATCAAGCCAAACTGGCTCACTGCCAGAGGCAGTTGGCCAAAAAGCAGAAGGGCAGCAAGAACCGCGCCAAAGCGAGACTCAAGGTCGCCCGCATCCACGGCAAGATAGCTGATTGCCGAATGACTGGATTTATGAGGACTTAAGTTCTGGTGATAAACAGAACACTGGGCGGA
>JAKROC010000722.1 GCA_024509075.1 Endozoicomonas sp.
CGAGGTCAAAGAAAATGGGTTTATGGTTATGTGCTGGGTGGTCAATTGATCCGGGACGACGATGGTTGCAGGCGAAGTCTTCACGAGTGGCATAGATGCTAACGCCGCCGTTGGCGTTGGGAGAGTGCATCTTTCGGGGCAAGTGGCCAAAACCACTGGCCGTGACCTTACTATCAAGACCTCGGGATACGACAGCGATGCAGCGGTGGGCGCCGGCGAGGTCTGGTGGGGTGGGACTGTCAGCCAGACGTCTTGTTACAACAGCAAAATTGTCACTGAAAAACCCGACTCCTATGCCGGAGTTGGTGGGGGCTACCTCTACGGCGGTGTTGCAGTGGTGGTTGTTTCCATAAGCTGCAACGTTACCACGTCAGGCAGAAGATCTAATGCTGGTCTTGGGGCAGGTGAAGGTACGGCTCAACAGGTGACCGCAATTCATAGCAGGGTAGAAGCCAGTGGTCACGGGGCGGTAGTTGGTGTTAACGGAGGCGAAGACTTCAAAATCTGCTCCACATCAGTTGGTGAAGGTAAGGTTATTCCCTGTTGCGACCATGACTACCAAAGACCATGTCTGTCCATGGCAGCTGAACCATGCCGTTACGCTGACCAGCGGGT
>JAKROC010000723.1 GCA_024509075.1 Endozoicomonas sp.
AATTTTCTCCAAGTTTTGTTTCATTGTTTTTAAGGCTATTTCATTTCATAGCTCACTGGTGAAAGTTTTTCCACCCTAGCACTCTCCGCCAGATCAAACAATAGCCTATGATTATGAATATTAACAATTTCCATAATTCGAGCAGTAAAGCCGTCTAGTTTAGTCTGTTCATAGCAATCAAGTTTCGTTGGAATCTTGATAATACTCGACCGCCACCTGTTTGTTTACTAGTGTCTTTGCTGACGAGCTCTGAAAATTCCGCCCTGAATTCTCTATTTATGTGTTCTTTGTTTATTAACTATGTCATTTTTAAAGCGTCACAAAACGACAAGGTTAAGAATCGAAAGAACTTTGAGACACTACGCTACCTTGGAAGTTACCCATGATGCCGTGCATGTCTGAAAAGAGAATAGCTTTTTTTTTCCCAGGAATAAACAGATGATGGCCAGCAAAGGAAAATATTGGAGCGGAATTAAAGGCAAGGTTATCATCAGAAAATTCAAAATGCAATGTGTCTTCATGGGGAAAAGAGCAAAATATGTAACTTACAATTTTCGCACTTAAAAAGTGTCGACGAAACAATAGGCACCTCAAGCAACAGACGTTTTCGTTG
>JAKROC010000724.1 GCA_024509075.1 Endozoicomonas sp.
CCCGGCTGTCCCAGGTGGTGGTGTTGGACACTGCGCCGTTACTGGCAAGACTCCCGGCACCAATACCGGCGTTGCCACCGTCACCAACAGTGGACACGGTACTGTTCTCTGCCAACGTGCTGATAACGGCGCCCTTCACAGCTCCGCCGCCAATACCGCCATTGGCACCACTACCGGCGGTATCAATGAGACTGTCGATTGCCGTGGTGTCGGTCACGGCACAGCCGGTGAGTACGGAACCCGCGCCAACGGCGGCATGGGCACCCGCACCGGCAGTGGTTACCTGGCTATGGATTGAGGTAGTGTTGTCGATGGTGCCACTGGCCAGAGTACCGCCAGCGATGGCTGCATTGGCGCCCTCGCCCTTAGTGATCACGGTACTGTTGCGGGCAAAGGTATTGGCCGCGTTACCGTGAATATGCCCGCCAGCAATACCGGCATCAGCGTTCTTGCCCGAAGTGGCCACCGTGCTCTTGACTGATGAAGTGTCGATAACAGTGCCGTTCACATAGCCGGCACCAATGGCAGCATTGGCGTTATTACCGGCAGTCTCCACCCGGCTGTCCCAGGTGGTGGTGTTGGACACTGCGCCGTTACTGGCAAGACTCCC
>JAKROC010000725.1 GCA_024509075.1 Endozoicomonas sp.
GGATGCCGGTGCTGTTGCCGGCCGATTCGTGTTGGCAGTGGCTTCTTCCTCTGACACGGCCATCTTTTCAGAAACAGAACCGGCCGGGGCAGTAGATGGTCGGGTAACATTTTCTGAAGCAGGTGCTGATGCGGCGTCGTCATTGGGTTTGCCAGAGGCAACGGTATTTTTGTTATCAACCGTCGTTTCCGGTTCAGCAAACAGTTCCGCCACACCATCGAGATAGTCATAGGACGGAGATGAATCCTGCCCCAGCGTTTCCTCGGAACTGAAGGATGCCGGTGCTGTTGCCGGCCGATTCGTGTTGGCAGTGGCTTCTTCCTCTGACACGGCCATCTTTTCAGAAACAGAACCGGCCGGGGCAGTCGATGGACGATCAACGGTTGTGTATATCGGGTCATCAGAAACTACTGAATCACCGGGAGCAGGCGCACTTTTCAAACCAGCAGAGGTCGATCCTGCTTCCTCATAATGAGCCTGGGCTGACGATTGGCTGGTTTTAATTTCTGGTTCTGACGGAACTGAATCAGCAACGCTCTGAAAGCTCGGGTTATTGGCACGATCAGGCGCACCATTAATCCAATTCATAAACTGACTTTCAGCCTGGCG
>JAKROC010000726.1 GCA_024509075.1 Endozoicomonas sp.
ATCCTTGATTATCAAGGTTTGTAGACAATAGCCATCTGGTTTCATGAGTCAATCAGCACCGGGTTGGTGAAACCGAACTCCTTGATCGACGAACAAATCTGGATGACCTGTTCTTCACTGTGAATCCGGGAGTTGTTCACGTACGGGATCAGGTCGCTGACCTTGCGATCCACCATCGGGTATTTTTTCGCTGCCATGCTTAGCGCCTTATCTTGTCCGCCACTTTCTCGATGCCCCGGCTGGTGATGTAGCCACCCAAACCAACCTGGACGATGGAAAACAGCTTCAGTTCCACCGCTTCCGACAAATCCGGTGCTGACCAGCCCAGCCAGCGGGCAACAATCAGGGCGGTAAATACCAGCATCACAATGGGACGCCAGGAACGTTGTAACCAGCCATCGCCGTGTGCTTCTGCCTTGATCACGCCGGCCCGTTGTGCCAGTTCATCCAGCTCGCCCCTGACCGCCATATCCACCAGTTGGTTTTTGGCTTTCGCCGCCTGGTCGGGATCAGGAATGAGCCGTTCAACGACCTTGCCCAGCAGAGGGATGGCCGCTACCCAGCTCATTGGATCGTCTCCAGCCAGTGTTCAACGACAAAGTTCGG
>JAKROC010000727.1 GCA_024509075.1 Endozoicomonas sp.
TTCTGACTGCACACTCCGGTAATGGCTCCGTCTCTGATTCCCATTCGAAAAAGTCGGGGGGGGGTTGCAAAAATAGCTGGTGTCGGCAAAAACCAGGCCTGCTATACCCGGGCAGCGTGTTGATGCACCTGCCTCTGGACAGTCTCAAAAAAATCCAGATTTTCCTTTATCGTCAACAGCACCCTGTTGCACGGCTAATGCTGAGAGTGAAACGGACGAAAGTCTGTCAGAAATGGATCGGAACGTTGAAGCAGTTCTGGAAGAACGGGGAGAGGAAGAAGCGTTTACGGCAACAATGAAACAGCATGAGAATAAAATAAGAGAAGATCGGAGAAGAAAAAAACTAGAGAGGGAAGGGGCTGAGTTGGAATATGCCAGATCATGGCCGGCCGAGCAAGAGGCCATCATCCACAGGCCCCGGACGCCGTGCAAGCACTACCAGCGAAACTGCTGGGTGCCGTGCAAGCACTTCGAGCGAAACTGCTGGGTTCTTGAAATAGTCGTCCTGCGAATGTCTAGCTATAAACCATGGGTCAATCCCGGTAAAACTGGGTGCCTGCCGCTGGGAATACCCAACGGAACCCCGCTGATCACAGTAGGACTGA
>JAKROC010000728.1 GCA_024509075.1 Endozoicomonas sp.
ATTCTGTAGGAGATTTGATGGCTAACCCATGTTTAGTGGCTGAAACTAAAGATGTGTTGAAGGCACTGCCAGATCTGGAAAGACTCCTAAAAAAGTAAGACACTCAATTACATGTCTCCAACTTCCAAGGACGTTATGGACATTTCTTGAGAAATCAAAACATAGTTTAACCCCCCCCCAAAAAAACTTTACAGAGCTGTTGGGTATTCAAAGATACTTTTTCTTTTCTTCAACTCCCTCTTACAGAATTGAGCCTGTAAAAAAAATAACAATAATAAAAAAAAATATATATATATATATACACACACACACATATATAATCAGCGTTTGGTCTGCTAACTTCCAAGAAGTAATGTTCAAGTTGTCCATTTCCACTATGCTGTTGACTTTATCAGGTGCAAATTTTGTTGGAATTTTTAATTTGTTGAGGTCTAAGAAGGATCCCACTTATTTGTTTTCCAAGACTCGATCCTTACTTATTGACTGAGTGGGAGACCGGACGGTTAACTAATTTGGCTCGAGGTCAAGACGTATGGACCGAGCACGTAAAATTTTTTTTTTTTTTGCAAGAAGGACGTACAAGTGCACCAGGACCGAATGGTCT
>JAKROC010000729.1 GCA_024509075.1 Endozoicomonas sp.
GAAACAGCATTGTAATTGATTTAAATTTGATGAATGGAGCGATAGAGGGGTCACTTGTGTGCAAATCTTGCCATTGCCCTGTGTTTTGCGAGGAACTCGAGGAGCGCAGCGGCCAAGGTGTGAGGTTGGGCTTCGTTTGCAGGAATGCGAATTGCCTCGTTCAGATGCCTTTAAGTATAAAACAAAAATAAAAAAATCGGGAAAACTTTTCTATATCAACAGAGCTTCTACCCTTGCTTTCGAGCGATTGGAAGGGGACAAATGGCAGCTGCAAAAACGTTGAACGTTTTAGTTCTGCCAAAACTCTCGAGCAAGCCGGTTTGGTGCGAAAACACCCAAATAATAGCCAATGCATGCAGTGAACTTGTTCGCGAAGAAATTGAACATTCAGCCAGAGAGCTTAAGGAGCTAGCCATTAACAAACGACCTTGACTAATTTCTCTGTGAATTGCGTAAGTTGATAGGCTAGGGTTAATTAAGGTTCAAGTAGGGGGAGGTAAGGGGAGCTGACCAGACAGCCAAGCGTGGAACTCGCGGTAAATCGTTACAGCTGACTTTACCTCGCTTTACTTTAGGCTCAAAAATCAAACTTCTTCATCCTCC
>JAKROC010000073.1 GCA_024509075.1 Endozoicomonas sp.
AAAGGCTTCGCTCATTTGCCGCCTCGAATCAACTTGAAATCCTTTGGGTATATTGCCATCAAAGGCTTGAACTCTTGTCAGTTGCCGCGGGTTGCGAAGACGAGTGCGAAGCACTCTTGATGGCTGACCAGATAGCCTCCTCAACCCCATTTCGAGGATTCTCCGTTAACTCAAACCCCGCCGAACTCTTCCCTTCCCCACCGACCACTGCCCCTGACTCTGAGGAAGCATTAGCAGTCCTTTTCGATAAATGCGTGCTGCACGATTTGCCCTCAGACAGGCTTCTGGGACATACGGAACGGTATTCACCCGCAGAAGACCCATCACAAACCCACACTTCGTGGACAACAAAAGAACCCGGGTACTTTCGCGCGATACTCTCATCCGTGAACGCCACGGGTGCTGGGTGCAATTGGTTTTCTCTTGATGTAGGGGACACAACAAACACCATTCTCGACCAAAGGAAACCATTCGACCAAAGTCGATCGGTTTTGTTCCCAACATGACACAAGTCGCCAACGTCGCACCTTTACCCAGCCTACAGAAACTGATAACCAAACTATTTCACAGACAACGATGCCCGTTAAGCCGTCAGGAACAAAACGTCGTTAACCAGCGCGGTGACGCATTGCACTGACCGGTGACAGTGGTGAGCGGCTTGATATCACTGTCGGGTGGGTTGCGCAGTATGCCAGGGTAGAACTTGACGTCCCGGAATTTAACGACTAGTGGTTTTTCACTGCGCAAGTCACTGATACCAAAGGTGGCATAATAACCGCCACCGCCTCGCTCAAAATCATCGTTACCCCCGATGAAAAGCTTGGCATGGACCACCATATCGTCGTCTACCCACACTTTGACCTGGCCTGGCTTGACCGAAAACCTGCCGTAATCACTGAACTTGATCTCATACCGGACACTGAACCACTCAGAGTGAAAATTATTAATGGGCTGCGCATGCAGATAAGTAGTGTCCTGCTGCTGATCATGACAACACCGAGCCTGATCTATCGCCGGATTGGTAGCGTTAAACAACACGCTGCAATCGCCGTCCGTATAACGACCGTAATCCGAACGCCCTTTGATGGTCAGGTATTGTTGTGCGCCCTCTCCCGCTTCAATACTGATGCTGAATGGCGCAGGGGTCTCCGGCTCAAAACGCATACCGTCGGCTAACAGTGAGTTATAGGTAGCACCTGAACTTTCCCTCGACAACAGGCCAGTAACACCCACTGTGTCGCGGTACAACAATCGGTCAGGGATGCTGTGAATCTGGTAAATGGTTGCCGGTCCAGCCTGATGGACAGGGATTCTGATATCCATCGCTCCGGAGATCTTCTTGGAAGAAAGTGCGGCAGGGCAATTACCAAGATACAAACCAGAACTTTTCAACAGCCCCTTATCATCAACAGGGCTACTCCAGCTCATGTGAAAGCAATTACTCAGCTCACTGTCATACTTTGATGAAGCCTTAGCAATATCGGCATCACTGCACTTCACGTGCTGGATAGACGATTCTCTCTGATTATTCCCTGTGACGTCAGACTTTTCGGTGCATGGATTCTGTTTGAGTTCGTTCGACGTTAATCCCGGCAATGAAAACTGATAAAATGTCGATGTAGCAGAGCCATAACGCTTGTTGGCCTGCCGTTGAGTCACTGCATAGTCTGCACCAAAACCAGTTCTGACAAACTCCTTATCAACTGTCAGTTCATCCGCTCTGATTGGGCGATCCAAACTATCCGGAAGAGGAACCGTGGCCCATCGCCCTTTTGATTTTGAACTGCCCGCTTCATCACTCTGCAACCCGTGATCAGCAGCAGAAGTACCGTTCGCATCAGGTACACCAATGCTGCCATTGAGGACACCCTGCGTTTTTTGTACTGCTGCGGTTAACGGCATGGTTCTGCCTTCAGCAATAACACCGCGACTCAATAGTAGCACCGCCGGCAAAATCTGACCCGGCAGTTTTGTCATGTAATACGCGGGATTAGGCAGCCGCCCCAGCATAGAAGTCAGTTGGCGTGCACCCATGCGAAAAACTTCCCCGGTCGAAACAGTCTGAATTCCTGTTGCCGAAGACTGAGGATCATTCAAAGAACCGGCGGAGTAACCAGCCATTGTCTGGCTGTTATTGGCTATGTTATTGGCTATCATGGTAGACCTCGCAAACACTGTAGAAAAGGCAAATACTAGGACAAACAACAGCCAGTTGAGTTCCAGACAATTAGCTACCAGCCCATAATAATTTCAAGTTAGAAAACTTGCTTTTATGTTTAGATTAAAGAATGGTCGTCCATCTATAGTCGCCTTTCAAGTTACTACTTTGTTGGCTGCATTCGCTCAATTGCCGCCGCGTAGCAACGTGAAATCCATTGGGTATAGGTAAAGATTATAAATAGGTATTTGTTAATATGAACGACGATATAAATGCAAAACAAGAAAATTTACGGGCAAAAAACTATGTTTCTTTTTTTCGTCAATCATCGCCGTATATTCACAAATATCGAGGAAAAACTTTTGTCATCATGCTCACCGGCGAAACACTGGCACACGACAACCTGATAAATATCATTAGTGATATCGCCCTGATGAGCAGCCTTGGGGTGCGCGTAGCGATCGTTTACGGTGCCCGACCACAAATCGACCAACATCTCCAGGAACGAAATATTCAGCCCGTCTTTTACTATGAGCGACGCATTACTGATAAAAAAAGTCTGGAGTGCATTAAGGATGCTGTTGGTAATATGAGGGCAATGATCGAGTCAAGACTGTCTGTGGGGCTTGGCCACTCGCCCATGCACGGTGCCAGTATTCGGGTGGTCAGTGGTAATTTTGTCACTGCCAGACCGCTTGGAGTCCTCGATGGGGTCGATTTTCAATACACTGGCGCAGTCCGCAAGGTTGACGCCACGGCAATAAATCACCTGCTGGACAGCGGTTACGTTGTCCTGCTTTCCTGCCTCGGGCTGTCCCCCACCGGGGAGATTTTCAATATGGATGTTGCAGATGTCGCCACATGCACAGCCAGCAGTTTAAAGGCACAAAAGCTGGTTTTTTACAGTGAACGACAAGGGATCAATAACCAGCAAGGTCAGAGAATTAATCGCCTGTCCCTCAAGGAGGGCAGAAAAACTCTCAATTATCTCTGCGGCGAACCAAAACGTTTACTGTCCTTCGCTATAAAAGCCTGCTGCGCTGATGTGGAACGGACACAGATCATCAGTTTTCGGGTTGACGGCTCACTGCTACTGGAGTTATTTACCCGCGAAGGCGTCGGTACATTAGTTTGCAAAGATCACTATGAACAGGTACGCACTGCCAATATTAACGACGTAGGAGGTATACTTGAGCTAATACACCCATTTGAAGCACAAGGCATTCTGCGCCGCCGAGCCAGAAACGAGTTAGAGCGTGAGATTAATCTGTTCATCGTCGTGTTAATTGATGGCATGATTATCGGCTGCGCAGCATTGCATCCATGCTGCACTGGCAGCGCCGAGTTAGCTTGCCTGGTGGTGCACGCACAATATCGTAAGGCTCACCGGGGCGATCTTTTGCTGGAGCATATCGAAGCCTTGGCCAAGCAACAACAGATCAGCAAAATCTTTGCCATGACCACACAGGCGAGCCACTGGTTCATTGAACGACAGTTTACTGAAACTTCCTATGACAATCTGCCAGAAGAACTTAAGGCAAAATACGACTCTGGACGACAGTCAAAAGTGCTGGTGAAACAACTCATTGCTAATAATGAGTAATGCAGCAACCACCAACTGCAAAGATCAACCTTCGGCCAACTGGCTTTCTGCAACCCACCTTAGAAAACGCGCCCGGGTCACCTCGTCTGCCTGGTTATACCAGTACTGAAGCATATGTTCACTCGTGGATTGATCTTTTGAGCCAGCTTTGGCAGAAACAGGCGGCAATGACAAAACCTGATTGTTGTTGCTATTGTCAGCAGCAACAAACACCGTTCCGGCCATTGACCTGACGGCTGCCGGATTATCAGACAAGTTGAATTTCTGGATATCCTCAACAACATCACCACCAATTGCCAAGCCTCGACGGTTCAACACGCTGAACTCGAACGGCGTCTTTTCTCCTTGCTGGCTGGTCAGTGTGATGTGAGTGCCAGGGGATCTGGCCAAGTTTTCAGCATCCCTTTTGGTTTTCAGTTTAGGTGCTGAGATGGTGAAAGTCTGATCCCCGGACAAGTCAAAGGTCATGATATAGGGGCTGGAGGTAAACATGTTTGACTCCGAGCCATCACGCACCATGCTCCGCAGTTGGAACACTACTTGATGGCGGCCATCATCCAGAGTAAGTAGTCTAGTGCGCCTCTGGTTACTGGCATCCTTGCCATCGACCACCAGCAGTCTGGTGGTCGATGGCAACACTATCGTGTTGTCAGCAACAACGGGCATAGCCAGGGCGGTTACTATCAACGCTCCGAACAATCGATGTAAAAACATAAGACTGTACTTTCCTGTAATTTCTTGATTGTTGCTCAATTATTCGCGCTTACAGGTGCCAGTCAAATGTTTTTATCCTTCAGGGGAGTGAAAACGATTTATTGTAAAACCGACAAAACGGTGAAGTTTGTTCAACGACAACCGACTGGAACGATAACTATCTTCTTTCATAGCGGCAGCAATCCACTGCTGCAGAGCAAGCAACTCATCCAGGTCATTGATGGCGTTGATTTCCATCAACATCTTGCCATCAGAAATTTTCCCGCGACGATAGCTCCGGATCAATCGGCCACAAGGCCTGTCAATAATTTGCTGCAAGAAAATATCGGCAGGTGCGTCGGTCGTCTTTTGCCCTGAGTGCCGGGCTCGATCAGGTGCACCCAACAGAACGCGCTTACTGTTAGCCACCAGCGATTTGCCAAGTCGGTGGTGCCAGGCACGAGCCTTTTCAAACACAATATCGTGAAATTGACTGAAGGCACCACTGATCTGCTTATCAAGCAACCCCTGCCAAGCGCAGTGTGTGATGATAAATCGTGCAGCCTCCTCATTGCTGATATTGGCGAAGTTTTCTTGCCCCAACATCGCGTTTCTTTGGCGGGCATCAGCCAGAGTATTGCCAATTTTTTCCATGGACTCCATCGACGCCAGCAGATGATCAACCAGCGGTTCTACATCATCTTTAGCCTGGGAGCGCAGCGTAGCCACCTCTTCCCGGCCGGTTCGGACTCGACTGCCAAACAGCTGCCTTGTGTAACTTTTTTTCCGGTCTTTTATGGCATCTGCCCGTGTCTGATTCTGACTGGAATTGACCCGAGCCACCCCCATCTCGATAAAAAAGAAGGCAACAAACACCAGAAAATTTGACATGGCCGGTAAGCTACTGAATGGTTCATTGATGGTCAGCGTTGCCTTTCTTTTGATGATACTTCTCAACTTTATCAAGTTTTCGAAGAACGTTTGCTTGACCGAGCGGTAAATGGCAGCCTTAGAGAGTGATTGAAGGGTCTTCCCTGCCTCGCGCAGTTTTGAGTGATCTTTATCGCGCGGAGTAATTTCAGTACCGCCTTTGGCGAAAGCCGACTGCAGCCCCGGAAAATACTTAATGGTATTTCTCAGCCAATTCGGTTTGTGCGTTTTAACTTGATGTCCTGCCACGACCACATCACTGGCCACCTGACTGAACAGTCGAGTACATGTTGCCGGGTCCATGGTAGCAAATTTCTCCTGCCACAACAGTTCCAGGTTCTGTCGATGGCGACCTTCCATCACTGAACGACTGATAGCGACCTGCTCGATCAGTTTGTCAAAGAAGAAGATATTTGCTTTTAGCTCTCTGCGACGCTTGCGGTACAATGCCTGTTCTTTTTCCAAGGCAATGGCGCTGGCCAGGCTGTTGTCATTATCCCTGGCCATTTGATCCAGCTTGATGGCTTGTTTTTCCAACTCAGCGTAAGCATCGTATATCCCGGTGAAGGTTTTGTGCTGGCAGCGAAAGCGCAGATTTTTAATCAGTTTTTTGCGTTTTTTATCACCGGTCTGATCAAAAGTTGTGTAATCAAACTCAGAGAACTTTTTTAATTTTTTCAGTCCTGCCACTAATCTCACTCGGTGCCAGAGCGCATTATTGACTGTCCAGAACACGACGTAAGCTACATCGATGCCTAGCCCAACCGCAACCGCAATACCAACCGCAATGCCGGCCGGTGGAAAAATAGCTGTAACAATGCTGCCAGCCACAAGGCATAAGATGGTGACAATATGATTGCGTTTATTACGCAACACGGCTCTTTTAATACTGTTGCCCAAATCCCGAAAACGAGTCTTGGCGAAGAAGTGATCGTTACAGGTGAGTTTTTCAATATGTTTGCGGTCTTCCTGCTCGATAAAATGAGTGGTGTTATCAGGTTTAGGCAGGCTGGGGCGATCAGGCGCCGGGCTGAGGTCGGTCGCAGGCAATCGGTTAAGCTGTCGTCGTTGTTCCTCAACAGACTGCACCAGATTATTTCGCACCAGTTGCTTAAATGCCAGCATCCGCTCCAGAGAAATACTTTTCTCATCACCCATACCAGAGCGTTCAAGTAACCCGGCAATGAATTGCTGTGGATTTTGCAGGAAATGGAACCGTCCTGCAGACTGTTGTCTGCTCACTGGCAGGCCGGAGGCACTTTGGTAGCGCATTGCCCGGTTAACCGTTTTAATCATATGGGGCACGATGATCTGGCGCAGATATCCGGCAGGTAGCTGCTCCCCCTTGCGCAGATACTCATACGCTACTGACACGGGATTACGCTTGATGGACTTGACCACGGCTGCCATGGTTTCCGTACTAATGGCAACTTTGCTATCGGAATAGCTGAGCCGACCGTTGGCAGACTGATGCAATTTAATAGCGCGGCCAGCATGGAGCTTGAGTGCCGCCAACACCTTTTGTGAATCTCGTTCACGGCTGTGTTGCGTCAGCCTGCCAACCAGTTCGGAAGTTTTAATGGTGGGAGGCGGATTGATAAACCTGGTGATTTTTTGTCGGCAAAATGAGATTAACCGGTTGTGCCAATATTTGGCTTCAACACTGTTGGCTATGTGAGCAACAGAAGTTTTTGAAGTATCCTCGGTTATTTCAGCGTCAGACGCTGTCGGAGTGGCACCGCTGTTTCCAGTGTTGGCACAATGGTGGCGAACAAATTGATCTGAAGGTAGTATCCGGGGCATTCCTCGATCCCTAAGGCAACCCTGAGACATGGCCGGTATTGGCAAATTACATCATTGAAAGGAAGCGATTATCGACATTAGCCGACCAATCACTCCCTAGTACCGCGGGCGATGACAAGTACTACGAATTACTATAGACAAGAGATACCACGGAAGTCTTGTCTGGCCGGTTCCAGAAGCCAGTCACAACCGATCCAGCACCAAAAAGCTGTAACCTGACGGTTGATCATCATTCGCTTCAAAGTCCTGACGCGACGTTTCCTGCCACTGCTGCGCAGTGATGTCCGGGAAGAAGGCATCACCGTCAAAACTTTGGTCAACCTGAGTCAGATAGAGCCGGTCGGCTCGATCAATAGCCTGACGATAAATCTGCTCGCCGCCAATGACCATCACCTCGTCGCCCACATCAAGGGCTTTCGCCAGGGCGAGGGCGTCATCGAGAGTATGAGCCACCCTGACACCTTCAGGGTGCCAGTGCTTATTATGGGTGAGCACGATATTGACTCTGCCCGGCAACGCCCGGCCCAGAGAATCAAACGTCTTGCGCCCCATGATGATGGCCTTGCCCATCGTGACTGCCTTGAAATAACGCAGATCATCGGGCAGATGCCAGGGCATTTTATTGTTGATCCCAATAACATTGTTTTTCGCCACGGCAGCAATTAAGGCCAGTTTCATCAAGGTTTGCTCCCATCGTTCACTGTGCTTTGGGGCTGTAGACACCAACATTTTCATGCCCCTCTTCACGCAAGTGCATGGCATGCAGCTGGCTCATCACCCCCCGGTCGCAGTAGAGCAGGTATTGACGACGCTTGTCCAGCTCCGGGAAGCGGGTGCGCAGCTGATAAAAAGGAATGGTCACCACTTCACGACCCGGCATTTTGAATGGCTTGATCTCCTCCTCGGTGGGGTGGCGAATATCAACAATGACATCACCCGGAGGCACCTCATGCACCACATCAACCTCTTTGCGGGTCAGGTCGTCGGCGATGATATCGTGAATGGAAACCATACGACGCTCGGCAATGGCCTGATCAAGCACAGCAATAGCGGTCGTGATTTCCGGGAACAACTTGATGATGAACTTCATGAGTCAGGGAGCCTTGAGTGGGATCTGGACATTAACAGGAAGGTTCGGCTCGATCTGGAGAATCCGGGCGAATGATGGGCATCAGCTAACCTGTGCCGGGAGGATCAGCCGTTCAGAGGCAGTCTCCATTAACGCCGGGCATTATACCCGATAAAGTGCAACTGCAAATCCCCCGGCAAAGGGGTACACTATTGTGCGCTGTGTGTCAGACACCAACAAGACTCCTGCACCGTTTGCGGTTCACACTGTCTTGAGCGACCTTGAGCAACCGTCTGATAAAATCACCAGATGTTTTTGCAGAATATTGGCATGGAAATTGCCTGATATTTTGCAGGCGTATTTCTTTGTAGCTTCTGGTTACCAGCAGGACAAGGAAACAGAACTGTAACCGCCGACAAACCACCGAGTTTGCCCCCCAGGAGGAAACTATTTATGTCGAAGAGCCTCAGCCTGATCGAGGAACATAACATCAAGTGGATTGACCTGCGCTTCACCGACACCAAAGGTAAAGAGCAACACCTGTCGATTCCGAGCAGCTACATCGACGACGAGTTCTTTGAAAACGGCCAAATGTTTGATGGCTCCTCTATCGCGGGCTGGAAGGGCATCGACGAGTCGGACATGATCCTGATGCCAGACGACAGCACCGCTACCATCGACCCGTTCACCGAAGCAGCAACCCTGAATCTGCGCTGCGATATTGTCGAGCCGTCCACTATGCAAGGCTATGAGCGTGACCCACGCTCTGTGGCCCGTCGCGCTGAAGAGTACCTGAAGTCTACCGGCATTGCTGACACCGCCTTCTTTGGCCCCGAGCCAGAGTTCTTTGTCTTTGACGATGTGAAGTGGAATGTGGACATCTCCGGTGCCTCGTACGAAGTGAACTCCGAAGAAGCTGCCTGGTCTTCCAACGCCAAGTTTGAAGGTGGCAATATTGGTCATCGCCCGAGAGTCAAAGGCGGCTACTTCCCAGTGCCACCGGTGGACTCCCTGCACGACCTGCGCGCTGCCATGTGTGATGCCATGGAAGCTCAAGGGCTGGAAGTTGAAGTACACCACCACGAGGTGGGTACTGCTGGCCAGTGCGAGATCGGCGTCAAGTTCAACACCCTGGTGAAAAAGGCTGACGAAGTTCAAATCCTTAAATACGCCATTCACAACGTGGCACATGCTTACGGCAAAACCGCCACCTTCATGCCCAAACCGCTGGTGGGCGACAATGGCTCCGGCATGCATGTACACGTGTCGCTGTCGAAAAACGGGGAAAACCTGTTTGCCGGCGACGGTTACGCTGGCCTGTCCGAAGAAGCCCTGTACTTTATTGGTGGCGTCATCAAGCACGCCCGGGCTATTAACGCCTTCACCAATGCCTCCACTAACTCCTACAAGCGTCTGGTGCCGGGCTTTGAAGCACCAGTGATGCTGGCTTACTCCGCCCGCAACCGTTCGGCTTCGATCCGCATCCCGTACGTCAGCAGTCCCAGGGCGCGCCGAGTAGAAATGCGCTTCCCGGACCCAACCGCCAATCCTTACCTGGCGTTTGCCGCCCTGCTGATGGCTGGCCTGGACGGCATCAAACACAAAATCCACCCAGGTGATGCGGCTGACAAAGACCTCTACGACCTGCCACCCGAGGAAGCCACTGAGATCCCCACCGTCTGCGCCAGCCTGGAAGAAGCTCTCAACGCCCTGGACGCAGATCGTGAGTTCCTGACTGCCGGTGGCGTATTCACTGACGATATGATCGATGGTTACATCCACCTCAAGCGCGAAGAGTGCCTGGTGGTCAGCCAGACTACTCACCCTGTTGAGTTTGACCTGTACTACTCGGTCTGATTCAAGCCCCCCATATACCCAAAGGATTTCAAAGCCAGAGTCTTTGCTCTGGCTTTTTTATCCATTGCCCAACATCAAGTTAACCGGCCAGCAGCGCGATATAAAAAAACATGGTTTGCTCTGGAGCGAAGGCAATGAAGATAGCAACGGTAATAGCCGGGTCACTTCTGGCGCTGGCCATTCCCCTGGTGGAGGCGACCACCATTTACAAAACAGTGGACAACAACGGGAATATAATATTTACCGACACCCGCTCGAAAGGCCAGCCTGGCGAAACAGTCAACTTGCGCCCGATTACGTCTATCTCCCCAGTGCCCACCTACAGCCCAGCCCCCTTCTCAATTACGGCACCAAAAAAAGCCTCCTACTCCCATCTGGCCATTACGGAACCGAGTCACGAATCCACAGTGCGAAACCCTGAAATCGTCACCGTCAGAGTCGCCATCAAACCCCGAATACAATTTGGCCATATTGTGCGCCTGCGACTTAATGGGGATGTGGTGGCGGAGTCCCGTCAGCGGCCAACGTTTGAACTCAAAGAGGTAGAGCGCGGCACTCACACACTGACCGCAGAAATCGTTAATCGCGAACAACAGGTTGTCCGATCTGTCACCAATACCATCTATGTACACCGGACAATCTTCACTCCTGAGGTGTCGATCAACCCACCCGGCACTCTCCGCTCCAATGGGAGAGGCTTCTAACTTTTCAGGCTTCTTGACCAGGTGCCTCCCTTCCTGCTTTGCCTTTTACTCCAACTTGGAGACCAACCGGCATCGAAGATAGCTTTGGCAAGTCATCTGTTCTTAACCATGTTTTTGACTCTGCCTGAGCGACCCTCAGCGTTTCCACAATCACCGCCTGGTTTTCGCCGGGGCCGCCCAGGTAATGAGCTGCCTGGAAAGTTTATGCCGGAAGTCATTACGGGTATTGGCAGCGGTCACAAGACCGAAGCCACAGCACTACTGGGCCAAGGCTGTAACTCCTCGACCCGTAAAATCCGCGAGTTGCAATTCAGGTATATTGAAAAGCTATATTGCCAAGGCAGCTGCCTATACTGAACAGTAAACGTAGCAGTAGGGTAGTAACGTTATGGAAGGCAAATCATTCGCACGCCACGGACTTGGCATCCTTTTTCTCAGCCTCGCTGTCGCCAGTCCCATCGAAGCAGTCACTCAGGGGAAGCCCGGCAAAACCTCTTCCGCTTCATTCACCATCACTATGACCATTCATCCATCACTGCGCTCTCAGGTGGCCATTGTGGATACGGGAATCGTGGATAAAGCCGGCAACCCGACAGTGATACCCACTGACACTCTCAGCTTCAACACTCCGGTGTCGCTGTGCGTAGCCGGGCTTGGACTGTCACAGTACAGTCTGACTGCAGCTGGTAACGAGGATATAAATCTGCAAGCCATTGATCCAACCGGCACAACCAGGATCACCAACGACCCTTCACAACCATTTGCCACGCAGACAAATTGCCAGAACAGTACTCTCAGCATCAGCGCCACCCCCACTGCCAGTTTTCAGGGCACCACGCGACCAACCACCCTGATTATCCACGCCAATTAGAGCGCCTTATCACTTTGTTGATACGGCGTTCCTGCAACAGTAAACAGATTGCCAGACAACCATCTCAATCTCTGGTTGAGATTCTTATCGAACAACTTAAAATGGCCGCAAAAAAAATATAACTGACGTGTCGTTCGAAACATAATCAGTGGAACAACATCGGTCTCTCATAAGAATTAACCACCAACCAGCCGACCCCCCTGACACAGTGGGGATCAGGGAATACGTTAAACGTCGAAAGATTAGCGGTGGCACTCGAAGCACACTTGGGCAGCGATTTCGGGACACATTCGCAAGCCTGAAAAAAACATGCAAGCTGCATGGTGTATCATTTTCTCTGTATCGGAAAGATCGGATCACCGGTACGGGGATTATTCACAAACTTTCGAACATGATTCGAGAAAAATCTGCCCTGGTGCAGCATGGTTCTGCCTACGGTTTTTTGAGCAGTTGCCAATCAATCCCACTCCCCCTAACTATTTTGTTATATTCAATGGAGCTGCTACTTTGCTACCTTCAATGGAGTTGTTGAAGAATTAATAAGCTATACCGCATGGGTCATAAATTACACGGAAGAGTACGTTAAGCAGGGATTACAATGGCAAGCATATCAGATAAATACCAGTCACAGGTAAAAGATTACCGGGAAACCCATTTTGGCGATGATCCCGGGATGTTAAGAAATATTATATTCGGATTAAGGTCTGTCTTTTCATCGGTTAAAATAACGGATCCATCCCAAGGATCTGCAACCATCCGTAAAAGCCTGTTGAAAACTAGGCAGCGCGTTATTACCCTGGGCAGCAGAAAAATTGATCGTCCCACAACATTGCTTACCAGACTCCGTTCTCTATTGTCTAATCCAAAACCTACGCCACACCTGATTTCAGCTGAAGAATTTAAAATGGCAGCTCTCAATAATGATTACTCAAAGTACTCTGGTTCAGTATTTATCGATGGTGACCTTGACCTGTCGGATATTCCTGATATTACAGAGCTTCCCGAGAGACTTTACGTAGATGGCAATCTGATACTCTCTGGGTGTAAGAAACTGGGATCACTGCCACAAGGTAAGTTGAGAGTGTCAGGTTCACTGGTTGCCGAAAATTGCAAGAAAATCAGTAAGGTCACCAAAGATATGAGAATCGGGGAAGACATCAGTTTCAAAAACTGCACTCAGCTCAGCAAGATTCCACGAAGGCTCATGAATATTGGTTATCGATCCGATTCAAAGAGACGACATATTCATCTCGAAAAGACGGACATCAGACCCTGCGCCCCCCCTCGACACTGAAAAGCGTTTATTCCATTTTTCAAGCCCATTGGTGAGTGAAATCACATGGTGGACTACTCGTGCAGACATGGACAGTGATTTACCAGGAATTGATCTGACTGACCGTGAAAGTGAGCATCTTCGAGAGTGGTTATTCAAGCTTTCTCGGTCAGCAGATTTTAAAAATGGCACTGCAAATTTCAGAAAGAACTATGCCTACCGGGTTATGAAAGTGCTCACCGATGCGCTGGATGATCCAGAATATAAAGACGTTATTATAAGAACCATAGAAATTGCCAACAGTAGCTGCGCTGACCGGGCAGCCTTAGGTCTTGATGATATTGAAAAGTTATTTCTATTAAAAAGAGCAGAAAAAATGATCGATGCCCCCGACGCAGAACAGCAGCTCAGGGATTTAGCTCGACAAATAATGCACCTGGAAATGCTGGAAAATTATGTTCTCCGCTTTTTAAAAGGTATAACTGACTGGGGTATAGCTGATAGGGATCAAATTGAGATTATGCTGGGTTTCAAAACCGAATTACGCGACACGCTCAACTTACCTATCAATGTGCAATACATGAATTATCCTCATTATTTACTTAAAGAAAGTATTACCAGAGCCGGAGAAATTGTGATCAGCCAATCGACACCTGAGGCACTGGATGATTTCTTGAGCAACTGGGAGCCATGGAAAAAACTCAAGGAGAAACAGTCCGTTCCAGATTACCTGGCCCTGGACACCTGCCCCCCACCTGAAGACCAGGAGTGCTTAATACTCCTGGATGTCACAAACGAGATGGTGGTACTTAACGGCCGGCCCTATGATTACGAGAGCCTTAAAGAATGGTACGTACAGAACGGCACTGATCCACTTACCAGAGAACGAATCCAATGGAGTGAGGTAAAGCGGTTCTCAAGATCAGACGTATCGGGTCCTTAATGTATTCCAGCAAGGCCAATACCACATAGACCATAGATTACACGAAAGAGTATATTAAGCAGGGATTGCAATGGCAGGCATATCAGATAAATATCAGTCACAGGTGAAAGATTACCGAGCCACCCATTTTGGTGATGAGCCCGGAATGATAAGAAGTATTATATTCGGGTTACTGATCTTTGATAGTTATACGTAACATTCGGATCTACTGCTGCCAAGGCTTCGAGCATAGAAAGAAGCGTTACGTACAAACGTCAGAAATTAATAAAGTCAGTTTTTTCATCGGTTAAAATAATGGATCCATCCCAAGGAATCCTTCGTCTAAGCCTGTTGAAAACCAAACAGCACATTATTACCCTAGACAGAAGAAAAATTGAACACAACCCACCAACATTGCTGACCAAATTCCGTTCTCTACTATTTGATCCAAAACCTGCACCTCACCTGATTTCAGCTGAAGAATTTAAAGCGGCAGCTCGCAATAATGATTACTCCAAGTACTCTGGTTCTGTGTTTATCGATGGTGATCTTGACCTGTCGGACACCCAGGGTATTACAAAGCTTCCCGAGAATCTTTACGTAAACGGCCATCTGATACTCTCAGGGTGTAAGAAACTGAGATCACTACCCACAAAAAAGCTGAGAGTGTCAGGTTCACTGGCGGCCGAAAATTGCTCGATTGTAAGGAAGGTCACCAAGGATATCAAAGTCGGGGGAAACATCAGTTTCAAACGCTGCATCCAACTCAGCGAGATTCCACGAAGGCTCATGGATATTGGTTATCGATCCGATTCAAAGAGACGACA
>JAKROC010000730.1 GCA_024509075.1 Endozoicomonas sp.
AAAACTGCTGACGACGATCTGCTGCTGCTCTCTCTGCTAACACCAAAAGTCGACAAAAACGCAACTAACGATGGTGATACTGTTAATGAGCTTTCTGAATATCCTCTCAATGTGCTTAGTTCTGATATCACACTGGAATCTATTGTTGATAGCAAGGATCTGCTGCTCTCTCTGCTACTAGCAACAGTGGACGACAGCATAACCGATGAAGGTGACGCGGACTCTGATTTCTCTGAAGACAGTTTCACTGTGCCGTGGTCTGATGGCACACTGGAACTAACCATTAAAGGTGACGAGCTACTGCTGCTTTCTCCGCTCACACTCAAAGTACGCGAAAATCCTTCCGACGAAGGCGATAGCAATATTGACCTTTCTGCTGATGACAGATCAACTGTGCTTTCCTCTGAGGTTCTACTGGAGACCATTATTGAGGATGGAGATACACTGATTCCACTGCTAACACCAAAACTCGACGATTTCACTACCAACGATGCTGCTTCTATCGATGCCCTCTCTGAGGAAAGCTCAATTGTACTGTCCTCTGATGTGAAACTGGACACTCTTTTTTGATGGTAACGATCTGCAGCTTTTGCATGAATGAT
>JAKROC010000731.1 GCA_024509075.1 Endozoicomonas sp.
GTGCGATGTACGATGAAGGGGATGTAAATATTTACATAAAGGGAGTATTGAAGTGTGGACAGGCGCCAGTATTTCGTTATCTCCCCTTGTGTTTACGCCAGGCTGCCTCATAAAATTTTTAATCATAATAAATTAGCATAGCTCCTAGTTTATTGTGCAGGCAGTACAGCGGCGTCGATAACTGCAATACTGAAGTGAGTTCAATATCTATTTCTATTTATTTGCTGCAATATATTTTGTTCACATAAGAAAGAGTTTATGAATAAAGCTATACTGTACATAACTTGCTGGGCAATAAATATGATATTGATCCATCCCTAGCTGGCATTTGATGCAAAGTTGTTCGATCATTTTAAAATGATTCACCCTCTAAGTGAGAGGAGAGAGCGTACCCATTTCAGTATATCGTAGGGAGCAACCACAATTCTTCCCCATTGCAACCGACGCCTCTTCCAAATACCCCCTTTATATTATTCACATGTCGAACTGGTTGTTCCGGTTAAATTAAGCATCACCAAGTTCATATAACTAATGTTGTCAAAGACCATGGTGTTAGAGGAAAGAGTTAAATTTGATCACAAACTCGAAGGAAGTGCGATG
>JAKROC010000732.1 GCA_024509075.1 Endozoicomonas sp.
ATAATAACACTTTATTTAAACATGGTAAATATTTAATGCCAGAGGCTTGTGGGATCGTGCTATCAACTAGAAATATAAATTGAAAATATAACCAACTTCTTTTAAATCCTCAATAGATATCCCACACTGCCAAGCCGAATCCAACAGACAACAACAGCAAACCAATTAATTGCCAATTTTTGTTTTACTGATAAAAAACAGTTTAGATAGTCGAGGATAAACTTGATGTAATTTTCCTTATCCTTGTGTGTAATGAAAATTATACTTGACCGTATAACATAAGATTTCTTCAAGTTATTCCACTAATCTCAGCCATTGAGGTAATATTTGTCGGAAGGGTTCTTGGTTTAATTGGACCACTGGGGTAATTTGAATTGGCTGGTATTTATGCTATCCATGCTGGTTGAATCATTTGAGCCAGATAGGTTATATTATTTGTTACCCTTGATTAGACACTCATTTGCATTACTTGACTCCTTTGTGCCTGATTGATTATTTGCGCCAAATGGCTCCTATATGTTGTTTGGATTATTCGTTTCTTTTTTCTCAAAAGCAGAAGCATATAGTTCTGCCAGAGTTTGTGACATTTTTAGAGTGG
>JAKROC010000733.1 GCA_024509075.1 Endozoicomonas sp.
TATATTCTCTGTAGCTCACCACAATGTTCTAATGCTAGGTCAACTTTTTGAGTGTTGTATGTAAAACAGTCGGCTGTTATTTCTTCTACATATTTTTTTAGGCTATCAACAACAAGGCCATGATTTACAGTAGCTTCTGTAACCTTTCTTGCCTTTATAATTTTCTTGCCTTTAAACTCAGAAGAGAAGAACTTTGCTTTTCTCTCAGTAACTTCTTCAACTTTTCTCTTTGATATTTTTGCATTATAGGAAGTGACAACATAGGGCTTAATTTTTAACCAAAGTTCATCATCTCCTAATTTTTGCAACTCATTAAATACATGTTGATTTGTATTTGAAAGTTGTTGAGGATTACCAATATCATCTTTCCAGCCAACCCGGATATTTTCTAAGTGGCTATCAAAATGATCTCTTAAGTTTTTAAGGCTGTTTTTAAATTCCTCTTCGGTTTTTCCGAGTCCAAACGTACCATAAAACTTGGCGTATGCTTCTTTCCATGAAACAACATTTAATATTTCTGGTGGATTATCAATACCCATCCTTGATAAGAAGTATCCTACTTCTATCATCCCTTTTTCTAGATTCTTACTCATATG
>JAKROC010000734.1 GCA_024509075.1 Endozoicomonas sp.
GTGATGGTCTGTTGGGTTCTTCAGGTGTTTTCGGTGGAATAATTTTCCATGGAAACCTGGTCGTTCAGCGTCCAAAAGTCGTAAATAATGCCAAGGCCAAACAAGCCAAGCGTTAATAGGTAGACTATTCCACTGATCCATTTACCCAGATACATACGGTGGACACCCAGTAGACCCAGGAATGTCAACAGAATCCATGCGACCGAGTAATCGTATTCGCCAGCTTGAAAACGCCGGTCAGCTTCACGATCCATTGAGGGGATAAGAAAAAAATCAACCAACCAGCCGATACCCAAAAGACCCAGAGTGAACAGCCAGATAGTACCTGTTACAGGTTTGCCGTAGTAAAAACGGTGCGCACCGAGAAATCCGAAAATCCACAGTACATAGCCAATAATCTTACTGTGAGTGTCACTCTTGCTATAAGTGTTGTTCACTTATTACCTCCTCATTTTTTGGTTTGGATTTAAGCGATAATTTTCTGCGAACTGTGCGGGGGGGTAATCTACAAGGGTTGAGCATGCGGTTCCTGCGTGGTGCGTATACCCGTCGCCTTTCAAGTTGCTACTTTGTTGGCTGCATTCGCTCACCCCGG
>JAKROC010000735.1 GCA_024509075.1 Endozoicomonas sp.
TTATATAATGCAGAATTGTTTATTTCTATTGCAGAAAGCAAACTATGTTGGTTCTCTGACTCAGTCCTCCACTATATGCCTCGGCACAGGACCCAATGGTGATGTATACATACCACTGAAAGATATTCTTCCTATGGTTCATCCTGATGATATTGTTTTTGATGGTGAGTGATTTTAAGGTAGTAATTATCATCTGAAAAAGGATGGGTTATGAGAGTAGTGACTTATTGCACCCAGTATGTAATTATTAGAATATAAATACGTGGCAAAAAGCCAACCAGGGAATTATTGCCATATTTACCTGTGTGTGACTAAGGCTGCACTTTTTTGACAAAAAATCGCCTCGAAAGTTTGGTTATAAGAATTCAGAGCTCATTAATATGCAAAGTTTCCCGACACAATAATCAATGGATAGAGCGCTGGACTGTTGTGCGGGAGGTCGAGGGTTCGAGCCCCAGCCGGACCAACACTCAAGGTCTTAAAATAATTGAGAAGAATATGCTACTTTTCTATAACGTCGAGAAATGGCTAGATATTCTAGTCTTCTCGGATAGGGACGAATAAATGGAGGTCCCGCCTCCTGCAG
>JAKROC010000736.1 GCA_024509075.1 Endozoicomonas sp.
GCAGACCATGGCACAGTCAAACTATCTTCAGAGAGATCAGAGTCCGTGCCACCTTTATTGGTTGTGCTCTCGTCCACTTTTGCTAGTAGGAGAGACAGCAGCAGATCCTTGTTATCAACAATAAAGTCCAGTGTAACATCACAACAAAGCACATCGAGAGGATCTTCAGAAAACTCATTGGCAGTATCACCATCGTCAGTTACATTGTTGTCCACTTTTGGTGTTAGCAGAGAGAGCAACGGCAGATCGTCGTCAGCAGTTTTAGTCTCCACTGTGGCATTAAAGCAAAGCACCGGTGGGCAGTCTTTGGAAAGCTCATTGCTTTTGTCACCGTCACTGGTGGCAGTATTGTCGAGTGATGTTACTATGAGGGAAAGCGTTAGATCGTTATCACCAGCAATGGTGTCCAGTTTGACATCAGAGTACAGTATAGCTCAGCTGTCTTCAGAGAGGTCATCGGTGGAAGGAGCATCGTCGGTAGTGAAATCCTCGACTTTTGGTGTTAGCAGTGGAATCAGTGTATCGTTATCCTCAATACTGGTCTCCAGTAGAACCTCAGAGGAGAAGAGAGCTGACGAGTCATC
>JAKROC010000737.1 GCA_024509075.1 Endozoicomonas sp.
TTTCCGCAATCAGCTTTTCATCCACTGCACGATTGATCAGATTCTGCCACTGGGTGTCCAGCGTGTTCTTGACCATTTTTTTCCCCGGCTCCATCTGGACACCCTTTTGAGCTTTGACGTTGGGTGCACCAAAGACGTACTCGAACTTTTCCCCCTGGTTAAATTCATCAAGCATGGCCAGTGCTTTTTTCAGCCGTGGTGTCCAAAGCGTGATTTCATCCAGTGAGCCTTTTGCCCGTTTCAGTTGGACGCCTTGCTCCAGTAGCTGGTCTCTTTTCAGATTGACCAGTTCGGTTCTTCTGGCGCGACAGATGTAGGCAAATTCCATCATGGCCTTCCAATAGGGGTTAGCCAGGTAGTAAACGCACGCATATTCCTCATCGCTGACATAGACATCCTGCCGGTTTGCTTTGGGTAAAGCTTCCAATTCTTTTGCCGGATTTTCCGGTATGCCTTCCAGGTAGGTGCGCCCCCAGCTCCATGCACCGGAAATCAGTTTTCGGGCGTGACTGACGGCACCCAGCTTATCCGAGTAGCGTTCAAAAAAACGATTCAGGGCCGGTGGGGTGATTAGTCTT
>JAKROC010000738.1 GCA_024509075.1 Endozoicomonas sp.
AACATTTTCCAGTGTCCCCTTGGAACCGAGTATCGTTACCCGTTCTTCGCACAGGTACTGGCCGGGCTGAGAGAGTTCACGCTTGGGAGTTAACTGGTGGCCGTGGCCAAACAGTGCTTCTACATCGCTCTGACACAGGTGCACGTGGCGGGCGGATGTTTCAATGGGAATTTCTTTCCTGCCGTTGGCGGCCTGTTCGGAAACGACGACAGTGGCAGTGCACTCATGAATCACCTGATCGACAATTCGCTTCAGGAGTTGTTCAGTTTCGAAAGTATTCACAGCAGGGTCTAGTTACGGCAAATGAGTTGGCGTGCTCCCGCAGGGCGCGGGAGCGCAGCAAGGCTGGATTAATCAGCTTTGGCCTGAGGCAGAATGAGTTCTACTTCGCTATGCGGACGTGCAATAACGTGGACAGAAACCAGCTCACCAACACGTTCTGCAGCGGCAGCGCCAGCGTCGGTAGCGGCTTTTACGGCACCCACATCACCACGAACCATAGTGGTCACCAGACCAATACCGATGTTCTCTTTGCCAACCAGTGTGACGTTGGCGGCTTTTACCATGGCGTCAGCCG
>JAKROC010000739.1 GCA_024509075.1 Endozoicomonas sp.
CAAAAGAACGGATTTCTAATAAAACTCTTAGACACCAATGCCTCGAACAAATCTCCCAAAAGTTACCATGGATATTGATATTATCTTGGTTTTCACTTGCCGTCCCAAAATTAAAAAAGAAGGAATTATCAATTCTTTTGAGGTTTTAGTTTAGTTAGTTATTAGAAAAGCTGAAGACTTATCTTTTGACAAAGATAAACCAAGGTTGAATTTCTAAGCTTTTTCTTTGACACGATATTAAAATGGCGGCGGAGAATGCTGTCCCTTAGGTTAAATAAAGTGCCTTATCCGCTGAGATTTCGCAATCTGAACAGTCACTGTATGAGAATAAGTATTCGTTTAGATGTTTATGAGAACTCAGAAGGCGACTACGAGCTTTTTATAGCAAAACTCGATGACATATGTTTTCCTTGGCTCCTGGCCGCCACATTTGCGTCTCTCAGAGGAACACAAATATGGCGTCTCAATACAAAGCGTTATACGTTTGAAGAAAATATTTCTTCGAATATCCCCGCTCAAAAAATCGCACAGACTTGAATCTCTGCGAGACTGTTCGAATATTTGTCTTCCTAGAAGA
>JAKROC010000074.1 GCA_024509075.1 Endozoicomonas sp.
TCAAGATCTTCAGTGTGCACATCTTTGAACAATTGACGTGCGCGAGTCTTGCTGCTGAGACGGTGCAGAACTTCTTCGAAAATATTCATCTACTTTACGACTCCAGGGTTTTGATTGAACTTCCAGCTCGAGGAATAATAGGTGTCAGATTCGATAATCTTTATACAACAAGCGATTTTTACATGGAAGTACCAAAACATAAATATTAAAAATAATTTTGCTGGTCGAATTGTAAAGAGTTGACGCATGGTAATCAATACCTGTCGTCAACTTGAAAGCAATACAAGTTATTTCTATGCAATAACTCCCAATACCTATATATTATAAAACTGTCGTTTAAATGAGAACAACACTAATGCGTTAGTGATTGGCTTTATCCCACAATGAGCCACTGCGATGTTTTAGCTGAAGTGGTGTTTTGCCCGGTTGTTTTAAAAGATTGATATGGGTATGATCGTGGTCTTTGTGGCACCAGGTACTATCCATTTACCTTTACTGTTATTGTTTGACCACTGTTGCGTGGTTGTAACAGCTTTTGCCAGTAATCAAATATCTCCATCAGGCTGATGATTATGCCTGGCTATGGTTATGCGGTCCTTTCGCCTGGATAGCAAAGTTATATTATAGAAAGCGCTGATCATGCACTCTCATACAATATTGAACTATCGTATCATTAAAATTATGCAGCCTGCCCGTATGGATACCCAGCAGTGAGCGTGGGCTATTACCCCGATTTTGCGGATTATCTGTCAATGGATTGATAATGTCGAGATTTGTGGGGTAATGAACCACTAACCCAGCACGACAATCAGCATCAAGCTTATTATTATCCGGGTGATTTTAGTCAGCTTTCTGCCATGGAGAACTTTTGTTTTTACCGTTCAGACGCCGGTCGATAATCACACTCCTTGTGGGGGGGGCAACGTCAGTGAACCATGCCCTCTTAAAATTCCCTTCTCGTCATTGGCTTGGTGTTTGTAGAGACGAGGCTAGTCCCTCCAATAATCCTTCGGTATAGGGGTGGTCAGTGTGCAAATCTCTTGGTTGCCATGCTTGACTATTGGCAACGGTGGGTGTTTGGCCATATCGTTTTGCCAGGTGGTGAACCTTGCAGATGGCCGGTGATGGCATTCAAAAAAGAGGAGCCACACCGGTGGCAACCGTCCGATGATCAAGTGGCAATCCAAAACAGAAAGCGAACAGTCGAAAACTGCTGATGGATCAGCACCGCCCTGTGCCATGGGAGTGCCAATCACTTGGGCTTGCGCTTCCCTCCTGATCAGGAAGTCGTTCCCTTTCCAGCGTCTTGTGTGCCGATAAATTTCGCCATTTGATCGGCAAGTTTGCCAATATCATCAAGAACCTTTTTGGCCTCTATGAGATCGATCGGTGTACATACAACATCGTGACCGCTAGCAAGCTCCCTATTGCGTTTATTCAGCTTGACAGTGTGGTCTGTTTCGGCAAACTCAGCAGCAGAGCTGATATATTGTACCCAATTGGTAGCAAAATCATCAATATCGCCGGGAATATCTTCGAAAGTGCCAGACGGAATCTCGATATTATCCTGTTTGCATTTATCGCTGTGTTTGAACGTGGCCAGGTAGAGAGCGGGTCCTTTTTCTGTCAAGCGGAACTGGATTTCACCCGTGCAATTTTGAATATTATGATCCCGGCCTATGGCGCAGCACTTGGTGTAGACCTTAAACTTGGATATGGTCTGTTCCTCAATGGCAACCACCCGGTGATTACACCTTGCCATACAGGTAAAAGCGGCCTCGTGAAGACTTTTCAGCCCAATGGATTTTGTGTTGACAACGAAAGGATCTGTAGAAGGCGTCATAAGTAATCTCTTAGTTATTAAAGGAATAATTGTCAGTAATTTAGTTCCGCTAGCATTCAAAAAGTTCCATCTTTTGTTAAGCATTTTTCAAAGTATCCTGCTGGCTAACGTGAATGGCTCTTCGGGTGTGTGTTTTTGTCTAAAAAATGCTAACGTAGTTTTTCTTCTTTCTACTGGAATGAGGCAGCTATGTCGCAAATAATACAAGAAAAGCGACGATTTCCGCGGAAAACGCCGGAGCAAGTCGCTGAAGTGCTTGATAACGACACCGACCAATCCCTCGGTGTCCTGGATGATGTTTCAAAAGGCGGCTTCAGCATTTTGACTGATTCCAGGATCAGGCCAGCGGAAACTCGAAATGTGACTCTTGTGCTGCCGGGTCCCAAGGAAACACCTCACCGGGTAACATTAGCGGCAGAATGCGTCTGGTGTCAGACCATCAGTGGTCAGGCCAGGTTTGCTGCCGGCTTTGTCCTGCGCAGCATCAATGACCAGAACGAAGTGGCCCTGAATTATTACATCAGGGATTATCAGGTCGCCAGCGAGAACTCCCAAAAGGCTTGAACAGCCTTTGGGGAGGCGTATTAATCGGCAATAGGAAGACTCAGCGTCTCTTTCAGCTCTTCCATGACTATGTAGCTTTTTGACTCCCGCACGCCGGGCAGCTTGAGCAGAATATCCCCCAGCAGCTCCCGGTAAGAGGCCATCTCGGAAATGCGAGCCTTGACCAGATAGTCAAAGTGACCGGAAACCAGATGGCATTCCAGCACGTTAGGCAGCTTGGTGACTGCCTTGCGAAAATCATCAAAAATATCGGCCGACTTGGTGTAGAGGCTGATTTCCACAAACACCAGTAGCCCTGCTTGCAAATACTTTGGGTTGAGACGTGCACAGTAGCCCTGAATGATGCCCTCTCGTTCCAGGCGCTTGACCCGCTCCATACAGGGCGTGGTACTCAACCCGACCTTATCCGCCAGCTCAACGTAAGATATACGTCCCTGCTCCTGCAAGGTTCGGAGAATATTGCGGTCGATACGATCCAACTGACGGACAACTTCTTTTCGGCTTCTCATGATTTCAGTCGTTTTCTGACAATGCCTGATCTGACACCAACAAAAGTGGCGCGCGATAACGTAAGAGATTAGTGAAGTCTGTGTTCATCTTCAGTAAGCGCCGCCCACTCAGATCGTTGTCTTGCCAAAATCCTAGAGTCAGGCGGCGCTGGTTCAGGCTGCAATAAAGGCAAGGCCCGACAAAGACAACCGTTCTTCTTAATATCTTTCTATCGTTTATCTAATGATTATTGGGCCAAACGCCCCCAGCTGACGGAGGTTAGGGTACGAATGATGAATCTGCAAGTGAGCATTACTAATATGTTCTATCACGGTTTATCGCAAAATCATTTTCAATCCGGGCGTTTTTATGGACAATGCGCAGGCTTTCACTTCTCTGTTTTTAATATATTCCGCTCTGGAGAAACCTATAGATGAGCACAGCATCTGTCTCCCCGCCAGCGCCGAATTCGCCGATGAAGGGACGCTCAGACAACGGAATGCTGGTCAGAATTGATCAGGTTACGAAAAAATTTGATGACATTATCGCGGTCGATAATGTCAGTCTGAATATCAAAGAGGGTGAGATTTTTGCACTGCTCGGTGGCTCCGGTTCTGGCAAATCCACGCTGTTAAGAATGCTGGCAGGGTTTGAAACCCCGTCAGAGGGCAATATTTACCTTGATGGTCAGAACATTACCCATCTGCCGCCGTATTTGCGCCCCATCAATATGATGTTTCAGTCGTATGCCTTGTTTCCGCACATGACCGTCGAGCAAAACGTAGCTTTTGGCCTGAAGCAGGATCGTCTGGCTAAAGACATTATTCATCAGCGTGTGCAGGAGATGCTCAAACTGGTGCACATGGAAAAATACGCCGGGCGCAAACCGCACCAGCTCTCTGGTGGTCAGCGCCAGCGTGTTGCGCTGGCGCGCAGTCTGGCCAAACGGCCGAAACTGCTGTTGCTGGACGAACCCATGGGAGCCCTGGATAAAAAGCTGCGCAGCCGCATGCAACTTGAAGTGGTTGACATCATCGAAGCAGTCGGCGTCACCTGCATAATGGTGACCCATGACCAGGAAGAAGCCATGACTATGGCCGAGCGCATCGGCATCATGGATGCTGGCTGGATTGTTCAGGTCGGCACACCCATCGATATTTACGAGAATCCAAACAGTCGTATGACGGCCGAGTTTATCGGCTCCGTCAATATGTTCGAAGGGGAAATTGTCGAAGAAGAGGCCGGGCACGTCATCATCAAGTCAGGGCAGCTTGAGCAGCCGGTCTACATCGGTCACGGCATCATGGCACCACTGGAAGACCGCAAGGTGTGGATTGCCGTGAGACCGGAAAAAACTATGGTGACCAGGGAGCGTCCCGAGGGGAACTACAACTGGAGCAAAGGATTGGTATACGACATTGCTTATCTTGGTGGTCATTCGGTTTATCACATACAACTACCGTCGGGCATGATGGTGCAGTCAAACATGGCCAACGTAATCCGCACGGCTGATAAACCGACCTGGGGTGATGAAGTCTATATCGGTTGGGATGACGACAGCGGCGTCGTTCTCAATAGCTAAGCCATTGCCCGCTGCCTGATAATGTTTTAACTGTGGAATCTCTCATGTCCAACTTAATGACCAAAGGCGCCCCTGCGCCAGAGAGGGTAGATGCCTTAAGGGCGCAATGGGGGCGTCGCCTGGTGCTTGGCGTCCCCTATCTCTGGCTGCTGTTGTTTTTTCTTGTGCCATTCATGATTGTGGTCAAGATCAGTTTTGCCACTGCCGAAATCGCTATTCCACCTTATTCATCCATCGTCGAATACATGGATGAGGTGTTGACGTTCAACCTGAATATGGGCAACTACCTGTTCCTGGCTGACGATGAGATGTATTTGCAGGCTTACCTGACGTCCATCAAGCTAGCCCTGGTTGCCACCTTTTTTTGCCTTATGCTGGGCTATCCAATGGCCTACGCCATGGCCCGGGCATCCGGCAGACGACAAAGCCTCCTGCTGATGCTGGTATTGCTGCCGTCGTGGACCTCTTTCCTGATTCGCATCTATGCCTGGATGGGCATACTGAAAAACAATGGATTACTGAACAACCTGCTGATGTGGTGTGGGTTGATTGATCAGCCGCTGCAAGTACTAAACACGAATATTGCCGTGTATGTTGGCATTGTCTACGCTTATCTGCCGTTTATGGTGTTGCCCATTTACGCCAATCTGACTCAGTTGGACAAATCACTGCTTGAGGCTGCCAATGACCTCGGCTGTCGCCCATGGGAGACCTTTTTCCAGGTCACCTTGCAGCTGTCTAAAGGCGGCATTATCGCCGGTTGTATGCTGGTGTTTATTCCGGCAGTGGGTGAATACGTAATCCCTGAGCTGCTCGGCGGGCCCGAGAGCTTGATGATTGGTAAAGTGCTTTGGCAAGAGTTCTTCAATAACCGTGACTGGCCGCTAGCCAGTGCCCTGGCCATGATCATGCTGCTGATTCTCTGCTTGCCGATTGCTTTTTTCAATCGTCAGCAAGTGAAGCAGCTGGAGGTCAGCCTGTAATGACAGCCCTCGCATCAACCACTGCCGGGCGATTCAGGATGCCTGGTTTTTCCACCATTATGCTGATTGTCGGGCTGGTCTTTCTTTACCTGCCCATGTTCATCCTGGTGGTTTATTCATTTAATGCTTCGCGGCTGGTAACTGTCTGGGCCGGTTTTTCCACTAAATGGTACCTGGAGTTGTTTCAGGATGAACGGCTGATGGGTGCCGTATGGACCAGCTTGCGAATTGCTTTTTACACTGCCTCCACGGCAGTTGTGTCAGGGACGATCTCGGCTTTTGTGCTGGACCGCTTTGGCAAGTTTCGTGGCAGAATGGCTTTTAACAGCATGCTGACGGCACCGCTGGTTATGCCCGACGTAATCACTGGGCTGTCGTTGTTGCTACTGTTTGTCACCATGTCAGACTTGTTAGGCTGGCCAGCCGAGCGGGGCATGTTGACCATCTGGATTGCCCATGTCACCTTCTCAACGGCTTATGTGGCTGTGGTCGTCGGTTCCCGGCTGCGGGAGGTGGATCGTTCCATAGAGGAAGCGGCGATGGATCTGGGTGCAACGCCGTTACAGACCTTTTTCCTGATCACCATCCCGACCATCGCTCCGGCTTTGGCAGCGGGCTGGCTACTGGCCTTTACCCTGTCGCTGGATGACTTGGTGATTGCCAGTTTTGTCTCAGGGCCAGGGTCAACGACGCTACCTATGGTGGTCTTTTCATCAGTGCGGCTGGGTATTTCACCAAAGATCAACGCCATGGCGACGCTGATGATTTTAGTGGTATCTCTGGCAGCTTTTGTCGGCTGGTGGTCTATGCGCCGCTCTGATCGGGAGCGTAGGGCTAGCCTGGCGCGTTTTGGCTGAGCAACGCATCAAGTGATGCCGCTGCCTGGCAAGGTAGCGGCAAACTCTGAATTATCTCCCCTGCCAATCAGCTCAAATAGCCTGGAAACATCCAGTTCTTTCTCCAGTTTGTAGGTATGTGCCAATCCTGCGATTTCATTCACTGCCCGTGCGGGATAGTTGGGGTCTGGATAGCCGTGGCACGTCTCACCACCAGAGCTCCTTGTCTTAAGATGAAAATTGAAGGTAATGCCGTACTGGCCATGGGTGTTCGAGTAGTCGATTTTGAAGATCAGCTGGTGTTCATGCAAAACTTTAAGCAGCCTGAGCAGCTCCTGACCCACGGGGTTATCGGGCAGGTAATGTTGTTCTTCCTTTCTGGTGAGCCAGACTTCTTTCCCGTTACTCAATTGCTTCGGAGCTGATGCCTTGATGTTCACCATTATTCGACCCACCCCCGGGTGGCCCGGAAGAGGCTGGGAACTTCTGGTGATCTCCAGGGGGTCATAACGAATTGCGCTGAACTCTTCGGGCAATGCAGCGAATTTGTCAATATTGACGCCGCTGGCCTGATAGCTTTCAGTACATTCTGAGCATACCGGCATGTCGTTAATGTTTTGCGAATCTGTTTGTGACTTGGATTCCAGGCAAATGCCGCACGTGATCACCTCAGCATTGCTGCTGGCTGCTACCTCTGTTACCTCTTCTGGCTTGACTGTTGCTGCGTCCTCACTGAGTTTCAGGCGTGACATCTTCAGGCTGGAGATTCCTGAAGCGCTGGGGGGAGTGGACAGCGGAGAGTGACTGGATTGGTGTTTGAATTGTTTGATAAAACTGTCGTGCACTATCCAATCGGACGAAGAGTTAGACCAACCCACCAGCGACAGACAGGGAATCCTGGCCAGGGACTGCACCCGGCTGTCCTTGTAGGCAGCGTGAAGCGCATTAGCCAGGGCAGTGCCGGTACCACCGAATATGGCACAGCCAAAAAAGCAAGAGATGACGTTGGTATTGCCGTGTTTACTGGCATTGACCAGTAAGTTGACAAAAGTTTCGCAAAACAATGCGGCATAATCGCGGTCGCCTTTTTGTGGCGCCACTACGTTGTGGATGTTCTCGCAACCGAGTAATCCCAGATTTGGATCAGTGCCGTAGGCGTAAGCACCGACGGTCAGGCACTGCCCGGTTGCGGTTGGCTGGGCTTGGGTGGCGGCGTCAAACGTTGGCCCCAGGTCCCGGGAAAACTGGCGGGCAATCCCGCCGATGTGTTGCATTTGCCCGTTGGCAGCATTCACCAGGGCAAAACGCTCACCTTTTTTTGCCATCTCCCTGGCCACGCCAAACATGCCACCCTCGGCGTGCATTTGCACGTTAAGCAAGCCTGGTATCAGCACATGCCTCTTGGAAGAATTGCCATTCAGTCGAGCCTGTGGCAATGCCCTGGCTTGGTGAGGTTCTTTGGTTGGAAATACTGAAGGCTTGTTCAGGGTTTCCCACTCTCTGAGAAATTCATCCCGTGTTTTCTGGTCATCAGAGCCGCTCGTACCAACCAGGATGATGCCCGGGGCTTTAATTCCCTTGCTGTTGAGAAACTCAATGCGGGCAGCGTGGATCGCCCTGGCCAGATCTTTGCCGGTGCCACCGCTTTGTCCACAGTCGACAGGACATGACAGTAGATGGTGATGACGGTGGGCCTGTTCGAACAGGTTTACAAAGGTATTGGTCAGGGTTTCCTGGTAATAGGGCTCATCTGTGCGGGGTGCACTGATATTGTGAATGTTCTGGCACAGGCTGAGGGTTGAGCGGGCAAGTTGTGAGTTTTGCCCACAGTGGTAGGCAAAGCACTGGCCGGGAGCCAGCAAATTGAGGTTTGAAATACGGTAATAATCACTTCCAGCCCGGTCAGCCACCACCCTGGCAGTTCCACTGCCATCATCTACAGAGACGGCCAGAGAGTATTTTTGTCCGGCTCGATTGAACTGTTCAGCAACGCCCAGTAATCCTCGCTGATGCAGCTCGAATGAGACAGCGTGAGATGGTTTTTTCCCGCTCTGCGCAGTCCGGGTTGGTGATATCGCAACACGATGCCGCAAAGAACTTTGAGCTGGCAGAAAGGGGGCAATATCCACAGGCGTGATGATCTTGATCTTTTCAAAGCGTTCAGCAAGACCGGGAAGGCTGCCTATGGCGGTCATCAGGCGATTGAACTCCACCGGCCTTACTGCCCGGCCGTGGACAAAGATGTTTTCGTCGTCAACACCGCAATTTCGCAGGAGAAACGCACCGACATCAAAAATATGTTCAAAGAGCTGGTTAAGGATTGCGGTGTTATTATCCATTTTCGTTTCCCGAATTCATTATTATTTTGCAGAATTGCTGACTGATGAACGGAGTCAGAACCCTTGTCAATAAAGCACTTGCGGGTTGGACGAAAACTTGAAGAATAAGTTCCGTGACTGCTCCTGATTGGCGGTTCAAACCAGCGCCTGGCCTAAATCAGCAAAATCCGTCATGAGTGCACCCTGATAGTGCACCGGAACACGGTTCAAATTACAAAGTAACTGGTAAGGGATGGTGTTGGCCATCTGTGCGACTTCACTGATCGACAGATCTGCCCCCCACAAGACGGCGCGATCGCCAATCTGTACGTGTGGCAGGTCAGTCAGGTCCACTGTCAGCATATCCATGGATACACGTCCCACTAGTGGTGCTCGATGACCATTGATAAGAACCGGAGTTCCATTAATAGCGTGTCGCGGGTAACCGTCGGCGTAGCCAATGGCGACAACACCGATGCGTGTTGGCTGTTGGGCAGTCCATTGGCTGCCGTAGCCCACCGAACTGCCGGCAGGTATGGTTTTGATGCTGATAATGGCCGAGCTCAGCTCCATCACCGGTTGAATCATCTGCTCAATGTTGTGGGGCTGGCCGAAAGGTGAGACACCATAAAGCAGCAGGCCCGGACGATTCCAATCGCTTCTCGCCTCTGGCAACGTGACTACGGCGGCTGAGTTGCACAGGCTACGCTGGCCGGGCAAATCGCTGGTGTGGGTGTTGAAGGTGGTTAGCTGTTGTTGGGTGTGTTCGCTGTTGGCCTCGTCGGCGCAGGCAAAATGGCTCATCAGAACAATGTCTTTCACCCCGGGCAAGCTGTTTAGCTGCTCCCAGGCTCGGCGATACTCCCCGGGGGCGAAGCCGACCCGCCCCATCCCGGAATCCATTTTCAGCCATACGCGAACCGGGTGATCGAGAGGGTGAGCCGCCAGGGCATCAAGCTGGTATTGGTGGTGAATAACCGTATCCAGACGGTACTGATCAATTTTGTCCAGCTCAGTCGGCTCGAAAAAACCTTCCAGCAACAGTATTGGTTGTCTGATGCCGGCAACGCGCAGCTCCAGAGCTTCTTCAATACAGGCGACAGCAAATCCACTGGCAATATCGGCCAGCGCTGTGGCACAGGCGGTTGCCCCGTGGCTGTACGCATCGGCCTTGACCACGGCCATTATCCCAGCCTTGTTTATTGACGACAACTGCTGTGCAATCTGATAGTTATGACGCAGCGCATCAAGGTTTATTGTTACGGTTGCTGGTCGGCCCATGCCTGTAAATGTTCCCCGAAAATGCCAGTAAAAAGCGGCATCCTATCAATTAATAACCAATTGTTCTTTATGTGTTTGTCGAAATAGTTATGCCGAATAAACAACCATGGCTGACAAATTCGGTGGATTTGCCAGTCCGGACAATAATCACATCGTTTAAAAAATAATATTTTTAAGCTAAATAGCATTTTTCTGCGGCACTTTACCACAGTTTTGCCTGATTTTTGGTCGCGGGGGACAGGGCAGGAAGAAAGGCCCGGAGCCACACACTGAAGCAGCGCCGGGATGTCCATGATCAATGATTGTTACTACTACCTGCTGAACTCTGGCGCAACCGCGCTTCCACAGAAGACAGAATGCTTTTTACCAAACGACGCATGCCGGGTTTCTGGTCATCCAGCGGGGGAATTGGCCGGCACAGCGTCATTGCCCGCAGCCCAATGCGCGCACTGTAAACACCTACGCCGACACCGCTGGCTACTTGCGTGCTGAACACGCCCAGCAGGCGGTTAGAGGTGAAATCTGCTATTTGATCGGCCAGATTGTCAGTTAACAAGTCTGTGGCTCCGGCCAGAGCCATTTGTTCAAAGACCAGTCGCAGCAGGTGGGTGCGGGCCGGCAACGAAGGACGCACGCCGTACACCTGGCAGATTTCATCCAGCATGCGAACGCTGCGCCAGAGCGACAGCAACATGTCCAGGGCGGCAAATGGGCTGAGGGATACCATCAGAGCTACCTGCTGGCTGTGGTGGGAGATGCGTGCCAGTGCCTGCTGGTCAAGTTGTTGGACGAAATGGTTGTCCAGGTGAGCAAGCAGTTCACGGTCATCGCTGTAATCGGGGGCTGAGGTGAGCGCCTGTTCCAGCAGGACTTGCTGTGGCTTACCCCGGTAAAGCTCCCGCAGTTGTGCCAGCCACTGTTTTTTCAGCATGGAGGTGCGCTGATCCCGACAGGGGCGTGCCTGCTCTTGCAGCTCAGCAATGTGATGAAAATCGCGCCGGTAGAGAAAAAATTCCATCGCTGCCCGAATCACTGTAATGGCCAGAATTAACAGCAGCACGGCAAACGCCAAGGCCAGAGTCCAGTGTTTCTGATAGAGAAGCAGGCCCAGCTGTGCCGTTTGCCAGAGCACCAGTGAAGTGAACAGAGCCAGCACTGCGGTTAGCGCCCTGGTTAAAAAACGCAGCGGTTTGATGGCCAGCTCAGGCTGGTTAAGGAATTGTTCGTGCAGACCATCGCTGATGGACTTTGGTGTGTCCAGAGGTCGCTCTGGCGTCATTGGAATAAAATAGGGGTCGTTCTGTTTACTCATGCAAATTTGTCTCCCAGCAAATCGTCAAGGATGCTGTCAAGGCGAATATGGGGCAGGCGGCCACCAGCATCAGGCGCCAGGCCTTCTGGTGGCATAAGGCGACGCAACTGCCACTGATCCAATGCCTGCCAGTCGGCCGCTTCGGGTATCTGCTCGGGAATCTTCGGGTGCAGCAACACGCCCGGACCTTGTTCCGTCATGCCCTGCAGGGCTTGAGTGCCCCGGTAGTCGATGTAGCTGGTGGAGCGCACAGCTGCAACAGCCTCACAGCGGACATCAATGGCATTGAATGCTGCCCGGCGCCGGGCATCTTGTACCAGGTTGGCAGTCAGGGCGCGTACCGCCTCATGTTGATCCGGAAGTACCTGGTCGATTTTGCTGGCGGCAAAGGCCACTCGGTCGATGCGCGGCCAGATCAGCCGTTTGAGCAGGCTGTTGCGACCATAATCAAAACTTTGCAGTACTTGTGCCATGGCCTGGCGCAGGTCATCAAACGCCTCCTGGCCATGATTTAATGATTTGAGTACATCAACCAGTACCAGTTGCCGGTCAACCATCTGAAAAGTCTGGCGGTAAAAAGGTTTGACCCGCTCTTCCAGGTAAAGACGGTAGTTGTTGGCGCACGCCCGATACAATGACTCTTGCGGTGCATTTTCCAGCAGCTCATCGCTTAGCCCGGACAGCGAGAGCAGGGGAACGAATGGACGCTCGTTTTCGCCGCTGCAAGGAGATGTGTGCAGCCAGCGACCGGGCTGAATCATGGTCAGACCCGCCTGCTGGCAGCGTTCAAGAAAGCCCAGCTGCTCCTGCCACAAAGCTTGCAAAGCCAACTCCGAGACTGGCTCAAGTGGATCCAGGGCGTGGAACTTGGTGATAAACTCCCGATCGACATTCTGGCGCATATCGCTGTGAAACAGCGCATGACACTGCTGGCACCAGGAGTAATAGTCCATATCCAGCATGGGCAGGTCGAGCAACCATTCACCGGGGTAGTCACGGATCTCCAGGTACAGGCGGCTAACACCTGATTTTTTACGGCGTAGCAGGCCCGGCGCAGGTCGAAAACGAATTTCCAGCAGACAACCAGACTCATCCCTGGTTGCCTCTGGCCAGCGCCCGCGTGACAGCGCCTCAATGCCTTGCTGATAAGGGAACATGGGCAGTCCATCCAGAGTGGACAGCTCGACGCCAAGTAGCCGGTCTTGCAGTGCCGGGGGAAAAGCCGTCAGCAGAGCGCTCGGGTAATGGACTAACTGGTGAATCAGACTGGTGATCAGGGTAGTTTTGCCACTGCCACTGAAGCCGGTGACCCCGAGCGAAATGCGCCTGTTCAGCAGACGATCGACACCGATTTCCAGGGCGTTGGCCAGGCTCGTCGATTTATCCTGACCACTTCGCAGTATCTGTTTAACCTTTTGATGTATGGGTTTCATGGCATATGTCAATCGAGGTCTAAAACCCTCAGTGTTTGCTATTGGTTTGCTTCTCGTGATGGTGAGTGGCACCGTTATGGCCCAAAGTGAGCACGCTGGCCTGGCAAGTTCATTGGCTTTGATAAAAGAGGTTCTTCTGAAATACTGCAAATTCACGGAAAGATAAAGCAGAAAGTTGTATACCCAATGGATTTCATGTTGCTACACGGTGGCAATTGAGCGAAGCCTTTATGCCCTCGGGTGCCGGGAGCGTAGAAATACTACGTGACCAGGGTAAGGGAATAGTCTAAAGGGCATAAATACCTCGACTTGTTTGATGGTATTTGACCAATGACTTCCATGCCCATGTAAAGAGTAATCGGCTCATCTGGCGGTGCCTTTGAACAGACTAATCGGATCAAGCGACACGCCAAGTGCTTCCATCGCCATTTACCCTGAGAGATCCCGTGGTGGTAACTGCTCCACACACAATGAAAATCAATGGATAATCAATGGATAAAAGTGCCCGTGTAACGAAACCATCGGTTGAAAGCACACAGCCGAAAAGTAGCTCGCAGAACGTTGGTACTGCAACTGGCAATAGCGCTCCGGTAAGGAAGGTTGGTGAAGGTTGTATATAAAGCGAGCTCCTGAAGGATTACTCGGTGATCTGATGTGAGCATGACAACCATCTCAAACATCATCGTTAGGGATGGTTGCTATTTACCAGATTATTAATTTTTTCTGAGCGCTTTGGGACTCTAAAGTAGAGCAAGTGGGTTGCACCACCCTTGGACTTCGCTCAGGATGAATGGGATTTTCTGCTATCTTTTTATCAATTTGGCTTTGCGGTTCAGGCTGCAGCCACTGAAATGGGTTTGTACCTGACAATGGCAAAAACGTTGTTTAACACATTAACTGATATTAATACTCGCCCCGGTCCCTTCGAGTTTTATACAGCAGAGGCACTGTGGGCTGATGAGCACACATCGGAGAAAATGCTTGAGTTTCACTTGAATGACGCAATCGACCTGTCTTCAAGAAATAAAGCATTTATCAGCCGGTCTGTGGACTGGATCGTGTCCCATTTTGGAGTTGGCCCCGGTACAAGCGTTATTGATCTTGGCTGCGGCCCTGGTTTTTACGCTGCGTTGTTTGCAGAAAATCAGGCCGATGTGACGGGAGTGGACTTTTCCAAAAAGTCCATTGAGTTTGCCAGGAGCGCTGCCACAGAGAAAAATTTGAATATTGATTACCGTCAGGCCAATTACCTGGAGTTTGAAACCGATAAGCAGTTTGATCTTATTACCATGATTTTTTGTGATTTCTGTGCGTTAAGCCCGAAGCAAAGAGCGGTAATGCTCAACAAAATGTTTGTGTGGCTCAAGCCCGGAGGCAAGGTGTTGCTGGATGTTTATGCATTGCCTTTGTTTGACAACAAAAGCGAAGATGCAAGCTATGAGGTTAATCAGCTCAATGGTTTCTGGTCTGCCGATGACTACTTTGGCTTTGTGAATACGTTCAAATATGAACAGGAAAAAGTGACTCTGGATAAATATACCATTGTCGAAAAAGAGCGAACTCAAACCATCTATAACTGGCTGCAATATTTCTCTAAAGACTCGATAAGGAGTGAGTTCGCAGCACATGGCTTTGAAATAGAAGCGTTTTACTCGGATGTTGCCGGCTCAGCGTTCTCAGCAGAATCCAATGAAATGGCGGTTGTTGCTCGTAAGCGGTTGTGTTCGCCAGAATAAAATATATACATTGTCGTTTATGGTAGCTGGCAATGCGTATCCATAGCCTGTTTGAACAAATATCCACCGCGAGCCTCCATGAAAAGCGTGGCCCCTACCAATAAACACGCCTGAATTCGTATCATAAATGCATACCACAGCCTCTTGAAGCAGTGGATTTCAGGGGTTTTTCACGGAGTTGCCACAAAATATCTTTCACACTACTTGGGGTGGCGAAGATCCTTGATAGAGAACCTAACAATCGATAGGCCAATAAAATTTTGGAATTTATCCACTGACATACTCTGTGGACAGGGATATCTGTCCGGGCAGCCTGACCCACTGCCG
>JAKROC010000740.1 GCA_024509075.1 Endozoicomonas sp.
GTCTGGCAAGAATGTAATTGACTTTTGAGTCAATTATCAAATCGAGAGAGTACCTCCATTAGTTTTTCCTTGTGTGGTGTAGGTAGCGTGGAATCCTTATGCTCAGTAATTTCTCAAAAACTGCTGGCAGCACCACACGGAAGATGACGTGAAGCCTCCTCAATCAGGTTACTCAATCTCGGAAATAACCCATCGCCCATTAGTCGGCTTTTCAGATAATCCCAAAAAGAGAGACCATACAGGCGTCACGTTTTTTTCAGGCTGGCAAAGGTGTCGCGACATTGCCGCCTCAAATCGCTTCGCGTCCCACTACTTATCTTTCGTCGTTTAACATATTCTCGTATCTGACTCTCGCTCAGTTTTTGTGCAGCGGTTAGCTCGGGTCTTCCAGAACCAGTAATAGCTCTTCCTTGATTACAGCCAACCCTGAAAGAGCATCCTGAAGAAGCCCACTGCACGTTTGGGTTTGGATCAGCGCCTGGAACCCCTGTCGTACTTTTATTGCCTTTTTTTCAGTTGGCTGCATATTCTGGCCAATCGTGAACGCTTATTCTGGCAAAGCGTGAACACGAATT
>JAKROC010000741.1 GCA_024509075.1 Endozoicomonas sp.
GAAAGTAATGCGCTGAATGTGGCCAATCTGGATATTTGATCCTGCCTTCAGGTGCCGGTCATGACCGGCACTTTTTTTACCACCCTTTCTTGTCGGTATCCCGTTTATGTCTGCCCAAAACCAAACCGTGATTCGCCATGAGCTGGAAGAAGCCGCCACAATTCTGAGCCACTTCCTGGCTGATGACGCCAACCTTGACGCCATTGACCGGGCAGCCCGACTTATCAGCGAACGTTTTAAAGCCGGAGGCAAAGTACTCTCCTGCGGTAATGGCGGCTCCCACTGCGACGCCATGCACTTTGCCGAGGAGCTGACCGGCCGTTTTCGGGATAATCGTCCGGGTTACCCTGCCATTGCCATCTCGGATCCCAGTCACCTCTCCTGTGTCGCCAACGACTTTGGCTACGAGTATGTGTTTTCCCGCTACGTTGAAGCCGTTGGCAGGGAAGGGGATGTTCTGCTTGGCATTAGCACCAGCGGTAACTCCGGCAATATCATTCGCGCAGTTGAAGCGGCGAGAGCCGTTTTCGGGATAATCGTCCGGGTTACCCTGCCATTGCCATCTCGGATCCCAG
>JAKROC010000742.1 GCA_024509075.1 Endozoicomonas sp.
TCAGTTACAAAATATAACACTGAAAGCCGCCAGTAGAATTTGGAATGATTCAAACCGTTGTTACCAAAGAGAGTTGAAATAAAGTACAATTATCCCATCTATTTTCGATATTAAAGTTTACGATTAACTCACCAAAAATTAAAATTGTAAAGACCCAGATCAGCTTCAATTTTGCATGAATTTGTATGCGCTCAAATATAGAACGTAGCTGAAAAAAAAAAGAAAAGAAAAGAAAAGAAAAAAACGGAGCTGTTTTTCCCAAAATTAAAATCCATGAAAAGGCAATAATAGTCTGATTGGTATGTTTCAGATAATCTTAGTTTGGCATAAGTTGAGTTTACAATGTTCTTTGCACAAAGATATGATGGATAAGAGAAAAGAGGAACCAGGCACCTGTTTAGGGTTAAAACACACTCGAGTTTCCTGACCTTACCTGTATTGAACGTAAACAAAATATGAAGTAATAGTGTTCGAGTACATTCACGTGAAGATAATTTACTGAATACCTTTATTTTTTGTATGACAATTTTTACTTGTTTTTTTGTAAATTATCTTTGAAGTGGCCAAGAAATAGT
>JAKROC010000743.1 GCA_024509075.1 Endozoicomonas sp.
TTGTGGAAGCGGCTCGCTGAAACCTCTGGCTATGCGGCGGTACGCATCCGGTGGAATTATTCTGGCGGGAAAACTAAGATCTCGACTTTAGAGTTTTAAGAGCACAAAAGTTCCGGCGTATAATCTGCTAAAAGCAACCAAAAACAGGTCTATAGAGTCGTCCGAGCTGGCGCAGGGTAGAGATTGGCGCTGGTAATGGCGCCAGCCCCGATAAGCAGGGCGATCTGGTCAATTCGCATGATGTAACCTGAATGGAATCCTGACGGGTAGGACAATCAAAATAGCATAGATTGATAATCAAACCTTGAAAATTTTCGCGAAATCCCCGGCGCGCCATTCTTGGCCAGTGATACATCAATAATGCAACTTTTGAAGCAAAACAGAAGTCGCTGCGCTCCGCTTTTTTGAAAAGCGAAAAGCCACCCCTTCGGGGCTGTTACCTGATAGACACCATAATGTGCACTTTTTTGGATATCGCTGGCTATTTTTTGACCAAATATTTCCTTGCTGCGCTGTTGCCGATTGATTTTCATTGTGTATGGAGCAGCTATCACCACTGGATCTCCCAGGGAAA
>JAKROC010000744.1 GCA_024509075.1 Endozoicomonas sp.
GGAAAATACTCTCAAAATTGCCGCACAGCACGCTCTGCCCATATTTGATATTATTCTACACGGGCAAAGGACAATTGATCGATTGCGCCATGTAATCGACAAGTCAGTTAACTACATTCCTTATCGAAAAAACATGGAAAGTGCGTTTGATGAGGATAACATCAATTTATTGATCAACGGCAAACGTATGACATTGGCCGAATATTTACGATCCATCAACTGTAATCATATCTTCATTATGGGGTACGCTGACGACGACTGTGCTTTTGAAACAGCTTTCGATGCCCTTAACCTTGGGTTGCATGTATATGTGGATCGGGCGTTTAATCTTGGCGTGGATATTGATGTGGATTCACCGTGGAATTCAATCAGTGGTCACCTCAGGTTTCACATGTATTCAGCCATTGGACAGTCATTAGAAAAACGTCATAAACGGTCATACCGGATATACAACATGAGAATCATTTGATTCTTCTGTATGGCCAGTTAGTCTCGAATAGTTTTTCAAGCTTTTTGGTGATGACTCAAAGAAGTTGGTGTCGAGTGGGCGGAAGGGGAGGTTCCTACCGCTGA
>JAKROC010000745.1 GCA_024509075.1 Endozoicomonas sp.
ACACTCATCTTTGATGATTTTTTCATAACAGGGCAAGCAAATGGACTGTTTGCAGGTTCGATCAAGGATAGTCTGTTCATAAACGTCACAACAGACGACACACTGGAATTTTTCTATAACATCTACGGCAGACATTTGTGCAATGCTGGTAATCTCAATTGCTGTATCCAGTTTGGCTATTTTTCTTGGCGGGCTCTGGGCGTAGTTGGTTAAAACCTGCTGGATGTCTTTATTCAAAGGTGTATTGTTACTTTTTAGTTCAGCTACCTTTCCATAGTGCATTTCGTAACGAATGCCATTTTTTCGGATGATGTTGAACATTTTTTAATTTTAATGCTGGGAGTTAGGAAAAGGACAATTATTACTGAAAATATGGTGTTGTCAATAATAAAGATTTGCTTTTCGTTCTGGCAGGCTTTAAAAATTCGTTGAGATTTCCTGAGTTCGCGAATTCAAAACTAAAAAAATCAGCTTGTAAAGCCCACATATCAGGTCTTTTCATGTAAAATCAACTGATCCTGATTTTCACCCTCTTATCACCGCAGGGCGGCAGCATGAAGCGCACACATGTAC
>JAKROC010000746.1 GCA_024509075.1 Endozoicomonas sp.
TTTCCTAATAAAATAGATCCATAGTACTTGTCAGTATGAGACTTTCACCCTAATGATAGATGCATAAATGCTTTTCCAGTAGACGCCGGTACTTTCCATGACCACCAGGTCAACCTGATGTTGTTGCAGGAACTGGCACATGAGCTCCCGGTCTTTCCGGAAGGTGCCGAATTCACGGGTTAATGTTTGAATATCGCCTTCTGGCGTTTCTTTGCGAATGGCAACCATGACCATCATTTTATGGACATCAATGCCTGCGCAATTGTTCACAATGGTTTGCATCGTCTATGCTCCAAACGTTCACGGAGGAACGGCAGAGCCTGGCGGACTGAACCGGATCGCCATGATCTCACCTGGAGAACAGGACTGTTTGCCGTGCATTCAATGTTTCAGAAATGGAACCTTGATGGTGCCAGTTCGGAACCATGAGATAAGCGAGGGTGCGAACGATCCAGCCCGGGTCAATTTGTGTTCAGGGTCTGGAAGCCACTGCAAAGATAACGACCACTGTCAGGCTCTGCACCATGATGATTGTGGCAGGGCCTGATTTTCATTGTGTGGGGTGACCGAAAT
>JAKROC010000747.1 GCA_024509075.1 Endozoicomonas sp.
TGACCACGATCTGCTGCTGCTGCTCTCTCTGCTAACACCAAAAGTCGACGATAACGCAGCTAACGATGGTGTTACTGCCAATGAGCTTTCCGAATATCCTCTCAATGTGCTTTGTTCTAACGTCACACTGAACTCTATTGTTGATAACAAGGATCTGCTGCTCTCTCTGCTACTAGCAGCTGTGGAGGAGAGCATAACTAATGAAGGTGACGCGGACTCTGATCTCTCTGAATATACTTTGACTGTGCTGTCGTCTGATGGCACACTGGAACTAACCATTAGAGGTGACGACCTACTGCTTTCTCTGCTCACACTCAAAGTAGGAGAAAATCCTTGCGACGAAGGCCATAGCAATACGGACCTTTCTGCTGATAACAGATAAACTGTCCTTTGCTCCGAGCTTCTACTGGAGACTATTATTGAAGATGGAGATACACTGATTCCACTGCTAACACCAAAACTTGACGATTTCACTACCAACGATGCTGCTTCTACCGATGACCTCTCTGAAGAAACCTGAACTCTACTGTCCTCTGATGTGAAACTGGACACTGTTTTTGGTGGTA
>JAKROC010000748.1 GCA_024509075.1 Endozoicomonas sp.
TGACTTGATCAGGTCAAGTATTTCTGTCTGGCGTTTGGTTAATTTATGCATGATTATATCTGTGTTTTTATACAGTAAGTGTGATTATATACAGTATTCAATTGGTTGCAACCGTTGATTTTGGTTTTTCAAGTTGTTGGAAACTCGTAATCAGGGAAACTATTTAGTGCCTGTCCGAAAACCCAAACCTATTGAAAACGTTGGCTTGCAGCCCAATATAAGGTGTGAAGATTTCCGAGTCAGGTTGTTTCTTATATGCGTCAGTCCATCAATCCACAAATGCAGCTGGGAGAGGTTGATATCTCCGCCATCACCTTCAACCTCAAGTCCAGGGATGACATTCCCCGTTTGCTCCTGGCTCTGCAATGCCTATGGACAAACATTGACCTGAGGAACCAGGTTCTCAACGTATTGGAGGGCATGATTTCTGCCGACCGAAATAATGGCCGTCCTGGTATGAACCTCTGGCGCATACTGGTTTTTGGGGCTGTACGACTCGCTACCAACTGTGGTGTGAAGATTTCCGAGTCAGGTTGTTTCTTATATGCGTCAGTCCATCAATCCA
>JAKROC010000749.1 GCA_024509075.1 Endozoicomonas sp.
TGCAAATTTTACCGGTTGAACAGCGGTATATTCGTACCACATTTATAATGACTAGCCGTCCAAACAAGCAAACCGGGCAGTGGCATCCGCCGCTGCCATAGCAGAATCTAACCGAGTTACACCGATGTACGATACCAAAAAACCTGAATTATTAGTCGTTAAAGATTCTCCACTGGGAAGCCCCGACCGAGGAGTGCTGAGGATTATATTTGCCAAAAACGAGGTCGATGGGACGATAGGCCATCCCGATCATCTGAAGTTTCCCTCGGGAAGGATATGGATCAGTAAGGGATACGAAGAGATTGACCACAAGTATAAGGAAGGTGAACTATTTATCCTTGATAATTACACCCCTCAAGATATCAGCGAGCAAAGCTATTCCAGCGAGCAATACGATTACTGGTCGACCGCCTTTGCCACAAGGCCTCTGGACGTCAACCAAATGCTGCCCGTACTTGAGGCCGATTTACCCGATATCAGCTCAGGGCGCGTCAGTCTCAGCTGGGATTTTCCCAGGGGGGCTTTTTTCATTCGGCGCAGCGGCGCAATTTACGGGCCATTTACG
>JAKROC010000075.1 GCA_024509075.1 Endozoicomonas sp.
CGTCACCTTCAGGCAACACAATACGCTTGTTGGCTGCCTGAGCGCGTTGCACCAGCTGATAGCGGAAGGCGGGTGGCGACAGACGACGCTCGGCCAGGGCAGAGCACTGCTGTTTTAACCACTCGGTATTCAGGTTGGCAGCAATGGTGTCCATCACCATCTCCACCCGGGCAATGTCATCCACCGGCAGCTCGTTGTGGCGACGGTCAAGCATGGTCGCGGTTTTGTAAGAGTCTTCACCAGTCAGCAACACCGGAAGCCCGGTACTGATTGCCTTGCCACACAGCTCCATCACCGACGCTGATGGCGTAATGCCGCTAGTCAGCAGCAGGCCGGCAAGCGGTACACCGTTCAGGGCCGCCATGCACGTGGCCAGGATAATGTCATCACGGTCGCCCGGCGTGATCACCAGATTGCCCGGCTTGAGGTGATGAATCATATTGGACGGTGTTCTGGCACTGAGGGTATAGGACGTTACCCGACGGGTAACCATCTCACCAGTGTTCAGCACCTGAGCTTTGAGATGTTCGGCAATATCCATGGTTCTTGGTGATGCCAGGTTATTATCGAACGGAATGTAGCCAAGTGGCTGGAACTCTTTACGGGCAAACTCTGGCAGGCTTTGGAAATGCCCGTCAGTGATCAGGCTGTCAACCACTTCCGGTGCCAGTTTGTTTACCGTATAGCCGACAACGTTCGAACTTTTAATGCCACCAAAACTGTCTGCGGCAATTTCCAGCTTATCAGCCAGATCGGCCAGAGAGTCTTCACCTTGCTCGGCAACCAGAATGACATCGGCATTAAGCGTCCTGGCGATATTGATGTTCAGTCGGTTAGCATATGGCATGTTACGGGTCGGTACCAAACCTTCCAAAACCACGACGTCGCAGTCTGCGCTGGCCTGTTCAAACAGGGCAACGACCTCTTCCATCAGGACGTCACCCTTGTTATCACCAAGCAGGCTTTCTGCGCGGTGCGAAGAGATCGGCGTCGGTGGCTCGTGATCCATGATGCATTGGACCAGCCGGGTGGAGCGCTCAGGGCCGCCGATGTCACCTACATGCAGCTGAGCGATGGGTTTGAAAAATTTAACCCGCAGACCCAAGCTGTCCAGAGCCCGAACCAGCCCCAGTGTTACGGAAGTAAGGCCAACACCATAGCGGGTTGGTGCCAGAAAAAAAGTGCGCATATCGGAAAAGCCCCTCTCAAAAACGACAACAGGAGGGAGAACCTCCTGTTGCTTGGCAAACTGGCAAGTCAGGCCGAACGTTCAGCCTTTTACCAATGCTTCAGTATCACGGGCAATCATCAACTCTTCGTTGGTGGCCACGACCATCGCCACGGTGGAACCTGGCTTGGTGATCACACCGCTCTTGCCACGGAATGTTTCCATGTTGGCAGTGTCATCAATATCAAAGCCAAAGATAGCCAGACGGTTCAGTACATTCTTGCGGATGACGCTGGAGTTTTCACCAATACCACCGGTAAAGACCAGGGCATCAATACGGCCAAGCTCAGCAGCAAAACCAGCCAACTTCTTCGCCAGCACATGACAGAAGATATCCAGAGTCAGCTGGGCACGCTCATGCCCCTTGGAGGCCGCTTCTTCAAGCACACGACAATCGTTGTCCAATCCAGAAAGACCCAACATGCCAGACTTTTTGTTCAGCAGCTGGGTAATCTCATCCAGAGAGTAGCCACACTGCTTGTTCAGGAAGCTGAAAACGTTAGCGTCGATATCACCGCAACGGGTACCCATCACCAGACCTTCCAGAGGTGTCAGACCCATGGTGGTGTCAACTGACTGACCATTTTTAATGGCACAGGCACTTGCACCGTTGCCCAAGTGAGCAACCAGGATAGCACTGTTGTTGTAGTCCAGACCCAGCATATCAGCGGCCGTTTTGCTGACGTAACGGTAGCTGGTACCGTGCATTCCGTAACGACGCAGGCCATGCTCCTGGTACAGGCTGTAAGGTACGGCGTACAGGAAGCTCTCGGCAGGCATGGTCTGGTGGTAGGCAGTGTCAAATACAACAGACTGTGGCAGACCCGGGAAGTTCTTGATACAGGCGCGAATACCCAGCAGGTGAGCAGGATTGTGCAGAGGCGCCAGATGAGAACAATCTTCAATACCCTGGATCACTTCGTCGGTAATCAGGGTAGATTTGGTGAACTTTTCACCACCGTGCACAACACGGTGACCGATCGCCTCGATGCGCTCCATCAAGTTGTTTTCCCGCAGAATGCCTACCAGTGCTTCAATAGAGCCCTCATGACCAGCTGCGCCGAGTTCCTGAGTATGCTTTTCGCCATTGATTTTCCAAGAGATAAAGGCTTCATTACCCACCAGGCGCTCGGCGATGCCACTGATGCTTTCCTCTTCAGTTTGCGGATTGATAACGGCGAACTTCAGGGAAGAACTGCCACAGTTAATAACCAGAACGCTGTCTTTGCTCATAGAAACTTTTCCAATGAAACGATGTACCAGTAAAAGATGGCCGTGCTGTTTCCGAAAATTCCCGCCTAAACGGGCTGTCGCGAGCGGCCCAAGCCGATCATTCAGAGTGATTATGGCCTGTGCATGATATAGAAAACCGGGAGAAAATCATTATATAAATTGGCTTGCCACGACGGGCTTCGCATTGATGCACACCATAACGGTAAACCACCACAAGACCAAGAGAGAGGCAACGATTTATTAGCTGAGAATGTTCGGTCTTTTCCGGAACTGGCAGTATTATCCACTACCAAAAAGCAGCGAAACAGCCACCGGAATATTGGGTATTATACGTCAACGGATTAGAGTATGTTTGCCAACCAGGGGACTATCTCAGAGAAGTTACCCCCAAGCTGTTGCAGTTCGCTATAGTTGAGTGCCCCATAAGTTCCTGCTGCAATCAACACCAGTAGCGGCAACCAGAGGCCAAGAGGCTGCGCAATCCCTCCGGCAGCTTCTGGCTCAGGGCCGAATCGGTTGACGCCCTTAGTGCCGGGGGCAAACAGCAGCCATAACAGCAATAGACAATTTACACCCGGTACTATCATCAGCAGGCTGAACCAACCAGGAGCATTAAAATCGTACAACCGACGAGCTGTGGCCAGCAGCAACAGCCCTCCTGCCAAGACAGCAAAAACGGTTGCGAGATGCCATGACACCAGTTCGGGCAAGTATTGCGTTACTATCCCCGGCAACCACCAACTGGCAACGGCCAACATCACCACAGGCCAGAGCGTGGCGGCAAACCGAACCCTCCCCATCCTTGGCAACAGAGTTCTTGACAACAGAGTCGAGGGCGGCATAGATTGAGCTGGTTTGATCTCAGGGGGGGACGCTTCACCATCATTGCTCATAGGAATAACCTGGCAGGCAGCGCCTGCCCCGGCCATAGCCTGTTGGTATGGTTGAATCTGGTCGATGGTCAGATATTTTCGGATAATGACGGCTTGTCCCGAGAAGAGCTCACCCAGCGTCTTTTTATCGGCACTCAACAACACCCGCAGATTATTCCGGACATCCTCCTGCCCAAAGCCTGGCAAGATTTCACCAGCAAAAACCAATTTATATCGCGCGTTGTCCATGACGTTTCATCCCGAATAGTGCCATGCCAAACGTTATCGGCAAGCACCACCGGGACTGAGGTCAAAAAGGCTTTACCACCACCAACACCACGATACCCACCAGCAAGACCACGGGAATCTCGTTGAAAATACGGAAAAAACGATGACTGTGGGTACTGGTGCCAGCGGCCAGCTGCTTCATATAGCGTAGACAGACATGATGATAACCGACGGTCAATACCACCAGCGCCAGCTTGGCATGCATCCAGCCAAGGCTGATATAACCAGGCAAATAATGCAACAGCCAGATGCCAAACACCAAAGTGGCAACCATTGATGGCATGGCAATGCCACGCATTAGTTTTTGTTCCATCACCACAAAGCGATCACGACTGATTTGATCGTCACTCATGGCGTGGTAGACAAACAACCTGGGCAGGTAAAAAAGGGCAGAGAACCAACAAACCATAGCAATGATGTGAAAGGCAGTTATCCAGAGCATGACAGTTCCTAATAATTATTACTGTTGACGGACAGAGAAAGACTAGCGGAAAGTCCTTGAAAATTCGATAAAGCTGTCGTCTTTTATACCCAATGGATTTCATGTTGCTACACGGCGGCAATTGGGCGGAGCCCTTGAAAGGTGACGGGTATATACCACTGTTGCTGCCGTTGATGATCGATCTGCTGCTATGATGACCACCTTGGAAGAGCATCATTGGAGAGCATCAATGTTCACAAAAGAAGACTTGGTTAGCATCGCCAATGACATAATGCCGTTTGGCAAATACCAAGGTCGTCGTCTGATCGACCTGCCCGAGCCCTACCTGCTCTGGTTTGCGGACAAAGGGTTTCCAAAAGGTCGGCTGGGTAAATTACTGACGTTAGTCCTGGAGATTCAGGTTAATGGTTTGACTGAGCTGATTACGCCCCTGAAAAAGCCCAATACCCCATCTGAACAGCATACAGGCTAACTCCATGATAAAGGTCGGGATTGTTGGTGGAACTGGTTATACCGGTGCTGAGCTACTGCGCTTGTTGTCAACCCATCCAGACGTTGAGCTGTGCACCATCACCTCCCGCTCACAAGCAGGTTACGCCGTCAGTGACCTATTTCCCAGCCTGCGCGGCAAGCTGGAACTATGCTTCTCTGCGTCTGAACCTAACCGTCAACTATCGTTCTGCGACCTGGTGTTTTTCGCCACACCTAACGGCGTTGCCATGCAGTCAGTACCAGAACTTCTACAAGCCAACGTGCGCGTCATCGACCTGGCGGCTGACTTCCGGTTGCGTGATGCCAACCTGTGGCGACAGTGGTACCAACAGGGGCACACCTGTCCTGAACTGCTGCAACAGGCAGTATACGGTTTACCAGAGATGAATCGTCAAGCGATTGCCAATGCCCGACTAGTGGCCAACCCCGGCTGCTATCCCACTGCTGCTCAGCTAGGACTGTTACCCCTTATCCGGCAAGGGCTGGTCAGTGGCACCATCATTATTGACGCCAAATCCGGTGTCAGCGGCGCTGGTCGGAGCGCCTGCGTTGACACGCTGTTTAGTGAGGTATCAGAATCCTTCAAAGCATATAGTGTAAACGGCCACCGTCATTTACCAGAAATCCGCCAGGGCATTGCGCGTATGCCATTATCTTCGGCGAAACCGTTTACCGGCGAAGTGGTGTTTGTCCCGCACTTAACACCGATGGTTCGCGGCATCCATGCCACGCTGTACTGCCCGGTAGAAGATGACAATGTCGATCTGCAAGACTTGTACCAGAACACCTTCGCCGACGAGCCGTTTGTGGATGTGTTACCAGCAGGCAGCCACCCGGAAACCCGATTTGTCCGTGGTGGTAACCAGTGTCGTATTGCCATTCACCGCCCTCAGGATGGCAATACAGTAGTCATTCTTTGCATCATCGATAATCTGGTCAAAGGAGCCGCCGGGCAAGCAGTGCAAAATATGAATATCATGTTTGGCCTTGATGAGATGAGAGGACTAAACGACGTTACCCTTATGCCTTGATGCCGGATAAACTGCTATTTGCTTCACCACAAAGTCGAAGGTAGCCAGGGGTTTATACCCAAAGGATTTCAGGTTGATTCGAGGCGGCAAATGAGCGAAGCCCCGGGAGCATAGAAATACTATGTGACCAGGGTGAGCAAATGTAGCCAACAAAGTAGCAGCTTGAAAGGCGACGGGGGATAGCAACAAATCCTCAGCACACCACTATTTGCCACGGCAAATTCAGTTTCGTGGTAAAATAAGCGACTAAATACTTGTTAAAATCCAACCAGTTAACCCGATAAAGGTGTCCAGCCCGTGACTATTGATGACATTTTATCCGAGTTTTCCCAGCGTCAGGGCTATTTCCCTCAAGAGGCGGTTGCTGCAGCCGTAGAGCAGCGGACAGATATAACCCCACACCTGCGCTATCAGTAGAGAACCTGGCTGAGCCAGAAGCAGAAGCGGCTAATGATAACCTGATCCTTTTCGCCCTGTTTCTGTTAGCCCAATTTCGTGAAACCAAAGCCTATCCGCTGATCACCACCATGATGGGCAAACCTGAAAATCTTATCAGAGCAAAACTCGGTGACATCACCACCTCGGGGCTCAATCGCATTTTGTTTTCTGTTTTTGATGGCAATGTGGTGCCGTTAAAAAAAGTGTTTGAAAACGAAGATGCTTATGAATATTTGCCCGCTGCGCTGCCCTTGAAGCGCTGATCATGCTGTACAAAACCGGCCAACTGGAAAAAAGGTCACTGGTCGAGTATTTCAGCTGTATCGCGGCAGGCTCAAGCGTGAGTTCAATTACGTCTGGACGCCACTGGTACAGGCGACTGCCCAGCTGGGATTGGACACTTTGTATGATGACGCCCACAAAGCAATCCAGGATCAGTTGACCGATGAGTTCCAATACCGCATCGATCATTTCGAGGACGATATACAAAATTACACCAGCACACCCCAAGCCAACGAGCAATCCTTTCTGATTACCGACACAGTGGCCGAGCTGCAAGATTGGTACACATTCAAGCCACAGAAAGCGAAGCAATCAGCAGACAATCAGCTCAACGGCAACATAATCCATAGCGAGAGCACGCTGGTCAATGAAACGCCCAGAATTAGTCGCAATGACCATTGCCCCTGTGGCAGTGGCAAAAAGTACAAAAAGTGTTGCGGCAAATAAACCGGAGCGATTTTGACCAACACCGTTCCACCAGACAGTAATCCAGGGTGGGCAAGTCTTTGCCTGCCCAGTCGACCGGTACGCCGGAGATCACGCTGTTGGTGGATTATCCCGGGATTGGGGATAAACATCTTTCCAATACTCCCGCTTCAACAGGTAAGCGAACACCAGGAAAACGGCCAGAAACAGAAAGACATAAATTCCCAATCGCTTGCGTTGCTCCCGAATTGGCTCGGCGGAATAAGCCAGAAAGTTCACCAGGTCGTAAACCATCTGATCAAACTCGGCCGGCGTCATGCTACCTTTTCTCTGCGGATCAACCGACAGACCGCAGACCTTTTCCCCCGTCAATGGGTCACGCTCATTGGGCGAGGTATCCTGACACGTGTCGATCTGGATACCTTGCAGCTCGAGCAACGCGTGGGGCATGCCAACATCCGGAAACACTTTATTGTTAACACCATAAGGCCGGCTTGGGTCTTCGTAGAAAGTTCTCAGGTAGGTGTACAGCCAGTCTGGGCCGCCGCGTACGCGTGAGACCAGCGTCAGATCCGGCGGGGTAACGCCAAACCACGCTTTGGCCTCAGCAGGGTCCATGCTGTTATGCATGAGGTTGCCGATTTTGGCGGTTTTATCGAACACCAGGTTATCCATCATCAAATCATGGGGAATCCCGAGGTCATCGGCAACCCGTTCATAGCGCTGATAGCCGGTGGAGTGACAACCAGCGCAATAGTTCTGAAAATAGCGCACACCCCGCTGCAATGAGGCTTTATCGGTGGGGTCAACCTCTGCCCGATCCAGCGGATAACCGCCACCGGCCGCCAGGGACAACGAAGAAAACAGCAGCGAACCCAGCAAGACCTTTACCGTCAGTATTATTGTTTTCATCAGCCGGTCACCCTCTCCGGTAGTGGCTTGGTTTTTTCCCACCGGGTATAAAAAGGCATCAATAAAAAGAAGGCAAAGTAGAGCAGCGTGCAAATCTGGGCGATCAGCGTGTATGTCTCAGTGGCCGGCTGTGTGCCAAGCCAGGTGAGCAAGATAAAAACAAAGGCAAAGACGACAACACTCGTTTTGCTGATAATGCCTTTATAGCGCCATGACCTGACCGGACTGCGATCCAGCCAAGGCAGAACAAAGAGAATAGCAATGGCGCCACCCATGGCGATAACGCCCCCGAGCTTGGAATCGATGGGGCCAATCTCAAAAGTGATCGCACGCAAAATGGAGTAAAACGCCCCAAAGTACCAGACTGGCGCAATGTGCTCCGGCGTCTTCAAACCGTTGGCCGGCTCAAAGTTAGCGTGCTCCAGGAAGAACCCGCCCATTTCCGGGAAAAAGAAAATAATGCCACAGAACACAAACAGAAAGACAATCAGGCCGACGATATCTTTCACGGTATAATAAGGATGGAAGGCAATGCCATCCAAAGGAATTCCGTCCTGGCCTTTGTTTTTCTTGATGTCGATACCATCTGGATTGTTGGAGCCAACTTCGTGCAGCGCCAGAATATGCAAAAACACCAAACCTAATATAACAATGGGCAGAGCCACCACATGCAAGGCAAAAAAACGATTCAGCGTGATGCCGGAAATCAAGAAATCACCGCGAATCCACTGCTGCAAATCAGGACCAATCACCGGAATGGCACCAAACAGCGAGATAATAACCTGGGCACCCCAATAAGACATCTGGCCCCAAGGCAATAGATAACCCATAAAAGCCTCACCCATCAGCGCCAGATAGATGGCCATGCCAAAAATCCAGATCAGTTCACGGGGGGCTTTGTAAGATCCGTACAACAGTGCCCGGAACATGTGGCAGTAGACCACCACGAAAAACATTGACGCACCGGTGGAGTGCATATAGCGAATCAGCCAGCCAAACTCCACGTCCCGCATAATGTATTCAACAGAAGCAAACGCGGCCTCGGAGCTGGGTACATAACTCATGGTCAACCAAATACCAGTGAGCAACTGATTGACCAAGACAAAAATGGCCAGTGAGCCAAAGTAGTACCAGACATTAAAATTCCTGGGGGCGTAATATTTGCTGAGGTGTTTTTCCCATGCCTGGGTAACGGGAAGTCGGGCATCCACCCAAGCCATTATCTTGCTACCCATCACGCAGTCTCCTCATCTTTACCGATAATCAAGATGTCATCGCCTTCAAAAGAGTGAGGGGGCACCGTCAGGTTGGTCGGGGCAGGAACCCCTTTATAGACGCGACCGGCCAGGTCAAACCTGGAACCATGACATGGACAGAAGTAACCGCCCTTCCAGTTGGCATCAAACTCCATCGGCTTGACCTCCGGCAGATACTTGGGCGAGCACCCCAAGTGCGTACACAGACCCACGAGCACCAGAAACTCCTCCTTCCTGGCACGGGATTCATTGGTTGCGTAATCTGGCTGTTCAGAGTTCTGTGACTCAGGATCTCGTAAACGGGCGTGCAGCGTTGTTAGCTCATCCAGCATGTCCTGTGTACGATGCAGGACAAACACCGGTTTACCGCGCCACTCATAGACCACCTGTTGACCAGGAGCAAGCTTGCTTAGATTGACTTTGACCGGAGCACCGGCGGCACGGGCCTTGGCGCTGGGATTCCACGATCTCAGAAAAGGGGTAACGGCTCCGGCAACCCCGGCAGCCCCCACCACCGAAGTCGCCGCCACGAGAAAGCGGCGCCGACCGTTGTTTACGCCGTTGTCACTCATCAACCTACTCTCCCCATCTGGTGACTTCTTGTTGTTGTCCATGGGTGCGGGAGCAAGAAACTCCCCGCCAGGAATTCATTGGATACTTTGGCAAGCCCGGCTCACTAACCTGTATGGCAAAGCCGAAAAGGATGGCAGCAACTTGTAGTGCGCAGCCTCACAAAGAATAACAGAGTTACCTGTAACGCGTGGCTTTTATCGGGCAAGCACTTTACCCCGGGCGCATCACCGGTAAACCTCACACCTCATCACGGGCTTATACCTGTCAGCATGCGGATTGCCACCTCATCATACTGCTTTTGATTGACAAAAAAAATGCTGTCAAGCGCCCTTGCCATGGCAAAATTATTCACGCTTGGCGCCCTCAGCAAATGGGAACTTCTGGCAACAACCGGCAGTCGAACAAGGCTACAGTCGATTTTTTGCATTTTTGACCGCTAAGAGGCTGTCCGAGAATCAGGCTGTCAGGTCATCGGTTTCAGGGGGTCCTCAATGACTAACCGACCAATTTCTCAGACCATCAACAGAGATGATCCCAAACTGCCGGCATGTATGGCCAGCGTGGGGTCTATATTTGGCGCTTCGGGCGGCTTGTCCTACGGCATGTATAAAGGGATCAAAGTTGCAGGCTGTACCGAAGTGGCCACATACAGTCCAGAAATACTGCAAAGCACAGCCACAACCTCGATGAGCGTTGAATGCACCCAATGCGCTATCTGCTCCGGCATCCCGGTGGCTGGTTTCCTGGTCGGCGGCTGTCTCGGAGCAGTTGTCCTGGGGTCGATCGGGTACGCTGCGGCAAAACCAGAGGAAAGAGAGGCATTTCGTCAAGACCTCATCTCAGGACGGTTTACAGACATCTTATGCCCCGGTTTGCGCGATCCTGACCGCGCGCATCAGGATAGTGGGGCAACCTTCAGGAATTCGGTGTTTGATCCTGACGATGATCAACCTGAAACCATCACCAGGCATTCAACAGACGTCGTCGTCGACCAGCCCGCCCCCCCTTATGATGACCTCTTCCCGCCCCCACCATCCTACGATGAGGCAGTCCGTGCACCGGAACACGAAAGTGATCAGCCCAGCCAGCCACGAGGTTCAGCAAATTCCTCTACTCCCACCACATAATTTTGAGGCAAAAAAAAACCACCTGGTGGTGGTTTTTCCCGGCCCAAGGGCCAAAAGTGCATCGTATCAGCGCTTGGAGAACTGAGGACGCTTACGGGCTTTACGCAGACCCACTTTCTTACGCTCGACTTCACGGGCGTCGCGAGTAACGTAACCAGCCTTACGCAGTGCAGAGCGCAGAGTCTCGTCGTACTGCATCAGCGCACGGGTGATACCGTGACGGATAGCACCAGCCTGACCAGAGCCGCCGCCACCAGATACAGTGATCATGATGTCGAACTTCTCAGTCAGCTCAGTCAGTTCCAGAGGCTGACGAACAACCATGCGTGCAGTTTCACGACCGAAGTATTCATCCAGAGAACGACCATTGACAGTGATACTGCCAGCGCCAGTTCTCAGAAAAACACGTGCGGTAGAGGACTTGCGACGTCCAGTTCCGTAGTATTGTGTTGCAGACATAACCACCCCTGATTAGATTTCCAGTTGCTGAGGCTGCTGAGCAGCATGTGGGTGCTCGCTGCCGGCGTAAACCTTCAGCTTGCTGTACATGGCACGACCCAGGGAGTTCTTGGGCAGCATCCCCTTAACAGCCGTTTCGATTACCAGCTCAGGCTTGTGGTCGATCAGCTTGTCAAAGCTGATGGACTTGAGGCCGCCGATATAACCGGTGTGGCGATGGTACATCTTATCAGTAGACTTACGCCCGGTAACACGCACTTTCTCGGCGTTCACTACAACGATGTAGTCACCAGTGTCCACGTGAGGGGTGTACTCTGGCTTATGTTTGCCGCGCAGGCGCAGAGCGATTTCTGTTGCCAGACGACCCAGCGTTTTGCCTTCGGCATCAACTACGAACCAGTCACGTTTTACGGTTTCCGGCTTGGCACTAAAAGTTTTCATTTAATTCGCCTCTATGATATTGCTCACGCAATACCTGTTCCTACATGGCCGTTCCCTGCTGGAAAAGAGCCAGGCTAACAGCCCCTGATCAGCAATACCGGCCTGCTCAAAACATTGGGCGCTCAATCGGGAAACGGGAGCCGTATTATACCGTTTGATGACAGGAATGAAAGCCCTCTGTGCAGCGGCGGCCGCAAATGATCAGCTGGCAGTGCCATTTACCTGTATGTCGCCTCCAATTGGGCGTCTGACGACCTCAACACAGCCATCAGGTGGCACCCTTGAAAATGCTTATTAAACTGCAATCCCTCCGGCAACGTTCTGGTGGCTAGCACCAGCAACTCCCCTGATGCAGCACCGGCACGCGCTTCCACAGCCAACAATAAAGAGCTGACCAGCAACCCAGCCAGGCTGTAATTCCACATGCTTGCGCCAATCCCGCCGGCCAAAATAAGATAAGCAAAACTTGTCGACATCCTGTGGATAAACCAGCTCTCTTGCTCACTGTGATACCCGGTCACCATTCTTGCCGGCGGCTGCGTCTGGTCACTATCGGCAAAACTGAAACCAACACCCTCGGATAAACCGTTCACACTGAGCGGCCCACCCAAGTCGAAGAACAGTTCATTGTCTCCAGGGAAAACATAGTAACGATAACCAAAATAACCACCGCGCCCGGCACTGCTGATACGCAATGCATTCAAATCCAGCCACGGCAGAGACAGCGTGTAAATACTGCTTTGCGGCGATAATACCAGGTCCAGACTTGACTGGTGTGTGGCCAGAATGGCGAAAAGCAACAGGGGATTTTTCTGCAACCGAGTGGGAATAACGCTGGGATCCATGTTTTTTATCATGCGCCCGGACCTGTTTTCTGTGGTGTAAGACACCTTGTAACTCAATAAGCTGATATCGCTCGCTGCCGGTACAACCGCTTCAAAAGACACCTCTAGCGATTGCCCGGTACTTTTCAGGTAGGAAAGATAATTCAGATAATTCAAAGAGGTGCCATCAGCCTCTGCCATCGGCTCACTCTCAACCCCCCCGGCGGGCACGCTGATCAGCATCCGGCAAGTATCGGCATCTCCGGCCAGGCAGCCGTGACTGTATTGCAGATTTGCCCTGGTGCTGTATACATCCAGTAAATCGAAAGAACCCTCGTAAACAGCCAGTTGATCATCGCCGTATAACGAGCCAGCACCGGCCGGTGAAATCTCAATTACCGCCACTGCAACCAGAAACGTCGCAACGCCTCGGAGAAAAAATGTACTCACCATAGCCCTTATCAAGGACAAAATCACATCAGCGCCCATGGCCTCCTCCACTTGAGATGACGGCGAAAAAGACGACCGCACGGGATTATATACCCAATGGATTTCATGTCGATTCGAGGCGGCAAATGAGCGAATCCCCGGGAGCATAGAAATACTAGGTGACCGGGGTGAACGAATACCCTGAAGGGCATAAATGCAGCCAACAAATTAGCAACTTGAAAGGCGACGGGTATGGCCATCACCGGACAACAGCCAGCAATTTGCCTACACTACCGGCACACGCATGACTGACAGAACGACAGCAAACGGTTACAATCAGCACATTTCACAAGACGGTCGGAGGCCATGCGCGACTTTATTATTGCCCCAAGTATTCTTTCAGCAGATTTTGCCCGCCTCGGCGAAGAGGTTGAACTGGTGCTGGCCGCTGGTGCCGACTGGATTCATTTTGATGTGATGGATAATCACTTCGTCCCTAACCTCAGCCTCGGATCAATGGTATGCAAAGCCCTGAGAAATTACGGCATCAGCGCTCCCATTGATGTACACCTGATGGTTAGCCCGGTGGATCGCCTTATTGGTGACTTTATTGAGGCTGGTGCCAGCATGATTACCTTCCACCCGGAAGCCTCTACGCACATCGACCGCAGCCTGCAACTGATCCGTGAAGGTGGCTGCCGGGCAGGGCTGGTACTTAATCCGGCTACGTCACCTGACGTGCTCGAATACGTGATGGACAAGCTGGACATAATACTGCTGATGTCCGTCAACCCGGGCTTTGGCGGCCAGAAGTTTATCCCCTCCACGCTGAAAAAACTGTGCCGGGTACGCAAGCTGATTGATGACAGCGGCCTGAACATTCGCCTGCAGGTTGATGGTGGTGTTACCGCCAACAACATTCACCAGATTGCTGCTGCCGGCGCAGACACATTTGTTGCCGGCTCCGCGATTTTTGGCGCCAACAACTACGCCAACGTAATCAGCAAAATGCGCACTGAGCTGGCACTGCCACACTGACCAGCCATTCACACCCAGACCGGATCTGTCGCCAGAGAGATCCGACGCCGGCATTTGGGAACTATTTTTCTGACTGACCGTCCAATAAAAAAAGCAGAATAATAACAATCCCCCATACATGACAGGGATCAGGAGGTAAAATGAATGGCTTAAAGGATAGTCTGATGGAGGGCGTAATGGATAGTTTGCGAGCAAACCAGCACAACCACAAACAACACCCCATTTCTTCACTTTGTAGCACTGTCAGCTCGGCCATTTGCCAGGCCTGTTTTGCCAGTATGCGGTCAGTTAAAGCGTGTCTACCCACTCTTTTTTGTCCAAAACCTGAGACGAGACAAGACGTCTTCTTTTATGAAAGTCACAATAACAGTGAGTTGACCACTCCACTTTTGCACGGGCATGAGCGAGGCATTCACAATCATGAACCTGTCAGCTGTTTCTGCAATAAAAAGCATTCAGGCGCAGACTTGGCTGATGCCAATTCGGTTGACGGTAAGCTGTGGTCTTTACCACCATTGCCCCCTGTGCCCTACCAATCCATCCCCGATGGCGGGTACTTACAATGCTCCACTGTCGAGAATCCCACGGTGTTCACCGAAAACTAGAGCCAAGACTGACCCCCAGAGGTAGCCGGTTCGTGCACCGAACACAACACACTGGATGACGGCTGCCTGCCCGGCTAATACGGCATATACTCCCCAGAGTAAATCTGCCATTCTCAAGCTGTTCGACAGCGTCCAGGTAAGCCTGTACAACCAGTGTCTGGCTGAAAAAGGTTCTGGAGTCAATTTCTGTCCTTGCTCTAAAAGACGGCACATTTCTTTTA
>JAKROC010000750.1 GCA_024509075.1 Endozoicomonas sp.
ACGAAGGCCGATTTAAAATGGAGGTGCGCCCTGGAAATTCTCCACAACCACCTGAGATTTTTACTTTAGCCTTCTGCTTCTCGTTGATTAAGACCTTATAGCTGTCGAAGCACTGAATCCAATGTTGTCTGTCGCTCAGGTCATCACGGTATTCAACCCAGACATAAAATGCTTTTGGCTTATCCTTAATGTCTTGCAAGGTAATGGTATGGCTACTTCTAGGTTTGATATATAAATAAGGCCAACCATGGTACTGGTTCATATGTACTGGTTTATTATCAACTGCAAAGGTTGTTGAAAAAGCCTCAGCCAATTCCTTGTAAGTTGTAGTTGGATATGATGACCCAACTTGATTATTTGGTAACTTAGTACATGTTCTTTCGCCTAGCCCCAACGGTTCATCCGATACCGTTAGCTTTGCATAAGGATTAGTACAACCATTGCATGTTGCTTTAAAAGATACCTCTATTGAGTAATCCTTTTTATCTGGGGAGATGTTCTCTCCCTGCATAAGAATTGGATCCATTTCCGCTTTCGTAATAACGACTCCCCATTCTTCGT
>JAKROC010000751.1 GCA_024509075.1 Endozoicomonas sp.
CATTTTTTGTTTGTAGTTCAATTTTTTTAGTGTTTTTTTCCCCCTCCTTCCATCACCCATTATGACATTGCACACTGTCATGTACTTCCGTTCTCGTAATAAGCCGGGCAACACTGACTAAAGGATGTGGGGTGGGTAAATTAACAAGAAAGGTTTGGAGCGGGAAATGTTGGAATGATCACAAAGAATGTCTTCATAAATTGTCGAAGATTACATAAAACCTGTTCATTTGTGCAGACGCATATTCACATGCTACGCTGAGGCCTATATCGCAACCTATGGACAGGAAATACACTCTGTATCACATTCTGCTTGAAACAACTGGTCGAAGGTTGTATAAGGCAAACATTGCATATTTTAGTAAAGTGCATTCTTTGTGGTTTTGATTTCTTAAGGGGAGGATGAGTTGGATTATTCGTTCATATAGCTGCCCACAACGGAATAAAGAGAAAGTTTGTGTTAAATAAGGCTACTTCCATATGCTATTCTATCCTATTTTTTTTACTATTCGTTTTATACAACTTTCTTCATATTTATTCCTGAGGTTAAATAACCACAAAA
>JAKROC010000752.1 GCA_024509075.1 Endozoicomonas sp.
AAAGGGCATAAAAGCAACGCATGGAGCAGTTGCCGAGCGAATACCCTGAAGGGCACAAGTGCAGTCAACAAAGTAGCAACTTGAAAGGCGACGGGTATAGACAAAAAAAGCCCCGTCTGAAGAACGAGGCTGTGGTGCTCAATTACCTGGAGCGGCTGGCACGCTTGCGTTCGTGCTCTTTCAGGAACTTTTTGCGCAGACGGATAAAGTTCGGCGTCACTTCCACCAACTCATCGTCATCAATAAACTCCAGCGCCTGTTCCAGGGTATGGCGAATGGGCGGCGTCAGGATGATGTTTTCATCGCTGCCAGAGGCCCGCACGTTGGTCAGCTGCTTGGCCTTGGTGGGGTTCACCGTCAGGTCATTATCGCGACTGTGCAGACCAATGACCTGGCCTTCGTAAACGTCCACGTTCGGGTCAACAAATAAACGACCGCGTTCTTGTAAACTGAACAGGGCGTATGCCAGCACTTTACCGTTGACCATGGAGATCAGCACGCCGTTGTTGCGCTGGCCTACATCGCCCCCTTTGATGTCACCGTAGTGATCAAAGA
>JAKROC010000753.1 GCA_024509075.1 Endozoicomonas sp.
CGCAGTAGCTCAGCACCGGTATAACCAGTTCCACCAACAATCCCGACCTTTATCAATTCCGCCAGTTTCTTCTTTCAGAATATGCCGGTACGTTTTGAACTTCTCTTTAGCCTTTGGACTATTTTCACCGTACGACAGATCAAAGGCTTTCTTCAGGTGCTCCGCGGCATGGTAAAAGTCGATAATTTCATGACCTTCAGGCAACTCGCTGGAGAGATATGTCCAGTTGTCTTTGGCTCCATCTGCGACTTTCACCAATGTCAGACCCGGCTTTTGTTCAAGGACCTTATTCAGGTGATTCTTGATGGACTGTTTCAATGTCTCCTTTTTGCTCTCGGGCATTCGCCCCATCCTTATGGTGGATAGACGATTACCCAGATCATCATAAAACGACAGCGTCCCACAACTGGCTTCCTGACAACCCGCAGGGCCTCTGGTACGCTTGCCTTCAGCAGCTCCCTTGTCCCGTTTTTCCTGACGCTTTCCGTCCTTCATAGGTAGTTCCCATCCAAAAACAGCAACGATGAGAGACCCAGCCCGTTCGTTCCAAGTT
>JAKROC010000754.1 GCA_024509075.1 Endozoicomonas sp.
AAATGAAGAAAAGTATCCCGCAGGTGTGTTTGACAACGCTCTGTAGCTCTGAAAGTCAGGCGCGTAGCTCTCGTTAAGCCAGTGAGCCCGGGCTTACAAACTCTCCTCGAAATATTCATTTTTTCTTGGAATATACATACCTTCACCAGCCGTACTATACTTACGAGGTGTGGAACGGGCTTACAAGCCAAAAATGACTTCGTCCCTGAAAGTAGATGGTACCCTTCGTATTATTGTTCTTGGGACAGCGCAGCATGATTGAAAATGTGTTAAGCGCGTGTCAGAAGATTTTCATGCCTTGTTCCAAATGATAACACGGATGTGAACTCCTGTTCCATTTTCAGTTTAGTGGATTCATGCGACTAGAGATCGTGTCGGCAGAAGATACGAAATAGGCAAACGTCAGAGTTCCTTTTGGCCGCCGTTCAGTTCATTTTCAAAGTGAGAGCGCTGCATGAAGAATAAATGAAGAAAAGTATCCCGCAGGTGTGTTTGACAACGCTCTGTAGCTCTGAAAAGTGCTGCACAATGTTTCTTCAGTGGCCGGCA
>JAKROC010000755.1 GCA_024509075.1 Endozoicomonas sp.
GTTGGGTGGTAATGTATTCTGAAACAGTTGCAAGAGTTTTTGAGGCTGGCCAAAAACCAAAACAGCAATTGTTAAGTGTTTTACAGCTTGTTCATATTCACCTAAAAAAAAAGAAGAGGAAAGTCACGCCAGATACAAATCAATGAAATGTCAAGAAAACAAAGAAGGCTAAGAGTTTTTACCTGTGAAGGTGGTCATGATGCAAAGAATTGTTGTCAACTGCGGTGATTAATATTTCAACAACCTTAGCCCATATCATTATTGCCAGTCACTTACAGTGACTTTTGTTAAGGTTGTTGAATCATCAATCACCAGGACTGACAACAATCCTTCTCAGGAATACCCTCATCTGGATTATAAGAATACATGATCCAATGTTACCATTATATTATTATTACTGTATGTTGAATTTTTCTATTTTACCCCTTAGAACCGTGCACCTGACAAGACAGATGCAGCTGCTGTTCAACAATATTTCATGGAAGAGGTTCAACAAGGGGAAGAGCTGTTAGCACATGGTCAGATTCTAAGTTACTGCCCTTTATAA
>JAKROC010000756.1 GCA_024509075.1 Endozoicomonas sp.
TCATTTATTTCAACCGTGGTTAAATGAACAGAAGCACCAGCAAATGCAACGCCTTCTTCCGGCTCTGATGTTGACCTGACTGGCAACTTGAGCACTGATGACAGTGAAGTGAAACTGTAATCAATATCCACGGGCAATACCTTCATGAAACAGCATTTCGGTCGTTCCGTTAAATGAGCCATCCTTCGACCGTTGCTGCTGAAATTAGTTCTTAGACTTTAAGTCAGCAATTCTCGCTCAATTGATTATAGCCAGTAAAATCAAGGCCTCCAGAAACACTAACTCATTCAAAAATCGTAGACTTTTGTGTACACTACCCACCTTAAAATGACCATTGTTGTTTTGCCATGCCAGCATCTAAGCGAAAAACAGTTACCGAAAAACTGATCAGTATCGTTTCCAAAGAAGCTGCAAAAATCCCGGACTTTCACAATAAGGGTCGGTCCGGATTCGATCTCGCTTCACGATGCCATCATGAGCGGCCTTGCTGTCATCCACTTGAAAAAGCCGTCATTGCTTCAGTTTGACCTGGATCGTGTAAAATGC
>JAKROC010000757.1 GCA_024509075.1 Endozoicomonas sp.
TTTTAGAAATTTTATTATCCCTGATTTAGGTATTCTTAAGAAAAAAAAAATAATATTTAGATTACTTATTTAAAAATTATTACAACTGAATACGATGTATTAAAAAAAATTTTTCAAACTAAAAAAGATTTTGAAATCAACTCAAATATCAAAAACAATTTATTCTGCTACAAAATATATAATTATTTTCAGAGCTTCTGTTTTATTTTAACCATCAAAATTATAAAAAAATTTAAAATTTTTAAATAAACAACTACGTACTTTTTAAAAGATGGCTGGTTCCAAGCCTACATTTTTATTGTCTAAATTTAATTTTTTTTTAAACTAAAAAAAAAAAAATGACAATAGCTTCTGATTTGAGCTTTCTCTTTTAACAAAAAATCTTTTCATTTATTGTTTGTTTACTTTTTTTTTATTTTTGTTTTTTTTAAAATGACAATTAAAATAAAAAAAAAAATAACACTACTTAAATAGTTTTCGCAGAAAACCAGCTATTTCAAAGTTCAATTAGCCTTACACCCCTAATCACAAATTTTCTGATATTT
>JAKROC010000758.1 GCA_024509075.1 Endozoicomonas sp.
CTGGTAAGCATGGTGCAGAATTTATCACTGCAACTGACGGGAAAGTCAGCAAACATCACACCGGCACCCCTAACGGCACCACCTCCCCCCCCCTGTCAAAGAAGATATACCAATCTCCTGTAATGGCACCCTGGTATGGCCAATAACCGATTTCTCATCAAAACTGCGAAACGCCAAAACACATTCGGAACGCAACTTCCTTTATTCTCCTGCGTTTTATACCAGTGAAAGCGGGTATAAAATGCGCTTAAAACTCTATCCCAATGGCGATGGAACGGGGCATGGTACCCACGTGAGCATTTTTTTTCAAATCATGAACGGGTCATTCGATGGGATACTTAATTGGCCATTCAAGGGAAAAGTCTCTTTTATGATACTGGATCAGGATCACGTTGAGCATGTGTTCGACTGTTTTCAATTTGATCCTGAATCGTCCTCTTACCGACGACCACGGGCAAAACCCAATTTACCAACAGGTTTACCGACTTTTGTGCACCAAACGGAGCTAAATCGTCATGCTTACCTGAGAGATGATACTCTGTTT
>JAKROC010000759.1 GCA_024509075.1 Endozoicomonas sp.
AATAATTAATAATTATAATACTTATTGTAGTTGTGCTTAATAATAATAACAATGTTTTAACTGGGAGCCCACTTCACCAAAAGGTGCTCTTCAGTGAGGCCCTGCATATTCTACAAATAAATTACAATTAAATAAAAAAAAAACTAAACATAAAAAAGAGTAAAAAATAAAAAAGCTAGGTAAGAATAAAAAACTTACTTCCACTCGACAATGCATGTTTACCTAAAATGCGTGTTTAAGCTTAGATTTAAAATAAGAAAGTACAGCGGTGTCACGTATATCTTGACTTAAAGAGTTCCGATCCTCGCAGTAGATAGCGCTATTTATGCAATAGTGAAAATCAGACCTGAAAAAAATTCAGGCCTGTACAGGATTCGAACCACTGACCTCTGCGATACTAGTGCAGTGCTCTACCAACTGAGCTAACAAGCCAACTGGGAGCCGGTCATTCCTGTTGGTTCGTATTTCATGAAACTGCAGTACACCTATATGATTTTCATAGCTTAATTCATTGATTTATATCACTTCGACTAGCACCCAG
>JAKROC010000076.1 GCA_024509075.1 Endozoicomonas sp.
AATGAACAACCCGGCTCACCTTGGGAATAACATCACCGGCCCGAAGAATAACTACTTGCCGAGATTGAGCCAGACACTTTTGCGCCAAGGCGCTGCAAAAGTGCCTTACCTTCGTCGCGGGTCATGGTGTGCAAAGTCCCGGTCAGAACCCAGGTCTGCCCAGCCAGCGGTTGCTCACCCACCTCGGCTGCCGGTGCACTCACCGTGCCTTCCACTCCTTGAGCCAGCAATGCTGCAATCACCTCACGGTTATGCTCCTGCTGGAAAAACACCTCAATATGGCTGGCCACCACAGGGCCAACATCATCAACGCGCTGCAAGTCCCCGGCGGAGGCCGCCATTAATTTATCCAAATTCTGATAATGTGTCGCCAGTGCCTGCGCTGTTGATTCGCCCACCTCACGGATGCCAAGGGCGTAAATAAAGCGCGGCAGGGTGGTTTTTTTCGACCGGTCGAGAGCATTGATCAGGTTTTCAGCCGACTTTTTGCCCATGCGTTCAAGGCCGGCTACCTGCTCAACCGTCAACAAAAACAGATCTGCCACGTTGCTGACTAGCTGACGGTCTACCAGCTGTTCTACCAGCTTCTCCCCAAGACCATCAATATCCATCGCCTTACGTGAGGCAAAGTGCCTGATCGCCTCTTTGCGCTGGGCTTGGCAGAACAGGCCACCGGAACAGCGCAAAATGGCCTCTTCCCGCTCCAGTTCCGAATCACACGCCGGGCAGTGATCGGGGAACTGGATGTCACGGGCATCGTCCGGACGCATGGAATGAACAACCCGGCTCACCTTGGGAATAACATCACCGGCCCGAAGAATAACTACGCTGTCGCCTATTTTGATATCCAGCCGCTGAAGCTCGTCCATATTATGCAACGTGGCATTGCTGACCGTGACACCACCAACAAACACCGGCTGCAAACGGGCTACCGGAGTAATAGCACCGGTTCTGCCCACCTGAAACTCCACGTTCAACAGCGTGGTCACCGCCTCCTGTGCGGGAAACTTGCGGGCAATGGCCCAACGTGGTGCCCGGGAGACAAAACCAAGAGCCTGCTGCTCGGCAATCCCATTGACCTTGTAAACAATGCCGTCAATCTCATAAGGAAGGCTTTCTCGTTTTTCTGCCATGGTCTGATAGTACTGCTCGCAGGCCGCAAGCCCCCTGACCACCTTCAGCTCTGGGCAGACTCGCAGCCCCCACCGGCCGAGGCAGGCCAGAATTTCACTGTGCCTGTCCGGTAACGTGCCACCCTCAATAATGCCAACACTGTAGCAGTAGATGGTCAGCGGTCGTTGGGCGGTGATGCGCGGGTCAAGTTGGCGCAAACTGCCGGCAGCCGCATTGCGTGGATTGACAAAGAGCTTCTCGCCCCGGGCTTTGGCTCGTTGGTTCAGTTGCTCAAAGCCGGACTTGGGCATATATACCTCGCCACGCACTTCCAGGCGTCGGGGCCAGTCATCGCCACTCAGGCGCAGGGGGACGGCGGCAATGGTGCGAATATTCCGGGTAATGTCTTCCCCGGTAGTGCCATCACCCCGGGTGGCTGCACGAACTAAACGTCCATCCTCGTATAAAAGACTGACGGCAATACCATCGAGTTTGGGCTCACAGGAGTACTCTATCTCTGTTGTACTGTTGAGCCGTTCTTTGATCTTGCGATTGAAGTCGGCCTGGTCATCATCGTTAAAAGCATTATCCAGCGAAAGCATGGGCAGCTCATGCCGTACCTGACCAAACGCCTTTAGCGGTGTCCCACCTACACGCTGGGTGGGCGAGTCATCGGTAATCAGGTGGGGAAATGCCAACTCCAGGGACTTCAGGCGGGCATAGAGTTTGTCATACTCACCATCGGGAATGTCTGGTTCATCCAGAACGTAGTAACGATGGTTGTGGTGGCTGATCTGCTGACGCAGCTGAATAATCTCTTGTTCTGCCTGTCCGGGAGAAGAAATATCTAAAGTCATGTCTGATTAAGTGATTTAAATGAGCTGAGCTAGTGGCCGGCTCTGTTAATGCTTAGTGTGCCGGCTGACGAGCCAGTTGTTTACGCTCATAGTCACTGATACGCTGGCGATAATGCTCCAGAGTCTGCTGGGTCATCACGCTGAACTGCTCGTCCTTCATTTCCCCACCCAGATCCAGAGCGAGACGACGGGCAGTTTCTTCCATCAGGGCAAAAGCCTGCATGGGGTTTTCCGGGCCAGGCAATCCCATGAACATACCAAGGGCTGGGGTTTGCGTATTTTCCAGCTCATCGATAGAAAAAGTACCTGGCTTGACGCCGTTAGCCACACTAAAAATGATCTTGCCCGTTCCGTCAGCGTTGGCATAACGATGGAAAATGGACATATCGCCATAACGTAAGTCACAGCCCAGCAGAGCCTGCAAGAGCTGATCACCAGCAAAAAACTCACCCCCTCTGGCCAGAATATTGATAACAATCACCTCGCTGGCCAGTGGCCGGTCTTGCAACTTTTCTGGCGATTCGCCAACTACTTTAACGACAGGCATCGTTTTATTTGGACTTGGTTGGCTGGAAACCTCCCGATTTTGTCTGGATACCCTGGCAGTTTCTCCCTGACCAACCTTTTTCCCCGCTCGTTCCCTCGGCGGAGCAACTGTAACTGAACGCTCATTCCCTTGTTGCGGGAAATTACACGTGTTTGTTGCTATTTTGCTGTGTTCACCCAGCAGCTGATCGTCTTGCGCCACCGATTGTCCGTTGGCATCACATTCAACATCAATTGCCGTATTTAATGACGATTGCCGACGTCTGACTGACGATAGCTCTGGTTGCAGGAACTCAGTTGGGGAATCGCTTTCCCCGACACTGGAAAAACCGGGTTCCACCCTCTCTCTCGGGTGCTCTTTGCGGGACAGCGCTTCATTCAATGGTCGGGCGCGTCCGCCATTGGGCAGTTCACTCAGAGCATCATCGTAACCCTTGACTTCTTCGAGACCAAAATTCAGTTCGGTCGCTCTTTTTTTGGCCAACCGCATTCTGCGATATCCGTCAACCATGACGGCAACGATCACCAGAATTCCAATAAGTATCAGCCATTCTCGCAAGCTCATGTCCTTTGCTGCCCTGTAGCCCCTGAAACAATGTCCGATCTGGAGTCGGTTTGTATGTAAACTGTTAAGAATACTGGTGACCACGACAAAAGAAAATCATGGCCATTTATCAGGCAACAACAGCTGCCGATCCAATCAACTAATAGTGCAATATTACATTAAAAAGAAGACAAATTAAGCTATGAATGGTTCCTTTACACAATTTATAGACCGCTGCTGCAGGGTCTTTACAGCTTATTCATCCGTAGCTATAACTCCGCCATGGCTGCAGCCTGTTCAATATCAACGGATACGGGTCTGGACACACCCGGCTCATGCATGGTGACCCCCACCAACTGACTTGCCGCCTGCATAGCAATCTTGTTGTGGGTGATGTAGACAAACTGTACTTTTTCACTCATTTCAGAGACCATTTTTGCATATCGACCCACGTTCGCGTCGTCCAACGGTGCGTCAACTTCATCAAGCATACAAAATGGCGATGGATTCAACTGGAAAATAGCAAATACCAAGGCAATGGCCGTTAACGCCTTTTCGCCACCGGAAAGTAAGTGAATGGTGCTGTTTTTCTTCCCCGGTGGCTGCGCCATAATAGCTACACCGGTGTCCAGCAAATCTTCACCAGTCAGAGCCAGATAAGCCTGACCACCACCAAAGACTCTGGGGAATAACTCTTGCAGCCCTGAGTTGACTTTATCAAACGTTACTTTGAAGCGCTGGCGAGTCTCCTTGTCAATCTTGCGAATGGCATTTTCCAGGGTATTCAACGCTGATTCCAAGTCATCGTTCTGGGCGTCCAGGTACCGTTTGCGCTCAGACTGGGCTTCGTATTCTTCAATGGCCGCCAGGTTGATTGCCCCGAGACGTTCAATGCGGGCACCGATGCGCTCCAACTCCTGTTCCCAGGTGGACTCAGAAGCGTCATCGGGCAGATTGTCCAACACCGTAGCCAGGTCAAACTGGTCTTCCTGCAGTTGCTCGGCCAGCGTTGTACGACGCACCTGCATGCCCTGCCAGTCCATACGCAGTTTTTCCAACCGTTCGCGCACTTGCTGTGCCTGTTGCTCGGCGCTGTGGCGCACTTTCTCACCGGAACGAATGCGCTGTTCAACGGTTTCCAGCGCTATGCGCGCCTCCTGCATCAACATCTCTTCCTCAAGACGACGGGCCAGCATCTCTTCGAGTTGCTCGCGCAAATCACCTTCTGGCGAGTTGGAATCCAGCAGTGATTCGCGCAGAAACTCACGCCGTTCACGCAACTTGGTATTTTGCTGACTTAAGCGTTCAATCGCCGCTTTCAGGGAACCGATCTGCGTGTTGACAGAGTGCTGGCGCAGAGCCAGTTGATGAGCGCGCTCCTGATCGAACCGCGCCTTGTGGCGCACTTCTTCCAGGCGTGCTTGCAGTGCGGTTCTGTGATCCTGCATCTGCTCCCGACGACCAATGTCGTTTTCCATCCGATCCAGCGCTTCTTGCAGCCGCAGGCGTGACTCGCCGATAACCTCCTGCTCCAACTGGTATTGCTCGCGCACTTCGTGCAGTTCGTGCTCCAGACGGCGACGGCGTTCAGAAAACTGTTCCAGCCGGACTTTTCTGGCACCAAGATCAGCTCTTGTCTCTCCTTGGCTGCGATGAATGGCAGACAACTGATTATGCAACTGCTGTCGTTGGGACTCATGTTGTTCCAGATCAGCGCGGGCACCATCAAGCCTGTCCTTGAGTGCTTCGCCCTGCTGTTCAAGCTGCTGCAACCGTTCGGCCAGCGCTTCCATCTCTTTGTGCCGTTCCAGCACTCCGGCATTGCTGTCCACTCCCCGGCTGACTCGCAACCAGCCCGCTGCCAGCCAGATGCCGTCTCGGGTGATAATCGACTCTCTCGGTTGCAGTCTGGCCCGCAACGACAGGGCACTTGCCAAAGTATCGGCGGCGTAGATGCCAGCAAGCAGTGCCAGTGCTTCCTGGCCGTCGATGACTTTGTCCGCCAACAGGGGCAGTTCAGTTAACGACGCAGAAAAGCGCTGGGAGTTTCCCGCTTCCAGCAACACCAGCGCCCCTTGCTCCAGTTGGCCCAGTGCTTCAGCTACCGGGTCCAGACTGTCCAGACAGACTGCCTGCAAACTGTCGCCCAGCACGGTTTCTACTGCCCGCTCCCAACCGCTGCTGACTTCCAATGCATCCATCAAACGACGTTTATCGTTCAATTGCTGCTGCTCAAGCCAAGCGGTGGTGCCGGTGTCCTGATGCAGGGAGGCCTGGTGCAGCGCCTCCAACGAGGCGTGCCGACCCCGCACCCGACTTAATTCGTCGCGATTGCGCTCCAGCTCTGCACCCAGATCTTGTACCAGTTGGCGTTGCTGTTCAGCGGCCTCAGCACACTCACTGATGCGCATCTCGACGGTGTCAGCGGTCAACTCCAACTCAGTGAGTTTTTCCGACAGGTGCAACATTTCTTCCTGATCTTCCTTGCCACCAAGAGCGGCAGATTCCTCCTTCAACCGCTTTTCCCGTTCTTGCAGCCGCGTCATCACCTGTTCAGCATGACTGATGCGTGACTGCTCGACTTCTGCCGTACGCTTGGGTTCGTGGGAGCGCTGGTTGAACTGATCCCATTCTTGCTGCCAGCGTCGCATATCATCTTCGACCTGACCAAGGCTATCGCCGGAGTCGGCCTCCTGGTCTTGCAGCATGGCCAGTTCCGGCTCCAGCTCAATCAGCTCTTCCTGCAAGGCTTCCAGTTGCTGCTGGTCATCGGCCAATTGCTCCCGGGCCTCTTCCCAGCTTTGCTCCACCTGCTCAAGATCGTGACTCAATTCCCTGGCCCGTTCTTCGCGGTGCTGCAGGGTCTGCTCGATGCGAGTCACTTCGTTACCCGTACCGTAATAGCTGGACTGCGCCTCATGAAAACGATCGCTCAGCTCCATCTGTTGCACACGGTCGTCTTCCATGGCGGCATCGGCCGAGCGTTGCTCGCTGATGGCTGCCTCAAGCTGCACTTCAAGCTCGCGAATCACCTGTTCCTGAGACAGGGCACCGGTGTCGATGGTTTGCCACCTCAGTGCTTGTAACTGGGCTTTTTTCAGTCGTTCCTCTGCTTTGAACTCCTTGTACTTTTCTGCAGCCTGAGCCTGACGATGCAGATGGCCAAGCTGACGCTCCAACTCTTCACGCAGATCGGTCAGCCGCTCCAGGTTCTCTTTGGTACGCCGGATGCGGTTTTCCGTTTCACGACGTCGCTCCTTATAGCGGGAAATGCCCGCTGCTTCCTCGATAAATACCCGCAGCTCTTCCGGCTTGGACTCGATCAGGTTGGAAATAATGCCCTGACTGATGATGGCATAGCTGCGCGGGCCAAGGCCGGTGCCGAGGAAAATATCCATAATATCTTTACGGCGACATTTACTGCCGTTGAGAAAATAGGTGTTTTTGGCATCAGAATTAAGAGTACGCTTGACCGAGATTTCCCGGTAGGCGGCAAACTCGCCGGTCACCCGACCTTCGTTGTTATCAAAAATCAGTTCTACTGAGGCCTGATTGGCCGGTTTACGACTGTTGGAGCCTTTGAAGATAACATCGGTCATGGATTCGCCGCGCAAATGTTTGGCGGACGATTCACCCATTACCCAGCGTACGGCGTCAATAACGTTGGATTTGCCGCAGCCGTTGGGGCCAACAACCCCACACATATTGGAGGGAAAGTGAACCGTTGTAGGGTCCACAAAAGATTTGAATCCGGCCAGTTTGATGGATTTTAAACGCATCGTTTCCTTTAAGCTCTGCACTGTCCAAGGCTCTGGCTGCATAAGAGCCTGAATGCCGACATTCCACAACACTTTGCCTGGCAAAGTATTAACGATTTCACGCACGGCTTTGATTTTGGACTCTTTGCCATTGCGAATTATCTGACACTCCCCCGCCCTATCGCACCCGAAAAAGGACATAAAGGCGAGGTTTTTTTATATCGCTCCAAGAACCTTTCTGCTTCAACACCTTCACTGGACAATGGCTGTCAGACCACTGCCCCCGATCCAGTCACTCCAAAGACTAACCCCGCTCGACTGGGCGAGGCTTGCGCCTCAATTTTGGTCAGATGGCTATTCTATGTCTTTCAGGTGAGATATTGAAACTCAGAATGAACAGGAAGTAGATGCTATCCAGAGGCACTCATCCGGCGCACAGCCGGGCACTTTATGGCCAGCGCTCACCGAGCTGTATACCCGTCGCCTTTCAAGTTGCTACTTTGTTGGCTGCATTCGCTCACTTGCCGCCTCGAATCAACATGAAATCCATTGGGTATAACCAGCGCAATACAATACCAAGGTGACACAGCCGGCACCTTTATCACTAAACCAGCACGATCAAACGACAATATTCAGATAAGTTCATCTAGGAGCCATTACCCAATTGAACAGTTGACTAAAACGTTCAAGTTTAAAGTAACCGCCTTGAGCTTCCTCCCATACTCTATATCCCTCCAGCTCATCGTCACCAACAGAGGATGCGGCAATCAATCGGATATCCATCTGGTCAAGGCTACTTCGTAACACTGGGGCATGTCCTATCAGAGGCTTATGCTCAGGACACATTGAATGGGCATTTGACGGCAGTGCAGCCAGCCGACGACACTCAGAAGCCGACGGCAATTGCTTAAACTCAGCAGGGAATACCTTAACATGCACACCACGCTCATCCACCGCCAGCACCTTGAAGCATGTGTAGACATCGTCTTTGAAACAGGCGTAAAGGCCGCCGGAAACCCAGTTTACTGATGCGGGATCCGGGGATGCTGGCGCAATATTCCTTGTGGCGATGCTGCCACCCTCGACCGGGACACCTGCGCCGCTCCTCACCGACGGTGTCTCACCCCGTGACGCAGGAGTTCCTGTTGTCGACAAATCAAGCCTGCTACCAACGGAGTGACTGCTCGCCCCAATGTTATCCATGCCACCTCTCCAGCCTCATGACAAAAAATACCTACACACCCGACAGAAGCCGTAAACACTTCTGAACCCGTTGGACAAGAAACATAGCCGTTTTCTCCGAAGTGCGGGGTGTTTTTTTATTGCTCGATCGTGCACAAATATTTCATTAAGCAGACATTGCCACACAGCAGAACTCTACAGCCACCAAACTGCCAGAGTGCCCGAAGTATTGCTTTGTACATTAAGCATCGCTTCATGTGCCGATCACTCTTTCAGTAACCGCTCGTTTTTTCCTGGCAAATCTTAATTTTCAGCATTTTCTGCATAGGAATTACTGGGCTGCAGAAGAGTTTTCCCTGAATCTGCCAGTGGTTTTCCGACCGTTACGGCGTAACGCCGATCCGATACGGCCAGTGCACCACCCAAAGCCATCAGGATGGCACCGAGCCAAATCCAACGGACAAAGGGTTTGAGCTGCAATCGCAATGCCCAACTGCCATCGTCACCCAGGGGTTCGCCCAAAGCGACGTAGATATCGCGGGTAAACCCCGTATCAATGCCTGCTTCTGTCATGGGCATCCCTTGGGCGGTGTACATGCGCTTTTCCGGATGCAAAACAGCAATCTGACGACCATTTTCGTATACCGTCACCGAGCCAAACCGAGAGAGGTAATTTGGGCCGGCCTGTACACTGACACCATCAAAACGGAGCTGGTAGCCGCCCAGGCTGACCCGGTCGCCCGGTGCCATCCGCAGGTCACGCTGAATGCTGTGGCTGCTGGTAATTGCCACACCAACAATAGCGACAGCGAAACCAAGGTGAGCCAGGTGCATCCCGAAATAAGCGGGTTTCAGCCGTTGCAAACCCGCCAGAAAGTCGGGGGCGTTGCGCGTCTTGTTGACGATGTCTCTAGCCATGGTCAGCACGATCCAAAGTGCCAGCGCCATGGCCAGAACTTCACCCACCCGAATGCCTTGGTCAGCGTTGCTGTTCACAAGAGTGAGAGCAAAACCACCAGCCAGACAGGCCAGCATAATCCAACGGGTCTGGCTGATCAGCCACTGTGCAGAACCGCTTTTCCAGTTGAGCAGCACACCAAGGCCGAGGGCGAAGGCCAACAACAACGTCATGGGTACAAACAGGGTGTTAAAGTAAGGCGGCCCCACGGAAATCATGCCCATACCCAGCGACTCCAACAGCAGCGGGAACAGAGTGCCGAGCAGCACGGTCGCAGCGCTGGCGGTGAGTACGATGTTGTTGACCAGCAGCAACGTCTCTCTGGATAACACCACAAACTGGACACGGCTGCCCACCTGCGGTGCCCGGAGCGCAAACAGAATCAGGGAAGCACCAACAACAACCAGCAGGTAAACGAGAATAAACACGCCCCGTTCAGGGTCATTGGCAAAAGCGTGTACTGACGTCAGAACACCAGAGCGCACCAGGAATGTCCCCAGCAGACTGAGTGAGAAAGTGAAGATCGCCAGCAGCAGCGTCCAGCTTTTAAACAGCCCGCGCTTTTCGGTCACTGCCAGCGAGTGCATCAGTGCCGTGCCTACCAGCCAAGGCATCAGGGAGGCATTTTCCACCGGATCCCAGAACCACCAGCCACCCCACCCCAGCTCGTAGTACGCCCACCAACTGCCCAGGGCGATGCCCAGAGTCAGGAACAGCCAGGCCACAGTTGTCCATGGCCGGGCCCAGCGCGCCCAGGCACTGTCAAGATGACCACCAAGCAGCGCGGCAATGGCAAAAGCAAAGGTTACGGCAAAACCCACATACCCCATGTAAAGTATGGGGGGATGGATGGTCAGCCCGATGTCCTGCAGCAATGGGTTGAGGTCAGCACCGTCCGGCGGAGGAAAGGGTAAAATGCGGTTAAACGGGTTCGAGGTCAACACGGTGAACAGCAAAAAGCCCGCAGCGACCATCCCCATCACCGCCAGCACCCGGGCGGCCAAATCAGGGGGCAAGTGGTCACTTTTCAGGGCCACTGCTGCCACCCAGCCCACCAGTATCAGCACCCATAACAGCAGCGACCCCTCGTGCCCCCCCCAGGTGGCGCTGATTTTATACGGCAATGGCAACAGGCTGTTTGAGTGACGGGCAACGTAGTGCAGCGAAAAATCATCACTGATAAACGCCCAGATCAGGCAGGTAAAGGACAAGACAACAAAAGCCAGCAGCCCAAAGGAGAGAGGGCGAGCCTGCCCCATCCAGCGCAGATTGCCGGAGTAACCGCCCAACAAGGGAATAATGCTCAGCACCAGGCTCAGGCATAGGGCAATAATTAATGCCATCAGTCCTACTTCAGCTACCATCTTGCAGACTCCCTGGGATGTGCCCTGTGATCATTCCCCGATTTTCGGTCACGCTGCGCGATGGGCGATGACACAGGGCTTCAACGGGCTCGCCCCGAACGGAATCCGCAGTTGCAGAATTCAGGGCAGTTATTTCGGCACAACGCCCGGGTTCACTTTGGGCTACCGGTTTGATGTAGCCCACTTTTGTATGGGCAGCATCAATGGCTTTTTGCACTTCTGGCGGCATGTAATTTTCATCGTGTCTGGCCAGCACTTGCGTTGCGATGAACACGCCATCAGGACTCAGCACTCCGAGTGCCACGACGCCAGAACCCTCGACAAACAGATCGGGCAGGATACCCTCGTACAGCACGACCACCTCGCCAACGCCATCGCTGATGCGAAAACGCACTTTCAGGCTTTGATTGTCACGCTCAACGGAGCCGGGCACCACCAGACCTCCTCCACGCATACGCTGGCCGACCGGTGCCTCGCCCGCCGCCATTTGCACAGGTGAGAAGTAGTGATTGATATTCTCCCGCAGAGCAAACAGTGCGAGCATAACGGCCAGGGCAACGCCGGCCAGTAGCAGCAAAACCAGGATCAAGCGCTGTCGGCGCACTGCGTTCATTAATGTCCCCTTTGCCCCTCGCTCTGCGGGCCGGTTTGATTATTGTTAGTACTGTGATTATGGGCAAGGCACGCCGGTTACCGGACCCTGCTCACTCTTCTTGCCCAACTCAGAATCCCTATACGCAAACGAAGCACGACCGCCAAGGCAAAAAACAAACAAAAGCCAGCAGTGCCATGGTCAATTTATGGGGAAACATCCAGTGCATGATTTTTTTTGCCCGGTCACGGCCAGTATAAACAAGCAATCTCAATAAGGCCGGTCCTTGTCCTGAATGAAACACAACAGCAGCCGACTGTGCTGTCGGTGCGGAGAAAAGAACTGAACTTGAGAGATAATAATGAGGGGGGAAAGTTTATTGCCTGGTGACACTGACCGACTTTTCGAGAACATCGGACTTCAGGACAACAGGGTAGTCCAGTGCCAACCAACCGTAGTAACCATCCCGGAGAAAAAATACGCGCTCGTAACCCCATATTGCCGCCATATAACTACCGATAGCACCGCGCATGTGGTAAGTGCTGTTGCCGTAGATCACGATGGGGGTCTTTTTCTCCAGAATGCCAGGCACCATCAACTGGCGAAAACTGCCGCGCAGGTCCAGATTTTGCGCCCTGTCCACGTGGCCAGACTGCCACTGCTCATAGGGGCGCACATCGATAAACAGTGCACCAGCGTCGTAAAGGCGTTTGGCCTGCTTGGCGTTGACGGTGAACACGCCGTCGATCTGACCGGGTGCCTCCTGCGCTCGTAACAAAAAAGAGAGGGTTGACAGAAAAAACGTTAATGAGACAGGAATCCATTTCATATCGTACAAATCCGTTATTAAAAACTTCAAATAAAAATTATATCGATATATATCCTGCTCATAATTAAAATTTTGGAATCAAAAAATTATTTTTAGTTGCAAATAAAAATATAAGATGATGTTTTCTCAATCAGAACCACCGGCACAGCAGGTGGTATGATGAAAGCCCCCCGAGGGGGCTATAGTCAAACGCCAGAAAGCGTCATCTGCTCCTGACGTTTTTCCTCAGATTCTTGATTTCGAATATATTCTCGAATCATTTGCTCATCCAAACCCGCTGTACTGACACAGTAGCCCCTCGCCCAGAAGTGTCGCCCTGTAATTTCCGATATTTTGGGACAAATACAACATGATATTTGCAATAATGTTTAACGTGAGCCTGGCTCTGCCAGTCTCTCATACGGCCTCCTATAGAACTTGCCGGTTCAAAGGAGGCCATTTTCCTACCCTGCACGCCGTTTCGGCAAAGCCTTTTCGAGTCACACTGCCAGAGGCGGTGGTTTACCAATATTTAATTAACAAAACCTGCAAAATATCATCGACAGCACTCCGGCCACTGAGGTGTGGCCGAAGCAGCCAACCATCAACTCAGCCAGCTTTGCAGGCGCGACCTCAACCGTAATGCGGCCTGAGAATGAATCTGACTCACCCGGGACTCGCTGACGCCCAGCACTTTGCCAATCTCCTTGAGGTTCATCTCTTCATCGTAATAGAGCATCAGGACGAGTTTCTCGCGCTCGGGCAGCTTGTCAATGGCCTCAATCAGTGCCATTTTGAATTTTTCTTCCTGAATGTCTGCAGAAGGACCACGATCACCGGAACGAGCCTGCATTCTCGACTCTTCACTGTCAAACAGCTCCTCGTAGCTGAACAGACGACACCCGCGCAAATCACTGAGAATGTTGTAATACTCGTCAATTTTTACATTCAGCTCTTTGGCCACTTCAGCGTCACGGGCATCACGGCCCAGCTTGGCCTCCACAATTTGCACTGCCTCGGTAATGCGACGGCTGTTGCGATAGACTGACCTTGGCCCCCAGTCGCCTTTACGAATCTCGTCCAGCATGGCACCGCGAATACGGATACCGGCAAACGTTTCAAAACTGGCTCCTTTGGCAGCATCGTACTTACCGGCGGCTTCCAGCAGACCAATCATCCCGGACTGCACCAGGTCATCAATCTGCACACTGGCAGGCATCCGCGCCGCAAGGTGATTGGCAATTCTTTTCACCAGTGACTGATGCTTTACCACCATTTCTTCCATGCTTGGCTTCTTTGCTTGCACGTCCTGTGCGGCTGCTGTCATGATTCAGTCCTCTCCTTGATCCTGTCAGGCAAAAAGAATTCAATCCGGCCTTTTGGCTCAGGCACCGGTATTTTTGCCAGCTGATGTGCTATGCGGTGAAAAGCCCTGGCGGCGCGACAATCATCATTAATGATCATCGCCGCCGACTGCCTGCCTGCTGCTTCACTAACCGTCTTATCGAAGGGAACTACCCCGAGGTAGTTTAAAACTATCCATTTGTCGTCTTTCAGGCGTTGCTGCAACTGCTCAAACTGTCTGGCCCCACTGCGCTTGCTGCTGACCAGGTTCACCACCACGTAAAATTGCTGCACGTGATGCAGCTGGTGCAAAAGCCGGATTTGCCGCGCGGCATCAACCACAGAAACATCTTCCTGACTGATCACCACAACCACATCAGTAGCGGCCTGAATCAGCATCATATTGTGCGGTGCCAGCCCCGGAGCGGTGTCAACCACCAAAGTATCAAGACCCGATGAAAGATCATCCATGCCCTGAATCAGCGCTACCGCCTGAGTGGTTTGCCTCCGGTGGCTCCAGACTTCAGGACCGGGAGTAAAGACTCTGATGCCCCCTGGCCCATCGATCAGCCCCTTACAAGGCAGTGAAAATGATGCTTCGGACGACCTTTGGTTGCTCTGGGACGTATCCACGGTATTAAGCCCGAGGGAGAACCCCACACCCGGCACATCAAGATTGCCATCCATTAAAACGACACGCTGCCCCAGCTGGCCCATGGCCAGTGCCAGGTTTGTTGCAACTACGGTTTTGCCAACACCTCCTTTGCAACCGGAAACCGCAATCACTCTTTTCTTTTCTCGCGTCATCGTTCTCACTTTATTTTCATTGCCCTGTAAAAAGTGCATGCAGAAAAACAACAAACTATATGCATCAATGTTCATGCCAATGTTTGTCGGAAAAATAACAAAACTGAAAAAAACCATCACCGCAAAAATAAAACACAAGACAACCTATTGTTTTTTAAGTTTATTTTTACAAAATTACCAACAATAAATTGTTGTTTTTTTTCTCTGAAGGTAATTTCGGTCGATTTCCATAACCCTTGAACCAGCGGTCAGATATTGCAAAATCATTAAAAATGATGGTTACCTGACGGTATTATTTTTTGGCAGCGTCATATTTATGACACTTACACAACAATCAGCCAGCCTCTGTACTTCCTCCAAGCCATATCAGGTAAGGCGGGGCGATTAGCCCCGTCCTTCCTTCAGAACCGTGCGTAGGGACCTCGTACACAGCTCCTGCACTCTCAGAAGCCGTTCATGATCTACATTTTGCTTCATAATTCGCCAAATGAGACAAAAGTACCCCAGCGATATTAGTCGTGAACGGTTTGGGCAAATTCTTCCCATTCCTGAAAGCGCTCGCAAAACAGCCAAGCCCCGCACCATCGACCTTTACGATGTGTTTTGTGCCGTACTCTACCTGCTTAAAAGTGGCTGTCAGTGGTGCATGATTCCCAGCGATTTTCCAAAATGGCGGACCGTTTACTCTTAGCAAAAGTCTGCAATTTTCGAATGAATTAGTGTTT
>JAKROC010000760.1 GCA_024509075.1 Endozoicomonas sp.
CGGGTCCAGTTCCTGGTAATCCTTGCGGAGTTCCTGAAACTGATCAGACGACTCGGGTTCATTGTTTGGCTGAGCAGTGCTTTGCTGACTGAGCAGATCCACTTTGGCCTGCAGCAAAGCCATCTGTTGCTGAAGCTCTGTATTACTGCGTTCCAGATCAGCGGCTTTCTGCGTAGCCTGGGTCATCAGGGCATGGGCATTCTTGCGGGACTCTTCCGCTTTGGTGTACTTGTCCTGCCAGTCTTCACCGGGCTTCGGGGCAGGTGGCTCTGACTCTTCGTCGATAGCTTCCGGCTCCGGTTCAGGTGGCGGGGGTAACTCATCAGCGGCTGGATTCTGATCTGTCGGTAATGGATATTCGTGCAGGTGCCTGGCTGACCAACAGATTCAGCTGATGATCCGCTGGCGGCACAGGGAAGATATAGAAGACAGTGGGACTTTTCTGGTCGTAGACGAATTGCTCCACCTCCAGGCCGGTGGCCTTGGTCCAGTTGGGCAGCAGGCTGTCCAGACTGCTTCGGGTAGTGGCCATTACCGTT
>JAKROC010000761.1 GCA_024509075.1 Endozoicomonas sp.
TTGAATTGTGGGCTTTTCAGGCTGATTTCTTCACTGTGAACTCACGGATTCAGGTGAATGGCAGGTTGCTGAATTAACGCAGTCAATCAAGGAAGCTGACGAAGGTGATTTTGCAACGGATCAGGAGGTAAGTAAGGTTATAAACCGTTGGGGCGCTGACTGTGCAAATTAAGTGGTTGAAAACGGCGTTGGCAAACATTGACCACGAGGCTGAATACATTGCCAGGGAAAACTCAATGGCCGCTCAACAAATGATTCAGAAAATTTACCAGGCCGTAATGCTGTTGGTTGAAAACCCATCAGCAGGTAGGCCAGGGCGGATTCCGGGTGTCCGTGAATTGGTCATTGCTGATACCCGTTACATTATTCCTTACCGGGTGAAGAGTGGGGAGCAGTGTATAGAGATTCTTCGGGTATTCCACAGCGTAAGAAAACTACCAAAACAATGGTAAATCGTGGCAGGGCTTTAAACCCTGCTATTTCATTACTCGACTTTAGAGTTTGCATAAAACGAATGTTTAGTCAGTTTTCTGAAAAA
>JAKROC010000762.1 GCA_024509075.1 Endozoicomonas sp.
CGACAGGCTCAGTCCGAACGAGGTTCAGATTCCATAAATGCGGAAGTTATTTCGGAACCGTCCCTAACGGGTATATACCCAATGGATTTCATGTTGCTACGCGGCGGCAATTGAGCGAAGCTCCGGGAGCGTAGAAAAACTACGTGACCGAGGTGAACGAATGCAGCCAACAAAGTAGCAACCTGAAAGACGACAGGTATAACCGTTAGTGATGAGATTCATTCAGTACAATCTCCACTGCCCCAGCCCGCAGGTATCGTTGCACTTTATTATTGCTATCGGGGAGATACCGGACCTCGGTCGATGCCTGCTGTTTCAAAGCGTTTCTGAATTTGTGGAAAAGTAATCTGGTCTGCTCATCGTGGCAGTCTGCCAGACGAAAATCCATTGCCAAGTGCAAAATATTGTCTGTTAAGTCAGGTTTTCTTTCCATGGAAAATTATTCCACCGAAAACACCTGAAGAACCCAACAGACCATCACTAAGGATTTGTCCTGAAATAACTTCCCGGCTTCCGTTCATCCCGGGCCGAGTCGAA
>JAKROC010000763.1 GCA_024509075.1 Endozoicomonas sp.
GGTGGAGGCACAGCAAACGGTAGTCACCACGACAGCACAGAGTAGCCATCAGCTCTCGTCTATTGATGAGGAAATCAGCCCAGAGCCTGTGGCTGTGGTGGACGATGAACTTCGCGAGCAGGCAGACCTGATCAATGAAATTGCCAGCCTTGAAGCTCAGTTCCACCAGCAACGTCAGGAGTACGCCAAACGCCCACGCATTAAACGCCTGACGGCTGCCTCAACCCATGAAGAGGCAGGTGCTTTCTATAAAGAGTCCTGGCGGCGTAGGGTGGAGAAAGTCGGGAACCTCAATTACCCACAAAGAGCCCGGCAGGAAGCACTGTACGGTGAGCTGCGCCTGATGGTGGCCATCAACCACGATGGCACACTGAACAATGTGGAAATTCTTGACTCCTCCGGCCATCGAGTGCTGGACGATGCCGCCGTGCGCATCGTCAAAATGGCTTCCCCTTTTGCGCCGTTTGACGACTCTCTAAAAAGGTGGAGGCACAGCAAACGGTAGTCACCACGACAGCACAGAGTAGCCATCAGCTC
>JAKROC010000764.1 GCA_024509075.1 Endozoicomonas sp.
CGGGCACCCACGAGAAATATTTTCGTTGCGCTTCGTCGTACAAGCACTTTTACATTTACGAAAGATCCCCGAAGGTTCGTCAGTGAAAGAAATTCACTTTCGTGAGCATATGCTTTGTAATAACATTGATTCAAATGCAAAATATATGCAGAATTCTTCAACTCACTGATATTTCCACAATGGCGGTCGAGCGTGACAAGTCTCGGAGAGAGTGTATGCTACTGCGCATGTCAACCCGTGATAGTGTCCCTTTAATGTAAAAATGCGCATGCAAATCAAGAGTATCAATTTAAATTAATCTTATTGCCAGTTAAACTAAATTTTCCATCCCTCTTTCTTGACGCGCTCTGTCTCACAGTCTGTCTGTCTGTCTGTCTGACTTCCGGTCAATAGGTCGGTCGATCTGTGAGTCTATCGATGGATCAGTCGTTATCTGCCTATATTTATGAAAGCCGTAGACTTCGCCCGGGGCTTACCTGTATTCCAATTATAATGTGTAGTAGAATAAAATCTGCCTTGCAAATGCTACAAATGTCT
>JAKROC010000765.1 GCA_024509075.1 Endozoicomonas sp.
ACCGTAAGCGGTTTGATTGCGGCGTTGATGCGCTGAATAACTTCCTTCAGCTTCAGGCCAGTCAACAGCATAAGAAGGATCAGGCCAGAACCTACGTAATTGAGGATCTTGTCAGACCTGACTACATTGCCGGTTTTTATACCTTAACCATGAACAAGGTCGATTTATCGGAACTGCCCGGTAAGTACTCCGGCAGGAATGGTTATGTGATCGGTGGATTGATAGCCAGGCTTGGGGTTGACCGCCGTCATCAGAAACAGGGAATTGGTGAGCTGTTGCTGGTTGATGCCTTGTTCCAGTTATTGATGGCCAGTGACATATGCGAATTCCCGGTCATTACGGTAGACGCCAAGGACGGAGTTGCCGAATTCTACCTGAAATACGGTTTCCAGCCGTGTCTGAACCAGCCTGACCGTATGTATATTCCGGTGTCGGTCATCAGGAAAAAGATGGGCTAATTATTTTAACTCGACTTTAGAGGTTGCATAAAACGAATGTTTAGTCAGTTTTCTGAAAAAAGAAAGCAGCTCCACGCG
>JAKROC010000766.1 GCA_024509075.1 Endozoicomonas sp.
ACTGATAAAACGATAGAACAGGGCACCGAGCACATAGTGCTTGAAATCCCAGCCATCCACTGCACCCCGCACATCATTGGCAATTTGCCAAATCTGGCGATGCAGTTCTTTCCTTTGCTGGGTGCTTTTCATGGCATTGATCCTGTTTTGCGAAATGTGTAGCGAGAAAATTTTGAGACGCTACCGCCCGTAGCTTGTACCAACGTCTTTTATTGACTCAGGGGAGCATGGGGCCAGATAGCTCAGGGGCGCGTTTTTGGGGAAAAGCTGATTGTACGCTTGATAGGCAAAAGACGGTAGTTGTGTATTTGTGAAGGGTGAAGTGAGAAAAAATTTTGAAATAGCTGTTTCCATGCGACTCAACTGGCCGTAGGGGAAGGCAAGTCTTAAGAGTGCTTTTTATGGAGTGGTTGATAAGGTGGCAACAGGTTATGAACACCAATTTGTGTCAGAATGCAACAAAAAAAAACGGTACCATTTTACCAGTACGAATTTCACCGCAAAACGCGCTGAAGGTACGATTTGGTACCGTTTTT
>JAKROC010000767.1 GCA_024509075.1 Endozoicomonas sp.
CTGCGTTTTTAAAACAAAGCTGAAAATATACAGACCAATGCAGAGAAAACTCCAGTTGCTCTATTTACACCAAACAACTCAATAATACAAAACTTTGAGCTAGTGTTTTGGATGCAAGATTAAAGGCAGCAAAGGCTGATTCATTACGGATGCACATGGCGAATTATCATTGCGTGAGGAGCTTCACTGTACGTACGTTCTTCCTCACGCCCATTTCATGTCAACTTAAAAGTAACCAATAAGTCATCTACTGATTCTAAATTAGCGTTAACCTCTGTATTTACCACTATGGAGAGTTCAATTCCGATTAAGACGGAAATTATTTTAAGTGTACATTAATTTACATGTTGCCATGACAGCCCTTATTTCTCCCCTTTATATTTAAATGGTTGAAAAGCAATAACGACAAGGACGGTACTTCATATTTCGTCCGTACAAAAATACCTTTATTTTCAAGGAGCCAAAAACTGTACGCATACTGCTGCGTTTTTAAAACAAAGCTGAAAATATACAGACCAATGCAGAGAAAACTCCAG
>JAKROC010000768.1 GCA_024509075.1 Endozoicomonas sp.
GTTCCATCTACTGTCCTGATTTTATCGCAGCAAATCAAGTCGATCGTGCCGACAATGTTTTGTCTGGTAGCAAGCAGGAGATGATGGAACAGATAAGGATGGACATACGTGATTTTAAGCAGAAGAATAGTCTTGATAAGGTTGGATTTAAAGGTAGAGAATTCTGAACTGATTAAATAGATACAAAGCCACAAAGCATTAAGAATAAAGCTAAGCATTAAAAATAAAAATGAAGCTAGTGATATTTACATTTTCAGTGAGTTGTGATGATAAACCTTAAATTTGGTCCTTGAGATCATTGAGCTCCATTTCTTTTTGCTGGAAATGGAAGTTAATAACTTGAAGGGTAAAACTGAACCAAAAAAATTATTTCGAAAAGGTGAACAAAAACTCATAAATTATTACATGAACTTTTTTAGGTTATTGTCCTATGGACAGCCAATACCGAGAGATTCTGTGATGTCAGTGAAGGTCTGAATGACACGGCTGAAAATCTGTTGATGTCTTTTGCCGTCGAACCTGCGACCAATGGATT
>JAKROC010000769.1 GCA_024509075.1 Endozoicomonas sp.
TGGAGTAACTGGATAAGCTGGAGGTTTTAAAGTTGAGGCGAATAGTCTTTACTTTTTCACTTACAGATATACTAATTCGGCAGTGTTAATGATACAATAATATTTAAATGAGGGATTGGAGGGGTTCTAAATATGAAATAGAACACTTTTTTGTGCTTCTTTTTTTCTGCTGTGACTGTGGGAAACTACCCTTTTCCTAAGCAGTCCTAGAACCAAGTAGTCGTAAATGGTAGAAAGGGAATCAAGCAGTTTGTTGGAATCCCCCATAAGAAGGATGTAATCGAGGAAATTATGGATTGAATTTTTAACCGGCATCCACGAACGAAGAGCAAGATTTAGAAATATTTTGATTGGTTCTTACCAAAAACATTTCTAGACACATAGTCGTCTTGGTGATAGTAATAATGCGTCAAAAATGGTAAAGCAGCATCCTGGTTACACATACTAACTGTCGTCCTATGCTGACAGGCGATTGGACAACAACCAGTTGGAGGACTTGCCAAAAGACATATTCAATAACAATGCCGAATTAG
>JAKROC010000077.1 GCA_024509075.1 Endozoicomonas sp.
CCGGGCACGGGAGATGGCCATTGAAATAGCCACTATTCTCGATCCGTACATACATCTGCACGATCCGCAAATCCAGCGAGCCATCGAAAATGCCAACTCCACCAGTTTGGCTAATATTGAGCCCGGAATGAGTGCCCGCACCAAGGCTGCCTGGGGTGAAGCCATGGCCGGTGCGGTGGAGAAAAACCTGGCCGCCAGTGCTGAGAAACTGGCACAAAACCTGATTCGCTTTTACCGCGTGCCACTGAGTGATCAAACCATTAATTTTCTGGTGGGGACGTACAACGCCAGTCAGGAGCGCCTGCAGTTTATTGCCCGCTACGAAACCCCCCTGAGTGCCTCTTTTCAGGATGATGTGCTGACCATTGAAGTGCCACAAGCCAAAGAGAGTTGGCAGCTGGATCTTTATAATGCCAAAAAAACCATTAGTCGGCTAAGTTCCATGGACTACTGGTTACGCAGTTAGTTGTGGCAATCCGAACTGTACGCATATACGTAACGGGCGTAGCATGGCCTCTTATTTTACTGGGCATGGTGTACGCGTCAGACGGTCTGGTTCGGTATTAAAACTTATACAGCTTATAAGCTTTGTTGATACTCAGCGCTTGCTAAATGTGATACTCGCTGAATCAGTAAATTTCGTCTAAGACAGTAATAACCTGCTTTTCCCCCTGAACTTTTTTGTGGAGGAGTCTTATGATTTTGGAAGAAGTCATAGATCTCTCGCGCTTTCAATTCGCGATTACCGCGCTGTATCACTTTCTATTCGTGCCACTGACCCTGGGCATGACCTTTATCCTTGCCATCATGGAGTCCGTTTACGTAATGACGGGCAAGCAGGTTTACAAGGACATGACCAAGTTCTGGGGCAAACTCTTTGGCATCAACTTTGCTGTAGGCGTGGCCACTGGCCTGACCATGGAGTTCCAGTTTGGAACCAACTGGTCCTACTATTCCCATTATGTGGGCGACATCTTCGGAGCACCGCTGGCCATTGAAGCGCTGATGGCCTTTTTTCTGGAATCCACCTTCGTCGGCATGTTCTTCTTCGGCTGGGATCGCCTGAGCAAAGTACAACACCTGGCGTGTACCTGGCTGATGGCCCTTGGCACCAACCTTTCGGCCATGTGGATTTTGATTGCCAATGCCTGGATGCAGAATCCGGTGGGCGCCGAATTCAACTTTGAAACCATGCGCATGGAGATGACCAGCTTTGCTCAGATAGTATTCAACCCAGTAGCCCAGGTGAAATTCATTCACACCGTGGCCGCCGGTTATACGACAGGAGCAATTTTTGTGCTGTCAATTTCTGCCTACTACCTGCTGAACAATCGCGACATTGGCTTTGCCCGCCGCTCCTTTGCCGTCGCATCCGGCTTTGGTTTGGCTGCCATCCTCTCCACGCTGCTGCTGGGTGACGAATCCGGTTACGAGCTGGGCGACGTGCAAGAGGTGAAACTGGCGGCCATAGAAGCTGAGTGGGACACCCATCCGGCACCAGCAAGCTTCACTGTGATCGGCATACCCGATCAGGAGAACATGGAGACCGATTATGCCATCAGAATCCCTTACCTGATGGGCATCATCGCCACCCGCTCCCTGGACGAAGAAGTAACCGGCATCAAAGACCTGATTGAAAACAAGGTAGTACGCATTAAAAGCGGCATGATCGCTTATGAACTGCTGGAGAAACTGAAAAAAGGGGAGGACACACCGGAAAATCGCGCCGCCTTTCTTGAAGTGGTTGATGACCTTGGTTACGGCTTACTGCTGACCCGTTATACCGACGATATTCCATCCGCCAGTGACGCCATGGTGCGCCAGGCGGCGGAAGACGCCATCCCCACCGTCTGGCCGCTGTTCTACGCCTTCAGAATCATGGTAGGTGCCGGTGTACTGATGCTGCTGCTACTGGTGACCGCCTTTATCAAGACAGCGCGACGCACCGAATACAAAAGCCGCTTCTTCCTGAAACTCTGTCTGTGGTCCTTGCCACTGCCGTGGATTGCCAGCGAAATGGGCTGGTTTGTTGCTGAGTATGGACGACAGCCTTGGTCTATTTCAGGCATATTGCCCGTCTATATCTCGGCATCGAGCCGGACAGTCACCGACCTCTACCTGAGTATTGCTGGCTTTACCCTGTTTTATGGGATCTTCGCCATCGTCGAGCTCTGGCTGATGATCAAATTCGCCCGACTGGGGCCAAGCAGCCTGCACACCGGGCGCTACCACTTCGAACAGCAGCAGGCGCTGGCCCATGGCACACTGGATGGCCCGGTCAACGACCAGGGTAAGCCTTCCGCCGTCCAGGGCAAAGTATAAGGAGCGATGACCATGGATTATGAAATACTCCGATTTATCTGGTGGGTACTGATCGGCGTGCTGTTTATCGGCTTCGCCATCATGGACGGCTACGACCTTGGTACTGCTAACCTGCTGCCGTTTATGAGCAAAAACGACACTGAACGGCGAATTATGATCAACGCCGTTGCGCCCCATTGGGATGGTAACCAGGTCTGGCTGATCACCGCCGGTGGCGCCCTGTTTGCCGCCTGGCCCACCGTTTATGCCACCGCCTTTTCTGGCTTTTACTGGGCTATGGTACTGGTGCTTTTTGCCCTGTTGATCCGGCCAATGGCCTTCGACTACCGCTCCAAGTTGCCCAACACACATTGGCGTAATGCCTGGGACTGGGGGTTGTTTGTCAGCGGTATCGTACCATCGCTGGTTTTTGGCGTAGGTTTTGGCAACATTTTTGTTGGCTTTGAGTTTGATCTGGACGGTTTTATGCGCTCCAGCTTCTCCGGCTCATTCTTTGATCTGCTTAACCCGTTCTCACTACTGTGCGGCGTGGTCAGTGCTGCCATGTTGACCATGCAAGGAGCAGTCTGGCAGAAGATGCGCTCTGGTGAACCGATCCGCCACCGTGCGACCATCGTCGCCCGCTACAGCGCCATTGTGACCATTGTCGCCTTTGCCCTGGCAGGCGTCTGGGTTACCCAGATCAACGGTTACGAAGTGGTCAGCATGATGGACACCAATGGGCCGTCCAACCCACTGGGTAAAACCGTGGTGTTGAGCGAAGGAGCCTGGCTGAACAACTACAGTCAATACCCAATCATGATGATCGCTCCGGTGCTTGGTTTTCTGGGTGCTATTGGCGTAGTGCTTCTGTCTGGCAGCAAACGCGACGGGTTGAATTTCACCTGCTCATCGCTGGCTCAGGCCGGGATCATAATGACCGCAGGATTCAGCCTGTTTCCCTTTGTGCTGACCTCCAGCACCGACCCGTCGTATAGTCTGACGCTTTGGGATGCGACATCGAGCTACTTGACACTGGCCATCATGACCGGAGTTGCCGCAGTGTTCGTGCCCATTGTGCTTGGCTACACCATCTGGTGTTTCTACAAGATGTGGGGGCGTATGACTGCCGAGCAGATTGAACAAGATGGGCATTCGCTTTACTGAACAGGGGAGTTAAACAATGTGGTATTTTGCCTGGATACTTGGTGTATTGCTGGCTTGTGCGTTTGGCATTATCAATGTTATGTGGTACGAATTTCAAAGCGGTAGTTTTGATAATGAAATCAATGACTTAGAGAAATGATTTCAGTTTTAGGTTGCAATTTTATTGTAACCTAAGCCCAAAAAACGGTACCAAATCGTACCTTCAGCGCGTTTTGCGGTGAAATTCGTACTGGTGAAATGGTACCGTTTGAGTTGTATCTTTTTGGTGCGCCCTGCTCCTTCCAACATCAGTGTTTCCTCTGTTGAAGCCCTCTCTCAGACAAAATCACCCATGTTCATTGCGCTAGGTCAAATAATACTGACTTTTTACTATGTAAGATTTTTGTACGTATTTAATGCCGGATGGAGGTTCACAGAAGTACTATCGAAAAACTGTGACAAATATACATCAGAGCTATTTGGCCCCATGCTCCCCTGCGTCAATAAAAGACAACGGCAACAGCTACGGGCGGTAGCGTTTGTTGGATCTACGAAAGGTGTTGACGTTATTGTGTGTCAATCATCGTGTAGCGTGGTCTGTATGGCCGGTGTTGTAGGAAGAGCGCAGCTGTGTGGCTTCCCTCTATCTTGATTAGGTTTTAAAAACAAGCAACAAAACGTCACTTCTCAAAATTCATGGGTGAATTTAGTTAGCAATTGGCTACAGCCAGTATAATTAAGAATCATTTTCTTGAGGTAGTCACTTTTACCTGCAAAAAATGAGTAGTTACATCAAAACATCATTGTCCAGAGGAAAGTGATAAATGAAAAGCTATAACTCGACTCTCAAGTTTTAGCCTGATTATCAGGTCAGATTTTAGCAGGTCTCACTGCTGTTACTCAGACTTTACGGCTGCGCAAAGCCGTCATAGTGACAACAGGAGGCCTGCTGTGCCAAGCTTGACTGCAAAGTAGTGTATTGGCAAGACTTATACGACCATGCTCATACGTGTTCTTCCCTGCGCCACCCAGTTTATTGACCATCTCGATCAAGCATTGCGTCAGGCTCCGCAAGCTCAGCGACTGACGCGTAAACAGCGCTATTTTCTGGCGTTTGTCATCTCCGCGATGATTCTGACCCAGAAGCTTTGCTGGGCAACCATGAATCGTAGAAGCCTCGGCCAGTATTCGTCCGGTGCCTTATGGTGGATGTTTTACCGATCTGAAATTGTCTGGCATCTGCTACTACGCTTCAGTGTTCCCGTCATTATTGACCATTACAACTTGTCAGAAGGAAATCTTCTGATCGACGACACTGGACGATCACGGTACAAGCGAACGAAAAAAATTGGCAAAGCCCACAAGATCAGGGAAAAAAAGACCAGTGGTTACGTCAACGGCCAGGAACTGGTCTTTCTTGTTTTGCAGACTCCGTTGGTAACTGTTCCTGTCGACTTCAGGTTCTACATGCCCGATCCGAAGATGACAGAATGGCGCAAGAAAAGAGACGCGCTGAGAAAGCAGGGGGTTCCCCCAAAGGATCGGCCTCCCAAACCAAAGCCCAACAAGGCGTTCCCCACAAAGCAGTTGTTGGCACTGGATATGATCCAGACCTTCCAGCAGCACTTTCCAGGCATAAACGTTACCGGTGTTCTGGCGGACGCCCTCTACGGTAATGCTCATTTCATGGATGAGGCTTCTTCAGTCTTTTCGGGAACCCGGGTGGTTAGCCAGCTTCGCTGGAACCAGAAGGTGATCCACAAAAACAAGGAAGTTGACCTGAATACTTATTTTGACCGTTACCTTGGGCCTGGCGTTAAAAAAACGCTGACCATACGAGGGGGAAAGAAGCAAAAGGTGACGGTGCTGGCAGCCTGACATGGTAGGCAGGGAGTTGGGGAGGATGATGCCAACTGCATCGCTCAAGTATCACTTACCGGAGTATCAAACGCTCGTACATTAAAAACTTGAGAGTCGAGTATAAGAAAGTATTATTTTTTGCAAGTGTTGCCGCTATTATCTCTGGTTGTTCAACAACGAACTCAACTCCTTATAAAGCTTCAACCGGAAACGTGATTGCAATCCAACAATCATTAGAATCCCTGGGTAAACAAGTTTCTATTGGTACAGTATCAATGGCTTCAGGGGTGAAAGAATCACCAACATGCCGATTAATGGGGCCGATAAAAGTTGCACCGGGAAAGTCATTAGCTCAATACATAAAAGACGCATTTATCGAAGAGCTATTTATGGCTAAAGCATATGATCCAACATCACAATCAGTGATAAATGCAAAAATCGAAAGTATTAAATTCAGTTCTTTTTCTCCCACAAGCTGGGACATCGTGATGACTGTTAGTTCCTCGAACTCCCCTGGTTATTCTGTTTCAATGAATTATGGCTTCGATACGAGTTGGGATGCATATAGTGCTTGCAAAAATGTTGCCGATGCATTTGGTCCAGCGGTACAAGAACTTCTCGGTAAGGTGGTGACTCATCCACAGTTTTCTTCACTTGCAAATTAAAAAATAAAATTATGGTCAGGTTTTCATGATGTCTAACAATTGTCGTTTGTAGTAACAACAAGATATTCGCACAATGAAAGACCTGACCCCGGCTTTCTGACCCCGGCTTTCTAGGCCAGCGTTTTCAACAGGTCTGGGTTTTCGGACAGGCGTTATTTAAAGGAGAAATGTGTGGCTAAATTGCTAGGATCAATTATTGGTGTAATTATCAATATAGTCATGATTCCAATAGCTTTAATAGTTGCTATACCTATGGGGGTTTTTAAAGCCAGAAAAAATCAAAAAAATCGATTGCTTTTTACTTCGAAAGAGCAGTCTCTATTGGGCAAAGCCCAAAGAGTGATAAGCATGAATGACAACGGTTTGATTTCACCCGATAGAGATTTGTTTGAAGTCGCAAAATGTATAGATAATTCCAGAAGTGATTACCAAATTATCAAAAGCAGAGAGAGGTTTGATGTAGCATTTTCTGATTTTTTACTTCCACGAATACATGATTGTCATGTTGTCGACTGGAATAATGTAATAAGTTTTTTTGAATTCTTACCTTTAGATATTTATAAGCCGAATGATAAGTCCACAGGTAAGGATGAGCCTGAATGGATGAATAAAATTTGGAGTTGGGCAGATGAGCATGATATTGAACATTATAATATTCCTAGGGAAAGTAATGATCTAATAAATTTAGAGCACTTGTCATTTGAGAGTATCAGCTACTTTGAAAGAGAGAAAATTACCCTATTGCCTAAGGAAATTGGAAGCTTAGTAAATTTAAAATTTCTTGAGCTTGGGAGTGCTGTACATCCTGAAATACTCCTAAATGACTTAACTGAGCTACCAAAGGAGATTGGTAATCTAACAAATATAACTCACCTATATCTTCAATTTAACTCCTTGTCGGAGCTACCCACTCAGGTAGGAAAGCTAAAAAACTTGAAAGAACTAAAATTAGGTGGCAATAATCTGTCAAACTTACCAAGTGAAATTGGAGCTCTGCATAATTTAGAAATTCTCACTGTATGGAATAATAATCTAAAGAGTATACCAAGAGAAATTAAATACCTAACTAATTTAAAGGGGCTGTCACTATGGGGAAATCCAATTGTTACGCTTCCAGAAGAAATAACATATATCATAGGGCTAAAAAAACTGGAACTTGGTTCCATGCCAAACCTTGTGCTTTCTCCAAAGCAAAAGGACTGGGTTAAGAAGCTGGCAGAAAATGGTTGTGATATTTGGGTTGATGACTCCAATAGGTCTTTAATAACGGAAGAAGCAATTAATAAGGATGATATAGAACCTCAGCCTGTGGTTGTACCTAAGCCACTGTATGTTCCTACTCCGGAAGAATACAAGGCTTCCTGTGAAAGGTATAACCGCAGAATGGCTGAACGCAGAGCTGCTGAAGCTGCTGCTGAAGAAGAGGATGAGGTTGAGCCAGAACAGGACTGGTACGTTAACTGCGATCTGGAGCCTGAGAATGCTGATTCCATCCGCGAACTGCTGTACTTGATTGATGAAGAGTAGCCTTGTGCTACTCCTCACACGCAAGATACACCTTCGGTGTACCAAGGCATTTATATGGAGGGTGCTGCCATGAAAGTTTCTCACGATGAGTATGAGTTCTACAGCTATTGCTGGCTTCAGGATATGGAGCTTGAAGAAACCGGGGTCGGGTCTTGATTCTTGATGTATCAGACAACTGGAGTTAGGTATTTTTTTTGATAGCATTCAAGATTCAGGACCTGACCTCAGCTTTTTAGTGGAAGATTATGCAATCTACAAATTTTCAGCCTTTAGCATCCCGCTGGCCTCAATTATACGAATATGCCTGCTTTGCTGAGCAATACGTCTATACAGACCCGAATACTGCGATTGTCAAGCTGCGATGCTTTGTTGAAATATTGGTGGGTGCTCTATACCGAGATCTCGGCTTGCTTTGTGAAGAGGGTGATGGCTTTTTCGAAAAGTTGAAGTCTGCCGCTTTTCAGAAAATTATAGATACCCCAATTCTTGGTAAGATTCACGCCATCCGTATTTTGGGGAATAAAGCAGCCCACGGGCGAGGGGTGAACTCTGATGATGCTCTGGCACTGATTCGCGAAGCCTATTTGATCGGAAAATGGTTTTATAAGACTTGCAGTGGTAATATTTCCGGAAGTTATCCTGACTTTGAAACCCCGGTTCATCCTGATGAGCGTTTGCAAACACTAAGTGCCGCCCATGAACTGTTAGCAGAACAACTCAATGCTGCAAAAGCAGAGTTAGGGAGGTTAGAAGTTTCGGAGAAATATGCCCAGCAGCAAATAGCTGCACTTAATCACTCTTTAGATGAAGTGAAGCTGCAGGCATTTAAAAATGCATCTACACAAGCGGCTAACTCCTTTGATCTTGAAGTTGATAACACCCATCGACTAATTAGTATTCATGATGCGTTTGCACAATACACCCTGAATGAGGGACAGGCGGAACTGGTAAAACGTCTGGAGCAGTTTCTCGCAAGCAAAGAGAATAGTGTGTTCCAGCTCCGAGGTTATGCCGGTACCGGTAAGACCTTTATTACCAAGGGGCTCACAGAATACTTCCGGGCTATTGGTCGGAACTTCGTGCTGGCAGCACCTACAGGCAAAGCGTCAAAAGTTATTGCCAAAAAGACCCAGTCGCCGGCTTACACTATCCATAAAACAATTTACTCATTTAAAGACATTACCGAGTACCGTGAAGATGATCTGGACGGTTCTGAAACCTATAAGTTATACGCTCAGCTGGCCGTGAATGAAATGTCAGCAGATACGGTTTTTATCGTCGATGAAGCTTCAATGATTTCCGATGTCTATAACGAGAATGAGTTCTTCCGGTTTGGATCTGGCTACCTGCTTCGGGATTTTTTCAAATACGTTAACCTGGATCATAATGACCACAGTAAGAAAGTTATTTTTATTGGTGATGATGCGCAGCTCCCGCCAGTTGGGATGAATTTCTCACCTGCACTGGATGCCGGTTACCTCTTTCGGGAGCACAATGTTCGCCCGGTTAGCTTTGAACTCAATGAGGTGGTCCGACAGAAGTCGGATAGCGGCGTAATACAAAACTCCATTAAGCTAAGGAAAGCTTTGGGGAATAACTCATTCGGTCATCTGGTGGTGGATCTCAACTATCCTGACCTGAAAAAAGTTGAATACTGTGATTTGCTGCCCAGGTACTTGGAATCCTGTCAGGGAAAAATTAATGCCGAAGCCATCGTTATTGCTCACTCAAATTCAGATGTAGCAGCCTATAACCGACACATACGGGAGCACTTTTTTCCCGGATGTACCGAGGTCACGGCTGGCGACAAAGTGATGGCAGTCAATAACAGTAACGCCTACGGTTTTTTCATCTCTAACGGTGATTTCGGCTTGGTAAGGTCCGTTTCTGCAGAGGTAGAGCAGCGTATTATAACCTTGAAGCATAAAAATCAGGACTCCGGGGAAACTGAGGAAATCAAAGTTCCCTTAAAGTTCAGGGAAGCAACGATTGGCTTTAAGGACCTGGATGAAACACCTCGTTTTTTTAAAGCCATGATTTTTGAGGATCTGCTGTACAGTGAACATCCCGGGCTAAGCTCAGATCAGAACAAAGCAATGTACGTGGATTTCTGTATTCGTCATCATCCCTATCTGAAAAGCGGGAGCCTTGCGTTCAAGCAAACCCTGAAGTCTGATCCATACTTTAACGCTTTACGTCTGAAGTTTGGTTATGCCATTACTTGCCATAAGGCACAGGGAAGTGAGTGGAATCATGTCTTTGTTAAATGTAAGACACACCAGAGTCAACTGTCAGCGGATTATTTCCGATGGTTTTATACGGCCATTACCCGTACAAAAGACAAACTCTACTTGCTGGATCCACCTCACATAGAGGTCGGTGCCACCATGTCGCGGGTGCGTAATTCGGGTATAGAGTTGCTTGCCAGCAATCAGCAATCCATACCCAATCCTCAACTACCTGACAGGACAACGGATAACGGTCCTCTAAACCAGTTTGGCATTCCTGAAAGTGCAGGTTTTTTACTTGCCATTCTGGATCATGTAAGAAGTCTCACCGCAGGACAGGCTATTGAAATTGATGACATCATTCATAATCAGTATCAAGAAGCGTATGTCTTTAAACGGGATAATGATTTTGCCCGTATAAGTATTACCTATAACGGCAAAAACAAAGTGACGAATGTTGTTGACGATCAGACAACGGAACTTGGTCGTTATGTGGCAGATCTGCTGACACCTCTGAAGGGTAAAGTAGTCGTTGTGAAAGCAGCTATGCCCGCTCCATTTCAGTTTGAAAAAGCTTTTTTAAATGACTTTCATCATCGCATTTCATTGTTGGTTGCAGATCAGGGAATATTTATTCAGGCTGTGACCTCACAACAATGGAACCAGCGCTACACCTTTGTTCGTGATAACGAAGTAGCGGTCTACGATATTTATTACAATGGAAAAGACAGATTTACCAAGCCTGTACCGGTAATCCCAGCCTGCAGTCCCGGCTCTCTGGTTGTTGATGTGGAGATGTTGTTGATTGAAGGAATGAGTGCATGATTACCAGCAAAGAAGTTTTCGCTAAACGTAAGGTCAACCTTGATGAAGCATACCAGATGGCAATGCAGCTGGTAAGAGTCCCCCAGCCTGGTGACTGGGATTATAAAGCTCTTGCATGGTGTCTGATTGACCTGATTAAAAGGGACACAGCTTCTTCCCAGCAACAACATGTACCTCGTTACCAACAGCAGCTGGAATCCATTCCGGTTAATCCGGGAGACACTATCCTGATCGATCAGCGTAAATACGCTTTGTCGTTATGCAGCCCTCATATTGACGCAATTCGTCAAGCCAAATTTTTGAGCAAGGAAGGAAAGCATTATGAGTCTGCTGAGCTGTATATAAATATACTTCGTAATGGAGAAACTTCTGCAGAAGTACAGACATCGCTAGCCTGGGAGCTGTACAAGTTAACAAAAGAGTTAATTTCAATCTCACCAGTTAACCTTGGTTTTGCCAAACGCAATATCAACATTTATCTGCGGCTAAATGTAGAAAAACCCTCATTACTTCACACCTTATTTCTCCAGCTGGCAGTAAAACTGGCAGTAGGGGAAGGATTCAATATCGCTGCATTTGTCCGGTTTTGGAACCTGGATTTTTTACGCCCTGAGGATTACGACCGACACACCGCTGATGACGGGAAAAGTTACCCGGCACTGGCAGAGAAAGTAATTCAGCAGGCAAGTAAGATAGCTGTTAAATCTAACGACCCAGCCGGATTAGAATACATCCTGCCATATTTAGAAAAGGCTATCTCCCGTTACACTGATAACATCTGGCTTACCTTCTACAAGGCCAAGATCCTTATCGCTCTAGATCGTCAGGCTGATGCTTTGTCATTCGGCATTACCCTTACAAAAGCAAAAGCGAATGACTATTGGGCTTGGGAATTGCTCGGGGATATTAACCTGGCAACAGATACTGATACCGCATTCAGCTGTTACTGCAAGGCGCTCCGCTGTTCTTCAGATATCAACTTTACAACGAAAGTTAAGCTCAAACTTGCACACCAGTTAATCGACAGACAGGAACTGGCAGCCGCAAAACTGGAAGTACAACAGGTAGTGGATTTCAAAGAGAAGGCTGGGCAGAAAATACCGGAAGCATTTGTCGAACTCACCATTCAAAGCTGGTATGGCGATACAAGCCCTGCAGACTCAAACCTTGCTATGTATGAGTCTAACTCGAAAAAGGCTGAGGAGCTGCTCCACAGCCAGCTGCCGTGGATTAATGTGAATCTGGGTGAAAAATTCACAGTCCCCGGGAAGGAGAATAAACCAAAGCGTAAGCTGTATCTTGGAATAGATGCGTCTTCAGCACCATTGGAAGTCAATGTACCAGAGTCGAAATTCCCATTTGCCAGATTACAATCAGGCGATGCTTTAAAGGTGAAAGGAGAGTTTGATCACAACAAAGTGTTCCAGATCTTTGTGATTGAAAGCAGGAAAGCAGCCGCTGCCTGGGACATTTTTTCAGAGAAAATCGGTGTCGTTGATCATGTAAACCGGTCAAAAGACCTGATTCATTTCATTGTGGACAGATGCTGTGATGGTGTGATCCCCCGCTCTGATATTAAAGAACAGTTTAACGAGGGAGATGCCATAGCGCTTCAGTTATCACAGTATTCTTCAAAACAGGGGGTAAGGTATCGCGTTCTTTCAGCCAAGAAAACAACGGACATGCCGAGCAGCTCTGTAAAACGGAAATTCTCAGGCACAGTGGATGTCAGTGCGGGCATGGGGTTTACTTCGGATGATATTTTTATTCCGCCTCCATTAATCACAAAGTATGGCATTGAAGACGGAGAGCACATATGGGGCACTGCCTTATTGAATTACAACAAGAAACGTGGCACATGGGGTTGGAAAGCTGTCAGTGTTCACAGAGATAAGACTTTATCCTGCAACAAGACTAAATCACCTGAAAGATGACCGGGGGTTGGGTCTTGATTCTTGATCTGATCGTCTCAAACCTCCGCCTCATACTGCGCCAAATCAGGCACTTCACCTTTTATCTCCCCGTCCTGAATAAATGCTTTCTCTCCAACTTCCACTGACTCCCCTTTGACGGTAATCACCGAACCATCCCGAAGCTCAGCCTGGCTGATGCCGTTGCCATTGTTGGCCGTTATGGTGGCCACTACTCGCACATCGTCGGGTATCAGTGCTTTGAACTGTTGCCAGATATTGGTGGTGGCCATCAGTAGTGCCTCTCCAAATCAATTTTCTGGATAACACTTCCCCCGCCAACAGCAATAATGCTGGTCGCCAGACACAGTCCCTGCCAGTCGCCGTTCTCTCCTAAAAGAGTATCCTGAACCTCTACCAACATCCCCGGCTCAATCAACCCGGGTGCTGTGTTGCTGTCGGTCAGCGGTAGCTCGATGGTGGTTATGCTCTGGTGACCACCCTTGGCCAGCTCATTACGGCCTCGCTCGGTATTGACCTGGGTCTCAGTGAGCCAGTCTTCCAGAATATCGGGAGCCGGGTTGTCGCCACTGGTTCCTGCTCGCTTGACGTTGACTGCTACCCCTGCATTGGTGCCGGAGATATAAACGGCATTGTACGCCTGCTCTGGTCGCCAGTTGGCGCTCAGGCTGATGACCATACTGGCCGGAACGATCCGATCCATGGTGGCGTTATCCCATGCCCAAGGGCTGGCCGGATACCTCGGTTGGATAGAGAGTTGATCGGCATCACGACTCGGGATAAGCACTGAACCTGCCGTTCCTGCAATTCTGGCCACTACCTGCATGGCGGTCTGGCTCTGATAACTGAATGAACCACCGGGCATGATCCAATCCGGTGTGCTGTAGTCGTTCAGGTCGGGATAGGTTGCGGCAAAGCCGGTGTTGACGAGTTCTTCGGTGATGGCTTGTTTGGCATTCAAGGCGCTGGTGTTGCTCTTGCTGCGCAGGGGGGCATAAGGCGCTGCCAGCAGTTGGGTCCGGCTGCTGCCATAGAGAGTGTATCGTTCATCGCCAAAACGCCGGTTGGTGCTGTATCGCTCGATAATAAATACCCATTTCCAGCCGTTGATATCCACCTCTATCTGCTTCGGCCCATTCTCGTCCGGTTGCACCAGGGCAATGTTGGAAGCGCCGAACAGTTGTCCGGTAAAGCTCCACGAGAAGCTGTCTATGTCCAGACTGGTCTCCATTGATGGCAGTTCCAGCGGTGTCCGGTCAGGCAACACCACGGTGGTAATAATGTTCATAAGCAGATAACTCTCCCTGATTTCCGGCTGCTCTGGTTCCGGCTTTTCGATCACCCCAGGGTTTTTCTCGCCCCCATAGTTGCCGGTAATGCTCTCATCTTTGGCCTTCTGTCCAAACCCCCTATGGTACGATAACCGGCTGATCCCCAGTGCGGTTGCTATGGAAAGAAAACAGTCGTCGGCTATCGACCGGGACGGCAACAATCCTCTCCTCAAACTCGCCAATCTGGAAGTAGACCGAGCCATTAGCTTGCGGCTGATGTTCGCGCTCCTGGAAGGTAAAGGTCAGGCAGGTAGGCCTGGCTTGTGCGTTCGTTGTCGCCAAAGCGGTTAACACTTTGCATCCATTCGGCAATCTGGCGGTTGGATTCAGGCGGCTGATTCCAGGGTAACGCCTGATCTGGATCCTGCGCCTCGATACTCTTATCCCGCCGAACCTGCTCCTGGCTTTCCTTGCTTTCCGGCTGTCGCCATTGGTCGCTGGTTGTCGTTTGTTTTTCCTGGCTCTGGCCATGATGAAAGCTGACTGCCGTTTCTTTTTTCGCCACCGAACCCCAATAAAGGCCGAGGTCTGTGGCTTCCAGTGGTCGCGACTGGTGGCTGGTTTGCTTCTGGGAAGTATTTTAGGTCGGCTGGCACAGGGGGGGTGGGTGTCTCAAACAGGCTACTCTCCGTTAGAGTAGCCTTAGGTAGTTCTCGTCCAAAAACACAACCAATTGAAAACTGTAGATTTTATTTTGAAAAA
>JAKROC010000770.1 GCA_024509075.1 Endozoicomonas sp.
TTGTTCGCACTCATAAGGCTTCTCACCCGTGTGGATGCGCAGGTGTTTTGTCAGGTGAACTTTCTGGGCAAAGCGTTTATTGCATTGTGCGCACTCATAAGGCTTTTCACCCGTGTGGGTGCGCTGGTGCCTTGCCAGGTTCCCTCTTTGAGCAAAGCGTTTGTTACATTGTTCGCACTCATAAGGCTTCTCACCTGTGTGGATGCGCTTATGTGCTGTTAAGTTATTTTTAGAGGCAAAGCGTTTATTGCATGGCTTGCACTCAAAAGGCTTCTCACCCGTGTGGATGCGCTGATGCCTTGCCAGGCAGAATTTGTAAACAAAGCGTTTATTGCACAGCTTGCACTCAAAAGGCTTCTCACCGGTATGACTTAGCAAGTGCGTTTTTAGCTGGCAAGTTTGTCCAAATGTTTTTGCACAAAAAGGGCACGAGTGGCTTTTTATGCCGGGGGGACTGTTTTTGCCTGTCTGTCTGCCCGGTGGCAAGTGACTGACTTCTCTCTGGCGTATATCACCATTGCAGTGATGGCG
>JAKROC010000771.1 GCA_024509075.1 Endozoicomonas sp.
ACATTCTTAGCCTCGTTGTTTAACAGAGTACCAACGTTTTGAGTCAGCTGATGTGAGGCAAATATTTGATGGTCGTCTGCACACATAGAAAAATCACAGTTTTTAATATTATAACTTCAGTGATTCTGAAACATGTTCCACAGCAATGGTCCGAGACATGACCCTTGAGGGAAGTCTTTTCTTATACCGTGCAAAGAGCTGTTAACGGAAGCAAGCTTAACTCTTCCTTGCCGGTCTGGGAAATTCGATCTTAGGAGACGTAAATGACACGTCAGAGAAATTATAGGCTTATAGCATCTTGAGCATGAGCGACTGAAGGAGGGAGAGATAATCTTTATTTGTACTCGCATTCGTACTTGCTCTCAGCAAAAACGTAACAAAATTGAAAGAAATTATTAGAAATAAAATTGGAGTACTAGCAGCCTGGAATAACCATAGGGGCTAGCGGAGCCAGGCAGCAGAATGAAATAGATAAGGTGAACTAGACCTGAGGATAAATGTATGATAAACAATGTGCCATTTGAAATCACT
>JAKROC010000772.1 GCA_024509075.1 Endozoicomonas sp.
GTTTTTTAGTTGTTTGGTTTGCATTTAATCCATGGGCTAAACAAAACGGTCACTGCATTTGTTAAAGTAGTGTGCACTTTAAAATTTCAGATACCAAGGAAATGCCGTGGATTTCAAGCTTCCTGAGCCTCCTGGCCTGTTTGCATCTCATGGAATTCGCTACCGCTAAAGAGCCATGCAAGACAGAAGTTAGTGTACCTGGTATGGCTCTTAAAGGATTCGTCTTTAGAAAAGTCCCAGCACTTTACATTTACCGAATAAATCAAAAACTTGCTCGACATTTGGCGCATTTTTACTTTCTTTTTTACATTTGATCTGTTTCAAGGCACCTGAAAAACTTCAAAACTTCCGAGGGAAAGAACATCCAAAGTAGAATGGAAGTGTTGAATCAAACAGAGGCCTTGTATGGATGACAATCGAAGGCGATTTTTTTGAAAACATCTTTGTAACTAATGTATGAAATGAAATGAAATGAAATAAAATGAAATGAAATGAAATAAAATGAAATGAAATGAAATAGCAATTTA
>JAKROC010000773.1 GCA_024509075.1 Endozoicomonas sp.
ACCCATTTAACAGTAGACGAGCTGGAAGTTTAAGCATGCAAACATTTTTTCCTGGTTATCAGGCTTGCACCTTATTCATGCTGGTTACCGCGAGTAATCAAGCTGATTTTTTTACAAAATAAAATATTTACCCAGCTGGATTAAAGGTGGGATTAAAAGCGGGCCAACGTTCCCATATAAACAGAAAGTAATATTCGCTCAGTTACTGTAAGGAAGAGGGTAGCAGGTCCATCTGAGACTTTAAATGTTCCGCCAGAACAATTCGCGGAGACATCTTGCGGTGAAAATCCTCGTAAAATATACAGAATTTCCCCAGAGAATGAGTTTCTATCCACTAAGAGAGTCACCAAAATTCAAACTGATTGAACTTGATCGGTGGTCGTAGGTTTAATATGATTTGCCCAGACTTGTTTTGGAAACAATATGCAAGAAGTGGTTTGCTGCAAGAAATCTTTTGCAATGACGTTTCGCCTCGTCACCTAAGGAAACCCCACAGAGTTTTAGCTTGATTCTGGCGCCGGTGT
>JAKROC010000774.1 GCA_024509075.1 Endozoicomonas sp.
AAGGTGAATATATATTGCCAGTTCGCAGTCCAGCCTCGACATGACCCACCGGTATTTTGTGATAATAGGCAGCCAAGGTTGCGGCAAATGAGGTTGCCGTATCGCCATGCACCATAACCCGATCCGGCTGAAACTCTTCCAGCACTGGCTTTAACCCTTGCATAATGGCGGTTGTGACGTCCGTCAGATCCTGCCCTGGCCTCATTATATTCAGGTCGTAGTCCGGAGTGATGTTGAACAGTGCCAGGACTTGGTCCAACATTTCCCGGTGCTGGCCAGTTACGCAGACTCTGGCATCCATGTTTGGCTCGGCACGGAATAATTCAACGACAGGTGCCATTTTGATGGCTTCTGGGCGGGTGCCAAAGATAATTAATACTTTCATTGGTGAGTCGGGCTTTATAAATAATTAATGCGGGTGAAAATCCGGGCGGGTCTTTTTTTTCGAGAAACCAGGGGCAGGCCTTTCATTGTGCATACTGGTATCACTTAATTTTATTAACTACTGTTGGTGACTGACCTC
>JAKROC010000775.1 GCA_024509075.1 Endozoicomonas sp.
GCGCGAAAATCAACGGTTACGGCATCTGCTGTTTTCGGGTCCTGACGCCATGCGGCAATTTCATCCCTGATGACCCTGTAAATCTGGAGTACGGTCATATCCAGTGTGATGTTGCTGGCAATGCGATCTTTCAGAATGCATACCTTGCCGTAGTCGTAGGTGTACTGGTTGATGTTCAGCCAGTCGCTGATGCCAGTGATGACTGGTTCATCCAGTCGGTTGATTTGGTGTTGATCAGCCACGGCAATAACCTCTTTTGCTGGCGTAGTTAATGACATCCCAGCCAGAGAGCCGGGAGTGTTCGTCGTTGCAGTCATGCGCCAACTCCTTTACAGCCAGCCAGCGGTAGCCCTGCATGGGGTGAAATTCTTCCAGAGTGAGGAAAGTCAGGAAGCTGACCGTGGTCAGAACACCAAAGCCGGCAATGACGACCGGCTTGTGATCTTCGATCTGTTTCTGAATATGGGTTTCTATCCGTTCCAGTTCCGACTCGATGGCCTCTTCGAGGGCCTCTCTGTCGTC
>JAKROC010000776.1 GCA_024509075.1 Endozoicomonas sp.
TTTTCTCTTTAAAAACACAAATATTTCGCCATTCGTAATTAACTTTCGACATCATCTTTGTAAACCGGCATTTTTCGTAATGAAAGCTAACCAGAAAGCTGACCAGAAATCTTTCAAAATGTATAACAGAAGACAAACAGACGGACACACGCAGTGATAGTCTTCGAGACACAGAGATAAACAAACAGAAGGAGAAACTGATCCATAACCAAATGTTGTCTCTTAAACTTCTGGTGGCGAGGAAGATTGCATTTGTCAAGTTGACATTTCTGTTTCTTTCCCTTCATTTTAAGGTTGTTAACGCAATTTGCCAGTTAGGAAGTACGGTGAGTTTCCCTGTCTACTGACATAGCGAGTACACAGTTTCGAAAAAGGGGAAAAATTATTTTGGATATTTCCTTCACCTAATCGTTCTAAGCCTTTCAAACCTTTTTCATCTTATTACCTTTGGGAACATTGAACAGGCTCAAAACAATGGTTTTAGCGGCCCCGCCCTTGGACCTAAGATAGCAGAGAAAAAT
>JAKROC010000777.1 GCA_024509075.1 Endozoicomonas sp.
AATTTGTTTTCCTTTTTTCATTTTGTGTTTTGTGTAGTGTGCGTGTGTGTGTGTGTGTGTGTGTGTGTGTGTGTGTGGTACCTGACCTTTTAAAATGCGTTCTCAGAGCAAAAATATCTTCCTCCAAACCTACACAGAACACAGCAAGATGAAAAGAAAACATTTTGAAACATTTTAAAACATATGGTAAACCTGGATAATTAGATTCGGTGTACCAAAATTAAGTTTCTAACGATAAAAATCATTTAGTGCAGACCACACAAGTTGAGTAAATGGAAGACAAAAAAAATGGGAATAAAGTAATATTGAAGTAGATGAAAATGAAATGAAACATGAAAATGAACAGAAATATGAAATAAAGTAAATGGAAGCTTTCCTTTCTTTGAAGGCTAACGTTACTTTCTTTTGCAGTGAGAGAATTTTACTCTGTAAACTCATGTTTAGTTTTCTCCATTGTATGGCGCTTTAGTTCGACTTAAATTTGCTGAGCGTCTCTACTTGTCTCATCTTTCATGGAGGG
>JAKROC010000778.1 GCA_024509075.1 Endozoicomonas sp.
GTAAAGTAACCACTAACGTGTCCTGACTCTAAGTTATTTAAACATTTAAAAACTAAAATGCATTTGTTCCTTTTTTAATATTTTCCAAGTCAGACCACCTCGATAGCCTCGCGAGAGCTATCCCTTCTGAGAGTGATAGCACAACTCTGTTTTCAAGTCGCTGTAACCTACTGCTGCGCGCAACCGATAGCTCCCCCAAACGTTTTTTTAGGAGAAGATAGTTGGATAAATGAGGGAATTATACACACATTGATCGGCTTTGAGAGTCAGGCATGACTGAAGAGCAGCCAAGCAAGCTTAAGCGTATGTTTAAGGCGCACGAGATTTACAAGAAAGCCCCCTTCATTCTCTATTTTTCTACGCGTTCTAGATGTCTAAGATGTAATTTTGAGATATGCAATACTAGATTTAGTTTTTCAGTTTCAGAATTCAGAATTAAATACGTCTTACAGAACATTAATATCTACCCTTCGTAAAAAAACATTACCATCCTCAACAAATAAAATGAACTTACTTG
>JAKROC010000779.1 GCA_024509075.1 Endozoicomonas sp.
CGAGCAGGTCGCTTGAACTTGTAATGGAGCGAAAAACCGAAGTTCAGAATCAAATTACAGCGATAGAATCTTCCCTAAAAATCGTTGATAAGCTTTTAAGTCGTAGTACGACAAACGCTGAAATCGTTCAACTAAAGAAATCGTTAGACGCCATATTTGAAAGAGTTGATCAAACCGAGCCAGTTGAGCGTGACGCCAGAAGCCTTCCGGCTGGTTTCGTTTTCGAAGAAAATCAAAAGCTGTTGGACACCGTCAAAGTTGAACAAATTGGAACTTTGCAAGTTTGCAACGGACAAAAGCAAGTCAGTCTATTGCCGAAGGCAGAGGACTTGAGGAAGGGTTTATGAATCGTCGAGCAAAAGTTCCTGATGAAGACAGGTGGTCAGGGCTTTTCTAAATTTCTTGGGCACTGTATCCAGTATGATAGATTTCTCATAGTGTCCGACAGTGGTGAACATTGTATCAAAGTTTTTGACAGATATGGAAACTTTCAGTACAAGTTTGGAAAGAAAGGT
>JAKROC010000078.1 GCA_024509075.1 Endozoicomonas sp.
GGGAAGTGGCAAGGTAATTGGCCATTATCCTCTAATAGTGGTGGTTATGCGAGCTTGTGATTGGTCATGACGGTGAGGCATCTGTGTGGTCGAATCCCGTGGCAGACAACTCCCGACGGCCATGGGAAGTGGCAAGGAAAATAGCACCAAACACCGCTTGCCCTGAGCGCGGCCGTCATCTTTAAAGGGCTTCCTCAAGTCGCACTGGCCGCCCCAGGAAATAACCTTGCCCGCCGGCTACACCAAGAGGTTTCAGAGCGTCCCAGTCTGCCTGGCTTTCAATGCCCTGAGCCAGGATGGCAATGTCCTTCGATTCCGCCAGTATGGCAAGCGTCCTGATATAAAGTTGATTTTCGTAACTGTGTTCAATCCCCCGGGCAAAACTGCTATCCACTTTCAAATAGTGAGCATTGATCATTTGCAAGAATGTCAGTGCCTGGCAGGAGACACCAAAGTGATCAATGGAAAATTGGCAACCGGTGGCAGTTAGCTGTTCTATCCGGTGGGCAATGCTTTCTCCCACGAGCAGGATAGTTCGCTCCGGAGTTTCCAGAATCAGGCGCCGCGCCAAATCCCGGCGAAGCCTGAGCGCATCAAGCAGCCAGTGGTAGAACCTGTCGTCAGCCAAGGCGTACGGGGAGATGTTCAGGCAGTAAATCTGATGATCATCCTGATTATCCATGTAATCGGTCAGAGCCAAAAAAACTGCCCGATCAAACTGAGCAGAAAGATTGCTGCGCTCAACCATGGGTAAAAACGCATCAGCAGCAACCTCGGAGCCGGCAAGGGTGATCCGGGCAAGAATTTCGACAAAGGCCATATTGCCCTGTGCATCCACCAAGGGCTGGCCGTAAAGATTGATCTTGCTGGTGTGAATCACCTGTTCCAGCTCTCTCTGCCAGCGGTCTTCGTCCCACCGGGCAAATGGGCTGTCGCTAAGGCCAGTGATATCCGACACTTGATAGCAATTGGCCACCCGGGTGCTGAGAACGCGCAGCTGATGATCCCCTTGTTCCAGCAGTAACTGCGAGGAGCAACGGCTCTGATGGGTGATTGCGACAATGCGCAAACAGTCAGCACCGGCAGCAGATGAGAAGAATGTCGTCGTTGCCAGAGCTGTGAAGAGCTGCTCAGTAATTTGACGGTTTGTACCAAAGTCACAGGCAGGTACAAACACCGCAAAGCATGACCCGTTGCGACGACCTATAATCGCTTCTGGCCTCGGTAACAAGGTTTTTTCTAACCAGTGGCTGATGTCTTGCAGTAACTTATCCACAAACTGCTGGCCATGCTGATGATTGAGCCGAGCTAGTTCCTTGACCTGCACCATGATCAAACTACCGCCCGCCTCACCAGTCGCGCCATCCAGTGCCGCAGCCATCCTGCTCTGGAAGGCCTTGTGATTCAGCAGGCCGGTAAGCGGATCTTGCACGGAGTTACGACGCAACTCGGCAGTAAGCGTCATCTGCTCAGAAAAAGCTTTTTCCAGTTTTATGGCCATGCTATTCATGGCCTGGACAACCCGGCGCAAGTCTCTGGTTCTGGGCAGCTGGGCCTGTACCTCAAAGTGCCGGTTACAAATACGATCAGCCTGCGCCTCCGTGCGCCTTAATGGTTGAAGAACCACGCGCAACAACACATGCAAGCCAGCAACAGCCAACAATAACCCGAGACTGAACAACCAGATATGAGCCTTCACCTTGGACCATAGGCTCCGGTAGGCGTACCCGGGATGGCTGGCTACCTGCAACTGACCGATAGGTGACCAGCCACGGTTGATCTCACTGGTTACCAGCGGTGCTTCAAGATCGACCAGTTGGATAAACCAGTCGGGGACACCTTCAAGGGTCAGGGCGTGTTCACTGCTGGCCAGTACGTCGCCAGACAGATCAACGAAACGAATCTGTTGGTAATAGCCACGGTCAAACACCGCATCAATCATGGTATCAATGGTGGCAACCTGAGTGTTTGCATCCTCGCCTGTGGCAGCGATGGCCACACCGAGGGAAGTGGCTGTGTCCTGGGCATGGGAGTGCAATTGCTCCTGAAGATAGTGACGGGCATCATTAACCGTTAGCACAAAGCTGCCGGTAAACAGCATAATCAGCAGTAATGTCAGGCAGAGAGCCAGTTCACGCAGAAGAGTCATGGCAGCATCCCTGTTTTTTCTGTGATTGGTGGCCCATCAGCTGTTTCTCTCGCGCAGTACACCCTGACGGTTGGATTGTTGCAAACGCTGGCGCAGCTCAGTCCAGGTTTTGATTTCACCGGATTGGCCGACGAGCACCCCCTCACCCCGTTTCCGGGACAACCAGAGCCCGTCGCCATTAAAGTTATAAACCGGCTCCAGGTCGCGTCGGTTGCTGGCTGGGCGAATCTCACTGACCAGATTGTCCAGAATCAATGGCTCCGCACCGGGGCTGGCAAAATAACTGAGCACCATATGAGCCTGATCCAGGGTAACAGCCTTGACGTAGGTGATCCTCAGCTTGTCGTCCGGCACGCCAAGCTCGCGCAAGGTAAAGTACTTGGCAATGGAATAATCCTCGCAATCGCCAGCGCCCGAGGCCAGGAACTCCACCGGCGTGGCCCAGAAGTCCTCCTCGCCCCAGTGGTCGATGTCCCTGACAAAACGCATCCGGTTAAAGAAGTCGTTCACTTCCACCAGCTTCTGTGCTTCGGACAGGTCCTGGCTGTAGTTCAGTAAATTCTGCCAGTGAATCAGCCGCTGTGCCCCGGCTCCGCCATACAACTCCCTGGCGCTGTCGATCAGTGCTTTACCCACTATCACGTCTCCCCCGAGCACCACGGCAAAAATCAGGTGCCGCCACGGGAGTGAAAAAAGATGAGATAGCATGGAGAGTGGTTGTCCATCGAATTACAGTTCTCTATCAATCGGCAATAATCAGACAGGCATAATGAAGAGGCATCACAGACAGGGTAGTAGTAAGGAAAAACCGGCAAAAGACGACAACAGGGTTGGCGGCAGGGTAAAACTGTGCGTATAATCCCCTCCGCCTTACAGGGCCTATAGCTCAGTTGGTTAGAGCAGTGGACTCATAATCCATTGGTCGCAGGTTCGAGTCCTGCTGGGCCCACCAGATACGGCAACACTTTCAAGATAAGCACTCACTCACCACCTCACCTTGAATACTTATTTGCGCCTGCTACTGCGCTTGCTGTAGCGCGCCGGACGTTTTGAGATTTCCTGTCGGTTAAATTGAGACTATCCCTTCTTTTGGTTCTTCTTCTGGTTTGTTCTATTTCTTAATTGCTCTGCGCCTGCCAGCTTGCGACAGCCAGAGCTGTATGGTTGATCCACCAGCGATTCAGCCGACGCTACCAGACGGCTGAACACTTCCAGCGTAGCTCGTATTGGCTCATAGCTTGCCCCCTGTGCATTTGGCATGCAGCCAGTCAATGACGATACCTGTGATGCGAAGCGAATCTACATCCCGAGCCGACTGGAAGACAACCGGCTTCTGATGGATGGCGACCCTGGCTATATTGCTCGCCTGAAAAAGTCAGGACCACCGTGGCTGGTTCAGGCATGGTTGATGGGCGATTGGAACGCCACACCGGAAGGCGGTCTGATCAAAGCACAGTGGTTCAAACGGTATAACATAGCGCCATCTGAGTTTTTAAGAGTTATTCAGAGCTGGGACACCGCCTATAAACCAGAGCAGGTAAACGATCCGAGCGTCTGTACCACCTGGGGAGAAACCCGTCACGGCTGGTATTTATTAGACGTATTTAGAGACCGCAGTACCCAGCACTGAAGCGGGCAGCTTATACGAGGCGTGGCGACCTTATGCGGTACTGAGGTGGGACTGGTTGCGAACGGGCTGACAGCATCAGAGCCAATCAGAGTTACGGTGCATTCAGAGGGAGTAATGATTTTCGAGGTTATTAAGTGCTATTGTTGATGGATTGGCTGCAATACACACAAACAGAAAAAACATACACACAGGTGAGCCATGAGAACCAATATTGTTATTGATGATGAATTGATGCAGGAAGCATTAAATGCCAGCGGACTGACGACCAAGAAAGAAGCGGTAGAGGCGGGCCTGAAAGCACTGATACAGCTGAAAAAGCAGGAAAAAATCAGAGAGTATCGTGGCAAGCTGAACTGGGAAGGCGATCTGGATGATATGAGAACCGACAAATGATGATGGTAGATTCATCGGTCTGGATTGACTATTTCAATGGCATATCCACTGATGCCAGCGACTATCTGGATGCCGCATTAGGCCAACAGAACCTTATTATCGGCAACCTGATTCTTGCAGAAGTATTACAGGGCTTCAGAAGTGAAAAAGATTTTAACAAGGCAAAGTCACTACTGACGTCACTGGACGTTCATAATCTACTGTCTCAGGACTTAGCCATCAAAAGTGCTTCCAACTTCCGCTATCTCAGAAAAAGAGGTATTACAGTACGCAAAACCATTGATGTGATGATTGCTACCTACTGTTTGGAACATGATATTACCCTGCTACATTCTGATCGGGACTTTTTGCCCTTTTCAGAGCATCTTGGGTTACAAATCCTACCATAGCCCACCAGCCATTTGGCTCCTTACAGCGGAATTTCTCGACCTGATAGCGGTGTTTGTCAACATAATCATCAACCCATAACGCAAAAGCCACACATCACAAGAACAGCAAATTGCATAAAACAAATACTGCATTTTTTCTTGAGTTATTACTATCATACTGCAATACTCTCCGCAGACTTACGATCCAGACTCTTTTTATGCCAACAGCGGTCAACAACAGTTCTCTTGAACATCAAATCGCTTTATCTGAAGTGGTCAGTATCCAGGCTGGCTACCCGTTCCGTGGCGCGATCACAACCGTGGCAAACGGCAATGTTCGGGTAGTTCAGGCAAAGGATATCTCTGACCTGGGTGAGCTGAGCACTGAGCACCTGATCACTACAGAGCTGACAGGTAAGCGCAAAGCCGACTGGCTTGAGCAGGGAGACATTCTCTTTATTGCCAAAGGGGGCCGGTATATTGCTTGCTGTATCGCTGACGATATGTCACAGGTAACGCTGGCGCCCAGTTTATTTTTGCTTCGGGTCAATTCTACCTATAAAGATAGGGTGAATCCTGAATTTCTGACTTGGCAGCTAAACCAGTCACCCGCTCGGCGTTACTTTCGCAACAGTGCCGAAGGCAGTCATCAGGTCAATATCCGCAAGCCGGTGCTGGCAGAAACCGCAGTCACCCTGCCAGACCTTACAACCCAGAACACCATTGCCAAACTGTACCGGGCAAGCATTAAAGAGAACGCCCTGTTACAACGGCTAATCATTAACCGTCAGCAGCAACTGAACATTATTGCCAATGACCTGATCGCCAAATCGTAACCGGATTTACCCAATTCTTTTCACAGATACGAAGACGCTGAGAGCAGATATGCCAAACTCCCCCATTAACCAGCAGGAAATCAACAACACGGTGTGGAAAGCCTGCGACACATTCCGTGGCACGGTTGACCCTTCCATCTATAAAGACTTCATCCTGACGATGCTGTTCCTGAAGTACATCTCAGACGTACACCAAGACAAACTCGATGAGCTGACCACACAATTTGCTGGCAACCAGGCGATGGTTGATGCGATGTTGGCCAGCCAGTCTTTCAAAATCCCTGCTGGCTGCACCTTTTGGGATCTCTACGCTAAACGTCATGAGGCAGGTAACGGTAGCCGTATCGACCAGGCGCTCCACGCCATTGAAGAAGCCAACGGCACAAAGCTGAAAAACGTGTTTCAGGACATCAGCTTCAATACCGACAAGCTGGGCGATGAAAAGCAGAAAAACGACATCCTGCGCCATCTGCTGGAAGATTTTGGCAAAGAAACCCTCAATCTCAGACCAAGCCGTGTGAGTTCACTGGATGTGATTGGTAATGCCTACGAATACCTGATCAAGCACTTTGCCGCAGGTAGTGGTAAATCTGCCGGTGAGTTCTATACCCCACCGGAAGTGTCCGACCTTTTATCCATTTTGCTGGAGCCTGAAGAAGGCGACCAGATCTGTGACCCGGCCTGTGGTTCTGGCTCGCTGCTGATGAAGTGCGGCAAGCAAATCCAGAAGAACTACAACGGCTCGAAAAAATACGCCCTGTTTGGTCAGGAAGCCATTGGTTCTACATGGTCTCTGGCAAAGATGAACATGTTCCTCCATGGGGAAGATAACCACCGTATTGAGTGGGGCGACACCATCCGTAACCCCAAATTACAGGATCATAATGGTGGTCTGCTGCACTTCGATGTGGTGACTGCCAATCCTCCATTCTCCCTTGATAAGTGGGGGCATGATGACGCTGAGCATGATCCGTTTGGTCGTTTTCGTCGGGGTATTCCACCTAAAACCAAAGGTGACTACGCCTTTATCAGCCATATGATTGAAACCCTGAAACCACAGACGGGTCGTATGGGTGTGGTTGTGCCACATGGAGTTCTGTTCCGGGCATCGTCTGAAGGGAAAATCCGTAAACAACTGATTGATGAGAACCTGCTGGATACCGTGATTGGCCTGCCAGAAAAGCTGTTCTTTGGAACTGGAATTCCTGCTGCCATTCTTATATTCAAGAAGCAGAAGACTGACGACAAAGTACTGTTTATTGACGCTTCTCGTGAGTTTAAATCGGGCAAGAACCAGAACCAGCTTACTTCTGAAAATATCCAGAAAATTGTAGATACTTATCAGGATCGTAAGACAGTTGACAAATATGCCTATCTCGCCAGCTTGGAAGAGGTTCAGGAAAACGACTACAACCTGAATATTCCCCGGTATGTGGACACCTTCGAAGAAGAGGAAGAGATTGACCTGATGGCAGTTCGTAGTGAGCGCCTTGCACTACAGGCGGAGCTGGCTGATCTGGAAGTTGAAATGGCTGATTACCTGAAGGAGTTGGGTTATGGTGCCTAATGGATGGTCAGCGGTTACTCTTGCGGATCTAGTTACAAAAAGTGCTTTTGGCCCACGATTCACATCTGAGCTATATTCCGACGATGGAGCTATCGGAACAATAAGAACAACCGACCTATCTGATGATGGGGAAATAAATTATCGAACTATACCGTACGCAAATTTAGACACTTCAGAGTACAAAGAACACATCCTTAAGGATGGTGATCTTCTGATCACTCGGTCTGGAACATGTGGAATTCCTTGTATTTTTTCACCCCAAGAAAAACCGATTATTGCCGGTGCGTTCTTGATCAGATTTCAGTTGAATTCAAAAGCCAATTCCACTTTTTTACATGAATTATTGAAGTCCCCTCATACCCAAGCTGAAATTGGAAGAATGGCGGCTGGAGGTGTTCAGAAAAACCTTACAGGTACAAGCTTAAAGAAGCTAAAAATTCAACTCCCCCCTCTACTTGAGCAAAGGAAAATCGCCAAAATCCTCAGCACTTGGGATAAAGCGATTGCGACCACAGAAAGGCTGATTGAGACCAGCAAACAGCAGGAAAAAGCTCTCATGCAGCAGTTGCTAACTGGAAAAAAGCGTTTTGACGGGTTCGGGGAAGAATGGCAAACGGTTCAAATAAAGCATCTAGGAACAGTGGTTTCAGGTGGAACTCCAAGTACTGATAATCCACTCTATTGGGATGGCTTCATTGACTGGATTACCCCAACCGATATCACTAGGCTAAATACACGATTCGTATCTAAATCAGTACGCCGAATCTCCCGAGAGGGGCTTCAAAACTGCTCAGCGAAGTTAGTCCCTGAAGGCAGCCTTTTGGTTTGTACTCGTGCAACAATTGGCGAAATGGCAATTACATCTCATGAGACTTGTACAAACCAGGGCTTCAAGAACATTATCCCAAATGAACATACTGATATAGAATTCCTTTACTATTTGTTAAAGAAGGAGAAGCAAAGATTAATTTCTAAGGCAAGCGGCTCTACATTCCTAGAGATATCCAAAAAAGACTTTGAATCAATATTCCTCAAGGTTCCTTGTTATCAGGAGCAGAAAAAAATCGCCTCTGTTTTGACTGCTGCGGACAGGGAAATAGAGAACTTATCAGCCAAGCTTGTACACTTCAAGCTAGAGAAAAAAGCCTTGATGCAGCAGTTGTTAACCGGCAAACGCAGGGTTAAGGTGGCAACCAATAACTATAAACAAGGAGCAGACTAATGGAGGTTAAAAAACTGACATTGCACAATGTCGGGCGTTTTTCTGAGCTTGAGATAATGCTTGCCCCACTGGGCAACCTGCGAAGCAATGTCACCGTATTTGTTGGCAATAACGGCTCCGGTAAAACCTCGATTTTGCGCTCTCTGGCTACCTCTCTAAGCTGGCTGGTTTCACGCATCCAAAGTGATAAAAGCGCTGGTAATCCAATACCTGAACTTGTCATAAAAACCGAGCAAAATGGCGCTGCCATGGATATCGATATTTTTCATCACATCTATGGCCGATCTGAAGATGGCGATGTTGAATCCTGTGAAGACAATTATTTTTCATGGCGAGTAGCGAGGTCACGAAAAGGTCGCAAGAGTGAGTTTAAAAGTGAGTATTCCGGTGCTAAAGCACTGGCAGACCACTACCGGACGCTGCTTTCCAAGTTTGAACACACCAGCTTACCGTTGATCGCCTTTTATTCAGTGGAACGGGTTGTTTTGGATATCCCGCTGAAATTAAAGGATAAGCACACCTTTTTTCAGCTTGACGGGTACGACAAGTCACTGAGTCAGGGCGTAGATTTCCGGCGTTTCTTTGAATGGTATCGGGAGCGAGAGGACAGTGAAAATGAATCTGGAGTTTCAGATGAAGTCCTGCAAAATATTCGTTCACTGTTGGGTGAAGATGAAGATACCTGGGAACGGCTTACGGCACTGAAAGCTTCAACCAGGGATAGGCAACTGAATGCAGTCCGCACGGCGATCTACACATTCATGCCTGAGTTTTCCAATTTGCGGGTCAGGCGTAAGCCAAGGCTTCATATGTCTGTAGATAAGTCCGGCAACACTTATAATGTTGCCCAACTTTCACAGGGTGAGAAGTCGCTTATGGCTCTGATCGGAGATATTGCCCGAAGGTTAGCGGTAATGAACCCGGAATTGGAGAATCCTTTGCAAGGTGAAGGGATTGTGCTGATTGATGAAGTTGATATGCACCTGCATCCACAATGGCAACGCACCTTAATCAAGCAACTCTCTGAGACATTCCCTGCTTGTCAGTTTGTCCTGACGACCCATTCACCTTTGGTCATCAGTGATAGCAAAGACGTTTTGACATACTTGATTAAGGATGACGGCTTAAAGCAGCTCCCACCATTGTACGGTGAAGATGCGAATACTGTTTTGCTTGACATCATGGATACCGATATCAGAAATGAAGCGGTGAATATCAAGCTTAATGATCTCCTCGATGCCATACACGATTCAGACCTTCAACTGGCACATCGGCTGCTGAAGGAGCTGGAGGACGACCTCCCTGAGAGCAATCTGGAGCTTGCCAAAGCCAGGCTGATGCTGCGTAAACAGGAGTTGCGTAGTGCGAAGGGTTAGTAAAACGCCGGGGGTTGAACCTGAACTTCTGACCAAATGGAAGCAGAGAAACCCACAAGGTATTTATAAAAATCTGTCAGAGGTTGAACGGCATGCTATCAGGGAGGCATGTGCAGAGGAACAATACTACCTTTGTGCCTACTGCTGCCAGGCCGTATCAGGGCAACGTCGGGACACCATGAATGAACATGTGGAGGCTCGAAAAATTGCACCTCATCGCAGCCTGGATTTCACCAACATTGTTGCTAGCTGCACAAACCCTAACCAATGTGACGCTGCACACGGCTCACAGCCAATACCCCTGACGCCCTTCATGCCAGAATGCGAGACAGACTTGGTTTTCAAGCTCAGTGGTCGCGTAGTTGGGAAGACTCAACAAGCAGTAGAGACAATAAGCATTTTAAACCTTGGTGATACTGAGAAAAATAACCGCAGCCTAATCGAAAAACGTAAGCAGTTAGTACAGACACTATTGTTAACAAATAGCGTTAACCCTGGCGAAGGTCTGGATGATAACGAGTTGATAGAAATACTCATTGATGAGCTTTCTGTTCCTGTGGATGGAAAACTTGAAGCATTTGCTCCTGTAACGATCAATATTTTGCGGCAATGGATTAGTAATGACTGACGTTATTTTGCCCAACTTCAAAGAAGAGCAAAGCGCTAAGATTCCTGCTCTTACTCTGCTCAACAGCTTAGGCTATGAATTTATACCACCAAAGGAATGTTTGATTCAGCGTGGTAGCCTCTCTACAGTCACTTTACCATCGGTACTGCGTGGTATTTTGGCTGAGAAAACATTTTGTTTTATGGGGAAAGAGCACCCACTTTCCCCGGCCGCTATCGACAAAATCGTTCAGGAACTCTCCAACCCAGCCATGAACGAAGGGTTGAGAGCGGCTAACGAGAAGCTCTATAACGCCCTGACCTACGGCATTGGTGTTACTGAATTTATAGAAGGTAAAAAAGCCAACACAACCATTCAGATTATTGACTGGAAGCACCCGGAAAATAACGTTTACCACTTCACTGAAGAGATGGAAGTTGAGAACAGCCAGGGTACTGGCAAGCGGATTCCGGATATCGTCTGTTTCGTCAATGGTTTGCCATGGGTGGTGATTGAAGCGAAACGCCCGGACTCTTCAACCACTGGCAAGCCAACGGTTGCTGAAGGTATTTCACAGAATATTCGTAACCAGAAGGTGGGAGACATTCCACACCTGTTTGCCTATAGCCAGTTATTGCTGTCTATCAATGGCAGCGATGGGCTTTATGGTACTTGCGGCACACCGGCAAAATTCTGGGCGAAGTGGCGCGAGGAAGAGATCGCCGAGGCAGAGTTTGCTCGTTTGAAAAACAAGCCTCTGGCACAAGCTCAGATTGACGCGCTGTTTGCCCACAGACCAGAGAAGGTAAAGGCTGAATTTCTATCTCTGATTGCCGGTGGCGACTTGGTAGTGACTGACCAAGACCGTTTATTGATTTCCATGCTGCGCCCTGACCGGCTGTTAGAACTTACCCGGCTGTTTACCCTGTTCGATAAAAAAGCAGGCAAGATTGTTGCCCGTTACCAGCAGGTGTTTGGCATCAAAGCGCTGGTCAAACGCATCACCTCCTTTGATGACTCTTTACCGGGTGAACGACGGGGAGCACGTAATGGCGGTGTGATCTGGCATACCACAGGCTCTGGTAAGTCCTTCACCATGGTCTTTCTGTCCAAAGCACTGATCTGGTTGCCTGAACTGGCTAAGTGCCGGGTTGTGGTCGTAACCGATCGGGTTGATTTGGAAGATCAGCTTGCTCGTACCTTTGCTTCTGGCGGTGCTCTCTCGAGCAAGGATAAAAAAGATGCCATGGCAATCACTGGCAGGCGGCTTGCCGAGCAAATTGGTAAGGGCAATGAGCGAATTATTTTCTCCATCATTGATAAGTTCGGGACAGCCATCAAGCTACCGGATTGCTACAACGACAGCCCGGATATCATTGTGCTGGTTGATGAAGGGCATCGAAGCCAGAACGGTGAAAACAATATCCGTATGCAGCAAACCTTACCCAGGGCGGCGTATATTGCCTTCACTGGCACACCTTTGCTGCAAGATGACAAAACCGAAAATAAGTTCGGCAAGATCATTCACTCTTACACCATGCAGCAGGCCGTTGAAGATGGCACGGTAACACCATTGTTGTATGAAGAGCGTATTCCTGAACTTGCTACCAATGATAAGGCCATTGATGCGTGGTTTGATCGAATCACCGAGAAGCTGACCGAAAAGCAGCGTTCAGACCTGAAAAAGAAATTCGCTCAAAAGGGGCAGATTTATCAGAATGAAGGTCGGATTGAGTTGATTGCTCATGATATTTCTGACCACTTCCAGAACTTTAAGCAGCTGGGGTTAAAAGGCCAGCTTGCCTGCGACTCCAAGGCTTCTGCCATCCAATACAAAAGAGTGCTGGATGAGATTGGCAAGGTCACATCCGTTGTTGCCATGTCACCACCGGATACCCGCGAGGGGCATGACTGTGTTGATCAGGAGAGTACCGATCTGGTGCAGAACTGGTGGCAAGAGACCGTTGGCAGTCAGGATGAGAGAGCCTATACCAAGAAAATCATTGCCGAGTTTGGTAAGGAAGATGGGCCAGACATTATGATTGTGGTAGATAAGCTTCTTACGGGTTTTGATGAGCCGAAAAATACGGTGCTCTATATCGATAAGCCCCTGAAGCAGCACAACCTGATTCAAGCCATCGCCAGGGTTAACCGCCTGCACAGCAAAAAACAGTTTGGCTATCTGATCGACTACAGGGGCATTCTCAAAGAGCTGGATGCCACCATAGAGAAGTATCAAGACTTGGCGGAACGCACTCAGGGCGGCTTTGATATCGATGACCTGAAAGGTCTCTATAACCGCATGGACACCGAATATAAAAAGCTACCTGGCTTGTATACTGATCTGTGGGCTATTTTCGATAGCGTCAAGAACAAGCAGGATGGACAGGCTTTACGACAAGCCCTGGCTCCCAGGATTGATACCGTTGCTGGACAGCTTACCGATACCAATCGGAAAAAACGGGATGATTTTTATTCGGCACTCAGCGCATTTGCCAACTGCATGAAGGTTGCACTGCAATCGGCCACTTACTTTGCCGACAAAAGCTTTGACCTGCTATTTCCCGGAACCTACACCACTACTCGCCAGCATTACAAAGAGACGCTGAAGATGATGTCGCAACTGCGTAAGCAAGTGCGGGAAGATGCAGAAGAAACCGTCGATTACGATGAGTACACAGACGATATCCGGGCATTGCTGGATAAGCATATTGGCGGCGTTGAAGTCAGGGAGTCTGAAGGCGTTTATCTGGTCGGCAACATGGGCAAAAGCACCAAGCCAGAAGAAATGACCGATGACGAAGCCCGGAACCAAAAGGATAAAATTACTGGTCGCATCAGCAAAATGATTGTTCAGGATCTGGTTGATGACCCGTATGCTCAAGAGTATTTCTCCAAGCTGTTGAAGAGAGCCATTCAACAAACCAGGGATATGTTCAACGCTCCGGTGAAGCAGTACCTGATCTTTGCTGACTTTGAGCAGCAGGTGAAAGAGCGAAGAGTTGAAGGTATTCCAGCAGATCGGTTTCAATCTCTGGAACCGCACATCAGACAACATGTTCAGGCGTATTACGGTTTGTTCCTCAAGCATCTGGGAGAGCAACTACCCCCTGATGGTCTGGCTACACCATCGCAAGATCAGTGCTTTGAGCATGCCTTGAAAATTGATCAAGTGGTTAGAAAGTCTGTTGCCGGGTACAGCATTAACCCACAGGAAATCGAGAACCAGATTACGATTGGCCTTCTGCCACTGCTGTTTGGTGATATCGGGATTGATAAGGCTCAGGCATTGATTACGGATGTCGTGCAAATCACACGGTTAGGTTTGTCAGGACTTAATAAATAATGGCGTCCGTCAATTCTGATGAGCGTTCCAGGGAAGAGTACAGCTTTGTCTATGGTGATGAAGCTGTACCCTATAAGGTGGTCAGAAAGCCTCACCCTGAGGGAAAGAAACGGAAGATCAGTATTCGTGTTCACCCCGACTGCCAAGTGGTCGTCACTGCGCCTGATGATGCCCTCAACTCCGACATTCATGATGCAGTCCTTAAACGTTCAAAATGGATATGGAATGCCCTGGTAGAGTTCAGAGACCATCAAAAGTTCGTCCAGGACAAACAGTATGTCAGTGGCGAAATGACCTTTTACCTCGGCAGACGCTATGTACTGAAAGTGGTGGAAGATGAAGAATCAACTGCTTCAGTAAAGATGAATCGAGGGAAGTTGCTGGTCACACTGCCACGATTTGATAGCAATAAAGCCAAACTAGTTAAAGGGCTGCTTCAAGACTGGTATAAATACCGAGCGGAGATCATTTTTCAGGAGCGCTTAAACCACTTGCTGCCTCAAGCTACATGGGTCACAGGCATCCCCGGTTTCCGCATTATGAAAATGCAGAAACAATGGGGTAGCTGCTCTGCAAAAGGTTCTCTACTACTCAATCCTCATTTGGTGAAAGCTCCAAAGGAATGCATTGATTATGTCGTACTACATGAGCTGTGCCATATCGCTGAACATAACCACAGTCAACGCTTCTGGCGACTGTTGACACAGGTTATGCCACATTGGCAAGAAGTCAAACGTCGTTTGGATGGGATGGCTGAATTGTACTTGAACGAATGAGCCAATATTAAGTTTTTACCACTTTTGAGCGGAAAGCCCAGTACTTCTAGTGCTGGGATGGATAGCGACCAGCCTGACAAGGCTGGAAAACTAACATATCCGGCCAGATGCACTTTGGGGGCGAGCCGGGTGGCAACTACCCCTCAAAGTACACGTTGTCGATCAGTCGTGCCTTGCCCAGATAACTGACAAGGCTGGAAAACTAACATATCCGGCCAGATGCACTTTGGGGGCGAGCCG
>JAKROC010000780.1 GCA_024509075.1 Endozoicomonas sp.
CGTGGGGAAGACCCGCCAGAAAAACCAAACCCATCCTCCCCAGCAGAAACACCCCCACGGGCGTGGGGAAGACTCAGACTGAAATGATGTTGTTGCAAGTGAAACAGAAACACCCCCACGGGCGTGGGGAAGACGAAGATGAAGTAGTTCTGAAAGCAGTCTATCGGGAAACACCCCCACGGGCGTGGGGAAGACACTTTATTGCCCGTTTGGCTGGTGGCCATGCGGGAAACACCCCCACGGGCGTGGGGAAGACTGCACCACTTTTCACGTAGCGCACGATTTGAAAGAAACACCCCCACGGGCGTGGGGAAGACCCGGGTAATCAGTCCCATCAGACTTGATATAGGGAAACACCCCCACGGGCGTGGGGAAGACGCTTCCCAAACCCAAAAATCAAAGCCTCGAACAGAAACACCCCCACGGGCGTGGGGAAGACCCGCCAGAAAAACCAAAACCATCCTCCCACGCAGAAACACCCACACGGGCGTGGGCAACAATTAGACTGCAAT
>JAKROC010000781.1 GCA_024509075.1 Endozoicomonas sp.
CCAGCTTCAAACGACTTGAAGAAAAAGGCCTATTCCGCAAGGATAGTAAGCGACTTGGTCTTTGGGAAATCCAGAAAAGAACTTGCTGGAATATTTTTAGTGCCATAAGTGTTTATTAACTCAGTTATTGGGAAATTTTACAAGGTAATTCACTGTTTATGCGTCCTTTTATCGTGAATTGATTCACTCTAGTTATAACTTCATCCTTAATGACAGAGAGCGTAAAAAAAGATAATTGCTTGGACTAATTAATCAATTTCCTATCTTTTCCCTTCCTCCAAAAGTTATGAAATAACGGGAAACACGATTCGATTAACTTTTGCAATGTTAATTCGCATTTTTCCACTTTTCTTATTTATCTACTATTTTTTTATTCATCAATTTGTTATATTCACACACAGGTTTGGGATAACAGAACCTTTTTTTCCTAACATCTAACCACAGATACAAACTAAGAGAATATCAACAAAATTATACTCTCTTGTAGCTTCTTCAGTATATGGGGTT
>JAKROC010000782.1 GCA_024509075.1 Endozoicomonas sp.
ATAATGGTGGGTAAAAATAATTGCTATCGGGCAATCATCCGCAGTCAGCGAACCGGATTACGACAGCCGGCAGATGGGGCTTGAAATGGCTGCTGACAATTATTACCGGGAAGTCATTCAGTAACATACGACAGCGACTGTCCAGGCCAGACAAGTTGGCTGGGCGATACGCTGATATGGGTCAGGCCAGAGCGGGATCACCTGGCAGTCAGGGCTTCTCCTGATGTTTTAGCATATGTATCTTCAAGCTGTTGCCGTGGGTAAAGGCTTTGCTGCACAGCTTGCACTCATAAGGCTTTTCACCCGTGTGGGTGCGCTTATGTTTTGTTAAGTTGCTTTTTTGGCTAAAGCGTTTATTGCATAGCTTGCACTCAAAAGGCTTCTCACCCGTGTGGGTGCGCTTATGTGATGTTAAGTGGTTTTTTCGGACAAAGCGTTTATTGCATTGTCTTGAATTCAAGTAATAAATGCATAACCCATGACTTCTCTTGCATCTACTCCG
>JAKROC010000783.1 GCA_024509075.1 Endozoicomonas sp.
TACTGAATATCTACGGATGGGATCCAACATAACTGTGAGATCTTCAGCAGGCAACCGTGGACGACAATCTTACGTTGTACGTTGGATCAGCGATGATCTGATCGGTCCAAAATAATGAATGTGAAATATAAATATAGAGGCAAGACCGATACAACGTAGATAAGTAAATTTTAAGACGGAGCACTATATTTCGGCTGGCCAAACCAGCCTTCTTCAGGTGCAGTGGGAATTTACAGAGAATTGGGGTGATGCTTCATAGATAGCTGTATGATGTAACAGCGGAAATATGTAAAACTATCTGGATTGACAATGAGATAACAATAAAAATAGAAAAAGTGAGCAAAAATAGAAATGAAGTAAGGTAAATTGGATAAATAACTAGAAGTAAGAATTGTAGAAGGAAAAAAACTAATACATTTCTTCGCGAGCGTTAAGGCCAGCGGCAGAACACTTCATTTCCTCTCCCAACCACTCTCCTCACGACATGGAGCTAATCGCCATC
>JAKROC010000784.1 GCA_024509075.1 Endozoicomonas sp.
TAAAAATATCGAACACTAAAACAAGCTTTTCATACATGACCTTATTGTTTGGCAAACAGGCCATTTTTACCAAGTATACAAAGCCTCTGCTTTAAAACGAGGGTTGGTAGAAGACTTTTCAAACGAAGATATTTTTTCCCATACATAATACATAACTTATTTTCACAAGAAAATTCGCAGGCTCGGTAGCTCAGTTGGTAGAGTATCTGACCGCAAAATTGAAAGGTTCAATGTTTGAGTCTTTAAGGGGTAAATTTCCAAGCTCGTGGCAATTTCAAAAAATATTCCTTCGAATTTCTATGTTAACCTTATTTTCACTTACCTCTATTTGCACGTGTTTTCATTGCTGCTCGTTTCAGCTGTTCTTGCAATTTCCACTTTTCGCATAATATACCCCACTTTCCTTCGGTAGGATTGTACGGGCCATTAAGAAATGCATCGAAGCAATCGTCAAACCACCATCCCCCTTGCCAATTCACGGCACAGTTTTCTGCATCTTTTC
>JAKROC010000785.1 GCA_024509075.1 Endozoicomonas sp.
TGTTTGAATCATTATCATTTATTACTATTACGAACAAGCGGCATTTTGAGAGTAGAGTTTGTTTTTAAAGAACTTTTTTAGATGATTTCTTGTTGACTTATGTATTGTTTCCATAATATAATATTTCTTTTTTAGATTATCTTGTAAATACTTATTTGCTTTGAGTGTTAATAAAGTTCTGCATATATTGGTATTATTATTAAGGAATATTCCAAATTATTATCCAACTACACTTCGTAGAGTACAAATAACGCCATAGACGAGTACAAATATCACGCGGTTTTTGTACTCGTCTATGGTAGAGTACCGGTTAAACAGGTTTTCTCGCATCGCGCAAGCGAAGAATTGGATTCTAGTTACGTAAAAGAAATGGCGGACAATTTGAATCATATTTCTCACGACGAAGAGTCAGAATGGCCAGCAAATATAGATCCAAGTTTATTAAATGAATCGAACAAAGAAAAAAAGCATCGAAGCAACAGAATAGGAAATCGCCGCGGC
>JAKROC010000079.1 GCA_024509075.1 Endozoicomonas sp.
TCCGAACGAGGTTCAGATTCCATAAATGCGGAAGTTATTTCGGGACTGTCCCTTACAGTACGTCGACGCTGTTCAGGTCACGATGAGCCCGCTCCAGTCGGGCAGCCATGGACTCCTGACCGGCACGCAGCCAGACGCGAGGGTCATAGAACTTCTTGTTTGGCTTGTCAGCACCTTCAGGGTTGCCCAGCTGACCCTGTAGGTAAGCTTCGTTCTTTTTGTAGTAGTTCAGGATGCCTTCCCAGCACGCCCACTGAGTGTCAGTGTCGATATTCATCTTCACCACGCCGTAAGATACCGCTTCGCGAATCTCTTCCAGGGTAGAACCAGAACCGCCGTGGAACACGAAGTCCAGATGTTTGGCTGGAATACCGAATTTCTCAGAGCAGTACTTCTGGGAATTATCGAGAATCTTAGGCGTCAGTTGCACGTTACCTGGCTTGTAAACGCCGTGCACGTTACCAAAAGAGGCAGCGATGGTGAAACGGTGGCTGATCGGGCTGAGCATTTCGTAGGCGTAGGCCACGTCTTCTGGTTGGGTATAGAGCATGGAGCTATCCATGTGGCTATTATCAACACCGTCTTCTTCACCGCCGGTGCAGCCCAGTTCAAACTCCAGAGTCATATCCATTTTCGCCATGCGCTTGAGATACTCAGCGCAGGTAGCGATGTTCTCTTGCAGAGACTCTTCCGACAGGTCAATCATGTGGGAGGAGAACAGTGGCTTGCCGTGTTGCTCGTAGAATTCTTCACCAGCGTCCAGCAGAGCGTCAATCCATGGCAGCAGCTTGCGTGCAGCGTGGTCGGTGTGCAGGATAACCGGAATGCCGTAAGCTTCAGCCACAGCGTGTACATATTTGGCACCAGCGATCGCTCCAAGGGCACCAGCCGGATCATTCTTGAGACCCTTGCCAGAGAAGAAGGAGGCACCACCGTTGGAGAACTGGATGATTACCGGAGACTTCACCTTGGCCGCCGCTTCCAGAACAGCGTTGATGGAGTCAGTACCAACAACGTTTACTGCCGGCAGGGCGAACTCACCAGCCTTGGCAGCAGCGAATATTTTCTGAACGTCATCGCCGGTAACAACGCCTGGCTTTACCAGGTTCAGGATTTTTTGAGACATAAGTCTGATCCTTCCTCGATCAAAGGTTAACAGGGTGATTTTCCGCAGGAATAATACGGAAAGGTTACAACAGGTAAAGCCCTTTTCCTAATGATTAAATGATGATGGCACTGATGCATTATAACCTTTGTTTATCGATATTTTTACACGATTATTCACCATCACACTATGTCAAGACTCTACCAAACAATGCCGCCGAACCGATTTTACCACGGCAATAACGGCAATCTTTATTAATAAAATGTGATAACAAGGTGGTTTGTTTTTCTGGTACCGAGCCCAAACAGCGTGTCATTGTTTGAATGCCGGTGGTGATATTTGCGGACATTTTTTATTTAAGGAATAGTCCCGAAATTATTTCCCTGTTTCACCCAGTCTCTGGAACAAAAGTGTAATCCCATTTGGGGAGAAAATTATCGAACCGGACGGTCATTTCCTTCTTGAAGTCAATAGCGTACTTTCGTCCAGTTCGTTGAGTTCATTCACGCCACGGGCAATGGTCTCACGATCGCAGCGCAGTAACCCAGAAATGTACTGAATGCCACCATGTCTCAGTTTGGCAGCTTCAATGGCTGCATAGGGACAGTCCCGAAATAACTTCCGCATTTATGGAATCTGAACCTCGTTCGGACTGAGCCTGTCGAAGTCCGGTGACAGCACTTTTCGACTCTGCCCGTGATGAACAAAAGCCGGGAAGTTATTTCAGGACAAATCCATAGCGACGGCGATCGCTCATTCAGGGAGCAGTAAAAGCGTACCATCTGTCTTTCGACAACTTTTGAGTATTTTTTCTGGTCGCCCATAACGGATAAAGCCACGAATGTAAGTGGTCGCAGTGTAGCCCAATTTGTGGAAGTTATTTCAGGACAGTTCCGAGAGCATTGGTCTTTTTTTGACATGCGTCATTTTTTTTTGCGCTTTTCCTGTGTTGTAATTCCGCCCTTAGCGATGAGAGCATATTAAGCAACAGCCAAAAAAATAATTGAAATAATTTTTTGTTATATTTTTCGGTCATCCAATGATGACTGAGCAGTCCCTGTTTTTGGCTGTCTACCAAACCGGGCGGACGTCTGCCAACGTCTGTCATATGGGACAAAGGTCAGGCATTTAAACTCAGGATGCACTATCTTAAGACTGCAACCTGAAAATCAGCTGAACATATTCGGGCAGGCAAAACAAAGCACGCCGACATCTGACAGTTACCCGATTATTCATACAGAATTTCTGTCCCGAAGACGTCACCGAGCGCGTCATGCGGGAATGCAAAGCGTTTTCACGGTTACTTTGGTTAACACTAGAGGATAGAAGTCATGGCCAGTAAAAAGCAGGCTGACAGTGCTGCAAAAAAAGGTGCAGCGGTTCAGGATGTTGATGCCCAGATTAATGCATTGATCGAGCGCGCAAAGGTTGCCAGGGAGAAGTTTCTGGCACTGACTCAGGAAGATGTTGACCGGATCACCCGTGCCATGGCGCTGGCTGGACAGGCGGCCCACATGGAGCTGGCTCGCATGGCCGTTGAAGAGACCGGTCGCGGCATCATGGAAGACAAGGTCACCAAAAACATCTTTGCGACAGAGTACGTTTATCACTCGATCAAATACGACAAGACCGTCGGCGTGATTGAAGACAACGCTGAAGAAGATTTCATGCTGGTCGCTGAACCGGTGGGTATTGTCTGCGGCGTGACGCCGGTAACCAACCCAACATCTACGACACTGTTCAAATCCATCATCTCAACGAAAACCCGTAACCCCATCATCTTTGCTTTTCACCCCTCGGCCCAGCAGTGCTCCAGTATGTCTGCCAGCATTGTGCGCGACGCTGCCGTTGCCGCCGGCGCCCCTGAAGATTGCATTCTCTGGGTTGAACAGCCATCCATTGAAGCGACCCAGAAGCTGATGACTCACCCGGAAGTGGCTGTCATCCTGGCCACTGGTGGCTCCGGCATGGTGCGTGCCGCGTACTCTTCTGGCAAGCCGGCTCTGGGTGTTGGTTCTGGTAACGTGCCCTGCATCATTGACCAGTCTGCCAATCTCAAGCAGGCCTGCAACGATCTGGTGATGTCCAAGAGTTTTGACAACGGCATGATCTGTGCCTCAGAACAGGCAGCCATCATTCATCAGGCTGTCTATAAGGACGTGGTCAAAGAGCTGAAATCCCAGAACGTTTACTTCACCACACCGGAAGAAACCAAGCGTCTGGCTGAAGTGGTGATTCACGATGGTCACGTCAACAGCAAGATTGTTGGCATGAAACCATCGTACATTGCCAATCTGGCGGGCATCAAGGTGCCGGAAAACACCCGTATTCTGGCCGCTGAAATTGAAGGTGTTGGCCCTGAGTACCCACTGTCCCGGGAAAAACTGTCGCCGGTGCTGGGCATTCTGAAAGCCAAGAGCTCCACGCACGCCATCGAGCTGGCCGACCAGATGCTCAATTTCGGTGGCCTGGGTCACTCTGCCGTGCTACACGCCCAGGACAACCACGTCATCGACGAGTTCTCCCTGGCCATGAAAGCCGGGCGGATCATCATCAATTCACCGAGCACCCACGGCGCCATCGGTGATATTTACAACACCAACATGCCATCGCTGACGCTCGGTTGTGGCACCTACGGCGGTAACAGCACCACCTCCAACGTGTCTGCTGTCAACCTGATCAACGTCAAACGTGTTGCCAAGCGCCGGGTTAATATGCAGTGGTTCAAGCTGCCACGGAAAATCTACTTCGAGGCCAACTCTCTCCAGTACCTTGAGAAGATGCAAAACATCTCCCGGGTATTTATCGTCACCGACGAAGTGATCCAGTCGCTGGGCTACGTGGAAAAGATCCTCTATCACCTGAGAAAACGCAGCAACCCGGTGCAGGTGGAAGTCTTCAACCAGGTTGAGCCTGACCCATCGCTGGAAACTGTGCGTCGTGGCGCTCAGGAAATGGCCCGCTTCAATCCAGACGTGATCATCGCCCTCGGCGGTGGTTCACCCATCGACGCGGCCAAGGGTATGTGGTTGTTCTACGAACAGCCAGACGCTGACTTCGCAGGCCTGGCCCAGAAGTTCCTGGACATCCGCAAGCGCGTTTACAAGTTCCCGAAACTGGGTAAAAAAGCCCGTCTGGTGGCCATCCCGACCACATCCGGCACCGGTTCCGAAGTAACTTCCTTCGCCGTTATTACCGACAAAGACCAGGGCGCCAAGTACCCACTGGCGGACTACGAACTGACCCCGGACGTAGCCATCCTTGACCCGAACCTGGTCATGACGGTACCGAAAAAAGTGACCGCCGATACCGGTCTGGACGTGCTGACCCACGCTCTCGAAGCGTATGTGTCGGTCATGGCTTCAGACTACACTGACGCACTGGCCATGAAGGCTATTCAGCTGGTATTCGATTACCTGCCGAAGTCGTACGACAATGCCGACCGTGAAGCCAGGGAAAAAATGCACAACGCTTCCTGTATTGCTGGTATGGCTTTTGCCAACGCCTTCCTTGGCGTTAACCACGCCATCGCGCACAAGTTGGGTAATGAACTGCATATTTCCCACGGTCAGGCCAACGCGGTGCTGCTGCCCCACGTCATCGAGTACAACGGTTGCCCTAACCCCACTAAAGTGGCGTCATTCCCGAAATACCGCTACTACGTGGCCCACGAGAAGTACGCTGAAGTGGCGCGAATGCTCGGCCTGCCAGCGAAAACCACGGAAGAAGGCGTCAAGTCTCTGGCCAATGCCGTTCGCGATTTGATGAAGCGTCTGGATATGCCTGCCACCTTGCAGGAAATCGGTGTCGATGAAGTGCTGTTCAAGAGCAAGGTTAACATGCTGGCCATGAGCGCGTTCGAAGACCAGACCACCACCGCCAACCCCCGTTTGCCGCTGATCAGTGAGCTTGAAGAGCTGCTGAACAAGACGTACTACGGCAAGTAAGCAGCGCTGAACAACCGTTATTTCGGAATCAGTTACCACCCCCAGCCTTGTGAGGCTGGTTGCTATCCATCTCCACCCAAACCTGAAAGGTCGCTTGGCTTCCAGTCAGGCTATGGGTGGAGTATTCCGCGAGATTTGATAAATAATTGGCCGATAAACAGTCTGTGAATCACACAAGGAATTTCTGACAGACGCGCGATTTACACACGGTGACATAACGGATTGCGCGATGACATTGGAGCAACCCCATGCCTAGACTGAATACTACCGGGCCTACCCAACCCAACAAAAACTATCAGCCTGTTGCTGGCGGCCAGGACAATAAAGCGGGCAACAGCAAAAAAGTTGCTGGCAAATCATCGCCGAACCGATTTTTCCTGACAACTCTGGCTACCAAAATACGTGACACAATGATATGTAACCGGTCAATCAGTGTCGTTGATTCCATTACCCCGAAAATAATATTACCCACACAAGGGCTCGAAAACGCGCCTGAGAAGGATGCTTCTGCTAACCGTCTTTCTATGCGGGCAACGCCACAGGAGCACGAAGAAGAAACCGAACTTCGACCCTGGCCGGATGAGACTGGCACGGACACCGACAGCGGGCTGTCCAGTGATGACGATACCGATGAGTTGACGCAAGAACTTACCGGTGATCTGACTGGACGGAGCGAAACAAATGACTCCGGTTATTTTTCTGAGCCAACGAAAAAAGACACAATCGATCGGGGTGTGGCCGACGAAATAGCTCAAAATCCCCAGCTCTACAACATGAACTTTCTTAGAATGGCAAATATGGAAAAGAACCCAGTACGGGAAACCGTGGAACTGCTGGAGGACTTGGAAGACCCCATCATGGTCAACTACTACGTATCTGATTTTCTGAATAATTGTCGAACCAGACAGCAGTGGTTAGATAACCCACATGACCTGACTATGGCAGTACTCAAAAAACTGCAAACCATTATTAATGACTCGTCCGTGAGCATGCACGAGAAAGCCATGCTGGATAAAAAACTGGCCATCACTGCTCAGCAAGTGTTGCAACATCAACTGCCCCAACTCAATAAAGAGCAGGCATGGGAAAGGCTGGATACTTACGAAAGGCTTTTATCAGGCAACACCTACAACAAAAAAATGCGGCTGTACAAGAAGGCATTTGACAATCTTTCCAGCCACTTTGGCCTGCAAGACCCATGGCACTTTCAAATGCGTCGCCTGGACAAAGGTCTGGCTGGGCCAGGCGCTTTTGCTCATCTGGTCAAAACACAGGATAACCACCAGAAGGTGCTGATGCTCAACACGCTTCTCGATCAAAAAACCCGTCTACTGAACCAATTGGACGAAGTAATCAAACGCTACGACACTCTTGATGGTGACGGCTACGACGATCATCCATTCGCCGGCAACGAACAAATGGCCGAGATGATCAAGCTCTCCAAAACTGAAAACACCATAAGACGACGCCTGGGCACCTGGGACCAACAAGCATTGAACAAAGCCAGGAGCATGCTCAAAAACCTGTAGCATCCAGTTGCCCGAGCCATCCTGAGCAGGGCCATTTGCCACCTATGCCTGGCGCCTTTCAAGTTGCCAGTTTGTTGGCTACATTTCCCCCGGCAACTGCTTCATCCGTTGCCCTGCCTCCATGCAGTCGTCACCCGGTCACATAGTATTTCTATGCTCCCGGCACCTCAGGGCACGAGAGCTTTGCTCATTTTCCGCCTCGAATCAACTTGAAATCCTTTGGGTATAAATCTGCCAGACAAGAGCACCGGCGTGAATGTGAATGCTCGGACAAAAGCGACTACATTCATCTGTGACCAGCTGGGCATCACCTCAAGATCCGGCGCCGGGGCTACCCCTGAACATCAATAATGACGAGAAAATCCATGACCGCACTGTGGATACCGGATCAAAGCACCATTACATCAGCCAACCTTCAGTCATTTATCCAGTACGCAAGGGCGTTTTCCGGCCTGCCCCTGGAAGATTACTCTGACCTCTATTACTGGAGCATTGACGACCGCCGCGGCTTCTGGCAATCACTGGCACAATTTTTCCGGATCATGTTTCACAGTGCACCTTCAGCAGTCCTGATTAACGACCAAATGCCCGGTGCTCAGTGGTTTCCCAATGCCACTCTCAACTACGCCGAGCACCTGCTCCGACACCGTGACGAAAAAACTGCGTTGATCTTTTGGGGCGAAAACGGCCAACGTCGCACTCTGAGCTATCAGGCACTCTTTCAGGCAGTGGCAGCAGCCCAGCAAGGTTTGCTGCTGGCAGGCATCAAAAAGGGTGACCGGGTTGCAGCCATGATGCCCAATTGCCCGGAAACGGTGGTTATGATGCTGGCCACCACAGCACTTGGTGCCATCTGGTCGTCCTGCTCACCGGACTTTGGCGTTCAGGGTGTGCTGGATCGTTTTGGCCAGATCAAACCACGCCTGCTATTAACTGTCGACGGCTATTCGTACGGCGGCAAAATAGTTAACTGTATGGGAAAAATCACACGGATTCAGCAGCAGTTGCCATCGTTGGTCACGACAGTGTTGGTACCTTTTCTCAACGCAGCGCCACAAACCGGCTCAAACACCCAACTCTGGGCAGATTTCTGTCAGCCTGCCGAGCAGGTGCTTTTTATTCCTGTGCCGTTTGCCCAGCCGCTGTTTATCGTCTACTCCTCCGGCACCACTGGAGTACCCAAAAGCATTGTCCACGGCCACGGTGGCATTTTACTGCAACACCTGAAAGAACTGAGTTTGCACACTGATCTCAAGGCACAGGACAGGATCTTCTACTTCACCACCTGTGGCTGGATGATGTGGAACTGGCTAGTCTCATCTCTGGCTCTTGGTGCCACGGTAGTTCTGTTTGACGGGTCACCCTTTCACCCCCACCCAGCCGCATTGATGGATATGGTGGACGCAGAGGCCATCACCATTTTTGGTGTCAGCGCCAAATACCTGGCCGCACTGGAAAAGGCCGGGGTCAAACCAATGCAAAGCCATGACCTTGTTCATCTCAAAGCCATTTTGTCCACAGGCTCGCCACTGTTGCACGGCAGTTATGACTATGTATTCCGCGATGTCAAAGCGAATGTCCAACTGTCCTCCATCTCCGGTGGCACGGATATTCTCTCCTGCTTTGCCCTGGGCTGCCCAATCCTGCCGGTGTACCGTGGAGAACTGCAATGCCGTGGGCTGGGTATGGATGTGCACTTTGTCGACAACGCCGGTACGCTGCTGGTAGGTGAAAAAGGTGAACTGGTCTGTCGAGCAAGTTTCCCATCCATGCCCGTGGGATTCTGGAACGATCCGGACGGCAGTCTTTATCACCAGGCCTACTTTGCCGCCTATGCCAACACTTGGACTCACGGTGACTATGGCGAACTGACCAGCCACGGTGGCGTTATTATCCACGGACGTGCTGATACGGTATTAAACCCGGGTGGGGTGCGCATTGGTACCGCCGAGATTTACCGGCAGGTAGAGAAAGTGAATGAAGTGCTCGAAAGCATTGCCGTGGGACAGGAGTGGCAAAACGACATTCGCATTATACTTTTCGTTCGCCTGCGCGATGGCATTGCCCTGAGCGAACAACTGAGTGAGAAAATCAGCACTACCATCCGCGACAACGCCACCCACCGCCACGTGCCAGCGCTGATTCTTCAGGTCAGCGATATTCCCAGAACCGTCAGTGGCAAGATTGTTGAACTGGCGGTACGTGAAATAATTAACAACCGACCAGTCAATAATACCGATGCCTTGGCTAACCCTGCCGCACTCGAGCTTTATAAAAACCGGCCAGAACTGCGGCTATGAGGGTTGCCATTTAATATCTTCCCCACTATTACCGTTCGGTGACTGTGCTTCAGGGATAGACCCTAGTCACCCATCACTGCCCCTTCACGCCGGGGATCGGCCGCACCTTCCAGACCGGAAGGTTTAATCACAATGGCGTGCAAACTGCTATTGATCTCCCGGACAGTTGCTTGATAACCCATTTTTTCCAGAGGCTTGACCCATCTCTCGGCATCAGTCCCTGCCTCCAACTCGTAGGGGCCAGACATGTTAATCCGGTGAGGCAGGCTGATGGCCTGATCAACTGGCATGCCCCAGTCCAAATGGGCAATCAGTGTTTTCAGCACATGGCCAATAATCCGGGCACCACCGGCAGAACCAAGCACCATGTAGGGATCACCGTCTTGCAGGACAATTGTCGGCGTCATTGATGACAGTGGTCGCTTGCCCGGTGCAATGGCGTTGGCAACAGCCTTACCATCAATGGTTGGACGGAGGGAAAAGTCTGTCATGGAGTTATTAAGCAGAAAACCACGCACCATCAGCCGAGAGCCAAAAGCATTCTCAATGGTGGACGTCATGCCAACCGCATTGCCTTGACCATCGACAATACTGATGTGCGTGGTTGACGGAAGCTCCAGAGCGTTGGCCTGAGCCAAAAAGTCCTTTTCACTGCCAGGCGGGGCTCCGGGCATCACCTCGGACAAAGCTTTGTCGGTTGCCAACAACCTGCTGCGCTGGTGCAGGTATGCGGCATCCAGCAAGCCGTGCGGCACTGTCGTATAATCCGGGTCAGCAATATATAGTCCCCGATCGGCAAAGGCCAGGCGGGAGGCATCACCAATCAGACGCCAGCTATGAGGATCGTCCGGCCCTGAAGCCGACAGATCAAAGTGGGCTAGCATGCCAAGAGCCTGGCCGATGGTCAACCCACCGGAGCTGGGTGGCCCCATGCCACAGACCTGCTTCTGACGATACATCTGACAGACCGGTTCCCTTGAGTGAACACGGTATTTTTTCAGGTCAGCCATACTCAATAGCCCGGGGCGACCGGGCCAGGAGCGCACAGCCGTTACCATATCCCTGGCTATTTCACCCTGATAAAAGGGGCCTATGCCCCGCCTGGCCAGTAAGGATAGCGTCTCGGCAAAGTCAGGATTCCTGAGCAGTGACCCTGCCTGAATGGGTTGATTGTTGGGGAAAAAGTACGCTTTAGTAGCCTTGTGACGACTCAGGCGTTCCTGATCCCCAGCCACCAGTGCAGCCAGCCGGGGTGAGACCCGAAAGCCGTCCTCTGCCAGCTTGATCGCGGGCTGGAACAGCGTTGCCCAGGGGAGTTCACCGTACCGTTGGTGTACGGTGTGCAACATTTTCAGCAACCCCGGCGTGGCTACCGATTGACCGCCTACCACTGCCTCATAAAATGCTAACGGCTGGCCACTCTGGTCAAGAAACAGTTCGGGTGTTACTGCACCCGGAGCAGTTTCCCGACCTTCCCAACTAGTGAGATTGCTATTGTCACTGTCGAAGTAGACTAGCAGCCCGGAACCGCCGATGCCTGATGACTGGGGCTCTACCAGGTTCAACACCAATTGTGTGGCGATCAGGGCGTCAATAGCATTACCGCCCTTTTTCAGGATGTCATAGCCGGCACTGACCGCATACGGGTTGGCCGCAGACACCATAAAGCGCTCGGCCTTGACCAACTCCTGCTCGGTAATACCTGTGCTGGCCTCTGGCGCAATTTCTTCAACAGGTATAGCCAGCAGACAACTGGACTGAAGCCAGAGAATACTCCCTACGATCCCTGTGAGGATTTTTTTCACGTTTACCCCCTCTTTTTATGGTTATACACCCGTCGCCTTTCAAGCTGCTACTTTGTTGGCTGCATTCGCTCACCTCAGTCACATAGTACTTCTATGCTCCCGGCACCCGAGGGCTTAAAGGCTTCTTTCATTTGCCGCCTCGAATCAACTTGAAATCCTTTGGGTACAGGGGCCTGGAGAATGGACAAGCACCGCAGACCCGCCCAGACTAACATAGCCACCACTTTTCGGAAACTAAGATGGAGTCTTCGCGAACTGCTCGCCCCCAGCCGCCCCCCCGATCTTGCACCCCTAAATTACCCAAGAAGCACATTGTGACTAAGTTACAACATTAAACAACCACTGCACCCTTCGTTATTTGTCCCCGTAGCTGACAACGTCAGGCACAAAGGGAACATAATCTCTTTCAGTGATGTTAACCCGGCATGCTGGGCAGCGCGGTGGAAATACCCTCAATAATCGCTCAACACACGGCTTACACACTGGCATGCCAGGATGACCATTTGTCTCAGGCTGGCCAACTGGTGCAGTATTGTGATTGAGAAGTCTTGGTATTTCATTTGCTTGCAGGCAGACGCAACATTCATACCGCCGATTGTTGCGGGCTACGTGTAACATTTGGTTTCGTGTTTGCTGCCTTGCAATGCACTCTGGCAGAGTATGGAATTCTATAGGCTCCAGATCACCGGACTGACGGTGGTCGTCAATGGAAGTAAAGTGCTGGAATAAAGCCTGAACAATCCTTGAAATGCAGCCCCGACCATACGTATGGTGTAAGACATCAGTAGCAGACAGGTAACTGTCAATTGTTGGCAGCGTCGACTTCAGTTGATTAAACACTGACTCAACAGAAGCAACATCAATCTGACTTGCTGCCAACTGTTGTTGCAACAGCCTGCCGACAAGTCGGCAGGCTGACCGGGCACTTATAAGTCGTCGTTTGTCGTCAGATTCCCTACTCTTTAACTCTTGTATCAGTTGAGTTAACTCAGCATTATTTCCGTTCACAGTCAATCTGGCAATGTGATCATACAGTTGTTTGATTAACACATGATTGCCAGAACTGTCCCTTAATAAGGATTGATGTAAACGTTTTTCATCAATGGGTTGCAATGGCCGATTAGTGTGACCGACGCTTTTATCAATATCCATCGCCTCGTTTTGCTGCAGGGGCGCCAGTCCGTTGCGAACGTTGTTGCGAAATGCTTCGATAAAAGTCTGTAACGCAGAGCCGTGGTGATTATCAGGCATTGCACAAGCCCAGGTCGGCGGGCGAAGGATTGCTGACCGATGGTTTTTTATCCGATCAATATTGCTTTGTAACTGTGATGTTAGCTGTTCAGGCGGCAAGGTCTGCTTGAGAGATTCTATGGGAATGATTAGCTTTTTTTTATCCCCATCAGCGCTGGCGCGCAGCAGTAACTCTGCCAGCGACTGATTCAGGTTAGGAATTTTTGCCATGTCTGGCAAGATAGCCATCATCAGGGAGGTGATGCCTTTGGTTTCTCTGGCAAGAGCAAGTAGACTCGGCAGCATTGCTTTAACGGATTCCAGAGATAGCCCAGGTTGAGACAATATTTCATCCTGTACCAGCTTTTGCAAATAAACGTGTCTCAGCTTGTTCTCCACCTGTTTACCGGCTTGACGATGAATAGTTTCAACCAGCTCATCCATGGACGTGATATGGTCAACATTCATAGCAGGAATGTGCTTCAGAGCTTCTTGCAAACTCCGTTTGACCCAGTACCGGATAAAATCGTTAGTGTCATCACTTTCTGAATTGCCAGTCAAGTGTCGGCTGGCAAAGATCAAATCACCGTCAAAGAATACTGAATGATGGAAAAGCCCAAGAGTTGCTATAGGCTCGCCCTCATCATTCAACAGTATGTTCTCAAGGGCAATGACTTGCATTGCCCGAAAGAACGCATCAGGTGGTAACTGGTTAACATAATCAACAAACTCTTTAGCAACTGCGGTGGAACCATCACGATCCCGAAGCAGCGTCGCCAACTTGTAGGCAACTCCAGTAACATTCTGCCCGGCTGGCAGCGCTCGATCACGATAATCCGGGCTATTGACCAGATTGTTCAGAGAATCTTTTACCTGGTAGTAGGTGGTTGCAATCTGTTTAATGTCGCGATCGGCAGATATCAGTGCTTCGGTTACCAAGTCGCTCAGAATGGTCAGGTATTGAGATACCCGATAAACAGGTGGTTCTTTAATGGCCTTGTGGCCCAGATGGTAGCTACTGCCAAGTTGATAAGGGCACATCAGTCGCCCATAGAGCCAGCTGCCATAGGATGGTACATATAAACTGGCTTTATAATCATCCTCTGTTATGGGAAAAGGACACGACATCACCTGGGCAACCTCAGCATTGCGAGCCGTGCAAGTTTGCCAATCGAAACTTCGGTATGTCATTGATCCGGTATTGGCAAGTTGTTTCAGGCCGGCCGTATCGCCGGTTGCGAACACTTTATGCCCGTCGTACCAACCATAAGTAGCCATTGATTTTCGCACGTGCCTATTTTCTTCGGCAAGCTGGGTTAGTTCAGCGACTCCGTGAGTGATTGAAACACGAGCTAATGATACCGAGTGCGCGGATCTTGAATAATTTTCAAAGGCAGATCTTCGGCTATTAATACTGGAATCCATCACTAACCCCCGACAGTTTTTACCAAGTTCCGCCAGATAGAGTGCTTGTGATGGCAAAAGTTCAACAAGGGGTCAATTTATATCTGGGAAGACAATTGCCAATATCACCGGAGGTCGCTGCGCCAATCTTCAAAAACGGAGACAAACCACAAGCCGGCTTTGACCGGATGCTTTTCCCACGGCTCCGGAACTTCAGCCCTCCAGGTCTTCATCGAGGCATCCGGACGGTGGCAGCAAGCAAATACCGCGAGATTGCGCTTGCCCTGAGCAAAGCCGAAGGGCGTACCTCGGTAATATTTAGTGCAAGCAACGGTATAAAACCACCTACCCCCTTCGCAGCCTCGATCATACCGTTGGCTGAACTTCCCACTCCAACATATTGCGATACAACCTTTCATAGGCTTGCCACAAGTGAGCACCAAACAATGGGTCGGGCGTCTGCTTCAGATCGTTATCAAGCAGCAATAAGTCCTCAGGGGTTAACAAGTCCTCCAGTGCCGGAATCAGAAATTGATTTTCCAGCGCCATGTGCTCACGCTGCAAATTACTGTAAAGGGTATAGTTGGCCAGCAACAGGTTAATCGGCATCACTTGACCAGAAGCCACAGCGCTGAACCCAGACAACAGTTTGGCCGTCATGGTGATCATTTGCTGGTGCTGGGACTCAATCAGGTCGAATTTAACCCGATACTCCCTCTTGGTCAGGCGCGGCCTGAGCCTGGCAATCAGTTTGGACTCCAGAGGATGGTGAAAAACATCGGGATACTGATGCAGATAATCCAGGGCGTCAACAATGATATCCAACTGCGGCCGTCGTTCACTCCCTTCCCGATAACCAGACATCTGAAAATCCAGAAAGTCCAGTAAACGCGCCATGTGCTCATGATCATTGATGATCTGTTCAATTGCAGTCCTCATGCAGCATCTCCCTGTGAAGCATTGTTCGTTAGTTATTAGCCGAAGACATCCATGGTCAATCATATGGCTCAACTATTTTCAATACCAGAAAATACGCTGCAGTGCTCTGCGTTTCAGGGAGCGTTACCCAATGGATTTCATGTTGCAACGCGGCGGCAATTGAGCGAAGCCCTGTCGAGTCAGCGGTAGGAATCTCCCCTTCCGCACTGGGTCGAAGGAGCCACCAATTGTGACTCCAGCTCCC
>JAKROC010000008.1 GCA_024509075.1 Endozoicomonas sp.
GCAGGAAGTGGCGGTGGTTGCTGATCAGCAGGGTTGCCCAACGCCTGGCGATGACCCGCTGGCAGGCGGAACAGGAGATTATGGCACGATGCCCGAGGCACATCATTTTGCGTCTGTCCTGGGTGATCAGTCACCGTCGCAACAATCTGCTGAAATACCTGCTCGATCGCATCAGTCAGGAGCAGGAAGTGGCGGTGGTTGCTGATCAGCAGGGTTGCCCAACGCCTGGCGATGACGTGGCGCGGGTCATCGTTGCCATTGTTCATCAGCTCGACTGTCTGGCCGAACCCTGGGGCACTTACCATTACGCCAGTGCCGAGCCGGTTTCAGAAAATCGCTTTGCCGAAACCGTTATCGCCGATGCATCACAATACCAGCCTCTGACTATTCGCAAACTGCGTATGGATAAACTGAACGAGCGCGATGGCCTGCAGGCGCCTGCCAATGCCACACTGGCCTGCCGAAAAATTCTCAGTACCTTTGGTGTGCATAACAAACCGTGGCGGGGCACCCTTGCCAGGATGATCCGACGCTACTTCAAACACCGTTCTGTCGCAGGCAGAACAACCATCTGAGGAGTGTTACCAATGCCCGGCGCACCTTTTCCCGCCAAACTCACCCGGATCGAGCAACTGAGCACCAATACCTTGCAGTTGAGTTTTCAGCCAGTGGCAAGCTTTGATTTTGTTGCCGGGCAGTTCCTGCAGTTGCATCTAAACGTCGATGGTACTGTGCATAAGCGCAGCTACAGCATTGCTAACTCACCAGCGGGCTTTCAGGCCAGTGGATTGTTGCAAGTGGCAATGAGTCTGGTCGATGGCGGTGTAGCCTCAACATTTTTTCAACAGGCTACGCCCGGCACTGAAGTGGGTATGACCGGTCCCTATGGTGCCTTGACGTTACCTGAAGCACTGCCCGGCCAGTTGATTCTGGTGGGCACCGGCACCGGCATTGCTCCCTATCGCAGCATGATTCCCCGGTTGACTGCGCTGGCCGCCCAAGGCAGGGCGATTACCACGCTGATGGGCTTCAGGTATCGCCACGAGTGCATCTATGCCGGGGACTTTGTGCCAGTTGCCCAGCAGCGGATTTGCCTGAGTCGTGAGTCACAATTGATTGCCGGAGAGTATGCCGGTCGCGTCCAGGGTCAGTTTGATGATCTGAACCTTGACCCGGAAAAAGACTTGGTTTATCTGTGCGGCAACCCGGGGATGATTGATGAGTGTGTAGCCCTGTTAAAAGACTGGGGCTTTGCTCCCCGGCAGATCAAACGGGAAAAGTACGTCTACTCTGGACACTGACGCCGCACAGCCAGAACGGTCAGCGCCCAGAACAACCCCAGCCCCAACCCAGTCAGGACGCTGTTGAGGGGATACAATTGTAGCACCAGCGAGGCAAACCCCTGGAGCAAGATCAGGACAGTAGCCACCGTTGCACTGAGTAGTCGTATTTTAAAAGGCTGTTGCTCTGCCAGCAGGATGGCAAGGGAGAACAGGGTATATGCCCCCAATGCAGTGGCCATGGATATCCCACCGGACAAATGGCCCGTTAGCCAGATGGAGCAGAGGGTAGCGATCGCGCCCAGAGACAGGCACGCCAGGCTACCCGGTCGCTTGTTGACGTAAAGCCAGATCAGGGTGCCGACAAACAGCAGGCTCAGCACAGGCACACTGGCAATCCCTGCCAGCCAGGCAAACTCCTGTTGCAGCCAAGGCAAATTCATCATCTGCAACTTTGGCGCAATGTGCAGCTCAACCACAGAGAGCGTGTCCGTAGCGGCGACGCATAACAACACCAGTACCAGAGCCAGGGCTGGATGCCAGGCCGGATTGGGCCGCCAGCGGTGATGCATGGCCACCAGCAGCGTCGGAACCGAAGCGGCAAACGCTATAATGGCCCCCAGCGCCACTATCAGCGACCTGGGAATCTGTTCGTGAAATTCCAGCGCCGCGCCTGTCAGGTAGCCCGGCACCAGATAGGCCGGGGACCAGACGATGGCTGAAAGAGCATTCACCGTAAAGAAGACGACAGGGGGCATTCCCATCATCCCGGCCACCGCCGGCACCACCGGGCGCACTGGGCCAATGAAGCGGCCAATGACCACACTTGAAATGCCATAGTTATGAAAGAACGCCTCGCCCCGTTCCAGCCAAATTGGGTAACGGTTGAAAGGCCACCAGTTGCGCACCCGATGTTGCCAGTGATAGCCCACCTGGTAGCTGATACCATCGCCAATCACGGCACCCAGAAACCCCCAGAACATCACCCAGTAGACCGACATGGAGACAGCCCCGGCGATGGCAGCCAGGGCAAACAGCATGGCCACGCCCGGTAGCACCATGCCGACCACCACCAGTGATTCCAGGCATGCCACCAACGCAATGGCCGGGCCAATGTATACGGTATTGTGTTCCAGCCAGAGGTGGATAGCGTCCAGGTAAGTGTTCACGGTATGCTGTTTGTTCCTGTTGAGGGGAAGGAAGTGACGGAATCAGCAGACCACCTTGATGCCGATACTGTCAATCATTTGGATGTCAGTAATAACAGCATTTTTGTTCCATTCGAGAAAAGTCCCGAATATACCTGTTGCCTTTCAAGGTGCCACTTTGTTGGCTGCACTTGTGCCCTTTAGGGTATTCGCTCACTCCGGTTACATAGTATTTCTATGCTCCCGGCACCCGAGGGCATAAAGGCTCCGCTCATTTGCCGCCTCGAATCAACTTGAAATCCATTGGGTATAGATTGGTGGGGTTGGAAATAATTTTCAGGCATGGAATGTTGAACTGATAAATTGTTCTGCTGTCCCATGGGATGCACCAGAAAGTTCGTCCAAATGCTTGTCCGGGAGCTGCATCAATGTTGACAAACACCGATATTCGTCCTGTAACACCCTTAGGAGACAGTTCGCAGGGTAAACCTGAAGGTGAAAGTGCAAGATTTGACTATCGCGATGTAAGGGAATGTCCTGCAGTGACCTCCTCCAATTCAGTAACTGTGGACTCCCAGCGGGTTGAACCTGGCCAGGCCAGCACTCACCACTCCACGTCGTTGCCCGGGGCGAAGGAAAATGAGGTGGTATTGCGACGACAATTCTCAAGTCTCAGTATCCCTGAAGCCCCTCTTGTCGGAGCAGAATCAACCTTTGAGCAGCCAAAGGAAGAAAAATCTGCAACTGCAACCAATATCGGCAGTCATAATCCAGCGACCGCAAATGAAACCACGCGTGCGGTTGACCTGCAAACGAGTGTCCCTACGATGACTGTCGAAAAGCGTGACTGCAGTTCAGTTCCTGCCAGCACATTAAATCACCAGGAGTGCAACAAGCTGCACACTTGGCCGAGTCACACTGATGCATGTTGGAATGACCCGCACTGGAATGCCAGGAATCACGAAGTAAGGGAAAAACTGGAGGCAAGAATCCGATCCGGATGTTACCAAAACACGCCCTGGTGGCAATTTGCGGCAATGTTCCACGACCAAAAGTACAAGCTTGAAGTTACTAGTTATTCGCACCGGGAACTCAACCAGATTGGCTACAGCAATATTCAGGTAACCAAGAGTGAAGACAATAAGGTGCTCGTGAATATCAATCGCAATTTTGTCAGCACTCCTGTGACTTGCTTTGAGTGGAAGGGCAATCGTTGTATTTTGACTGGTTATTCTCCGGAGGCACCAGTGGTGGTCAACCTGGATGCTGAAAAAATATACGAACAGCGTTGTGATCATTACTGCCCTTTTGAATTGAACTGGTACTGTGTCAGAGCCAGTCCTGACGGCAACACCTTCCTTGTCAGAGGGAGCTTGACCTGTGGTTGGCCTCCTGAGTACCGCTTTTATGATTCTTCCAAGCCAGATCAAGGGTTCCGGCTTTTACCATCTGGGTTCATCATGGCGATCCCTGACAGTATGTACTCTGTTGAATTACCTGAGTGGTACAGTGACCGGGATGGCCGGACAACGGTGACTCTCACGGTAACGAAGGATTATGACGAGGATAACTGTGTTGATGAAAATGGTTATCCCATTGTATTTAAAACAACCATGCGCCGGGAGAAAGACAGAATGGTTGAAGTTGCCTGTGAAGCAATACCAACAGAAAGAACCAGTCCGTCTGACTCGAACTGAGCCGGTGGCAAGTCAACGATACATGCCCCTCTCTGGCGTGGCTCCCGGCATGAAGTCTCAATAGCTCTGGGAAATCATCTGCTTTTTCTGTTACTGTGCTGTGCCAGTGTCTGGCTTTTGTACCGTCGGGTGCTGGTGTATTCATTGTTAAAAGGAATAAGAAGTAATGACACAAACCATCAATACCGAAAATGCTCCGGCAGCTATTGGCCCTTATGTACAGGCAGTAGCCACGGGGTCACTGGTCTTCACCTCCGGCCAACTGCCGATCGACCCGGCCACCGGAGAGATGCCTGCCGAGGTAGCAGCCCAGGCGCTGCAATCGCTGAAAAATGTTCAGGCGATCATAGAAGCTTCTGGCTTGACCATGAACAACGTGTTCAAAATGACCGTGTTTGTTAAAGACCTCAACACCTTTGCCACGGTGAACGAGGTTTACCAGAAGTTCTTTGACGACCTTGATGCTGGCTACCCGGCTCGCTCCTGCGTTGAGGTTGCCCGTTTGCCTAAAGACGCGCTGGTGGAAATTGAGGCCATCGCCCAACGCTGATCGCTCCTGCCTGGTCTTGCGGTAATAAAGCCTGTGATCACCGATCACGGGCTTTTCCCCCAACTCTCCGGTTTGCCCGTCACGAATCGTGCAGTGCGGCAGGCAGTGATGTATCCTAGCCAGCTTTGAAGATTCACATGGTTACAGGGCGTTTTGCTTCCCGTACATTGAATCACACTGATCCATGACCCTAAGCCCGAGCGATATGGAAGAGCACTACCAACCGCACCAGATTGAGAGCGAAGCCCAGCAGTTCTGGGAAGCCAACGACAGCTTTGCCGCCAGTGAGCGCAGTGATCAAGAGAAGTTTTACTGCCTGTCCATGTTCCCCTATCCCAGCGGCCGACTGCACATGGGGCACGTGCGTAATTACACCATTGGCGATGTGATCGCCCGCTACCAGCGCATGCGGGGCAAAAACGTTCTGCAACCCATGGGTTGGGATGCTTTTGGCCTGCCGGCAGAAAACGCCGCCATCAAGAACAAGACCGCGCCGGCACCATGGACTTACGAAAATATCGACTACATGAAAGGCCAGCTCAAACGCCTGGGCTTTGGCTACGACTGGAACCGCGAACTGGCCACCTGCAAGCCGGACTACTACAAGTGGGAGCAGTGGTTCTTCACCCAGCTTTACGAAAAGGGGCTGGTGTACAAAAAGATGGCCACCGTTAACTGGTGCCCCAACGACGCCACCGTTCTGGCCAATGAACAGGTAGAAGACGGCCGTTGCTGGCGGTGCGATACCATTGTCGAGCGCAAAGAGCTGCCCCAGTGGTTTGTGAAAATCACCGCCTATGCCGATGAACTGCTGGCCGATCTGGACAAGCTGGAGCACTGGCCTGAGCAGGTGAAAGCCATGCAGCGTAACTGGATTGGCCGTTCTGAAGGCGTGCAGATCACCTTCAAGGTGGCCAACCCAGTAGCCGGTGCGCCGGAGGCGTTCCGGGTCTACACCACCCGTCCGGATACGCTGATGGGCGTGACCTACGTGGGCATTGCTTCTGGGCACCCACTGGCCAAAGCAGCCGCAGCCGACAATCCTGCGCTGGCAGCGTTTATCGGGCAGTGCAAATCCAACGCCGTGACCGAAGCGGAAATGGCCACCATGGAAAAGCTCGGTGTTGATACCGGCATCCGTGCCATCCATCCGGTCACGGGTCGGGAAGTGCCAGTCTGGGCTGCCAACTTTGTGCTGATGGACTACGGCACCGGCGCTGTGATGGCCGTTCCTGCCCACGACCAGCGTGATTTCGAATTCGCCACTCGCTTTGGCCTGCCCATTGAGCAGGTGATTGCCCCAGCCAATGGCGAAACCGTTGATTTGACTGCTGCCGCCTTTACCGACAAGGGTGTGCTGGTCAACTCTGGCCAGTTTGATGGTTTGAGTTCTGACGCGGCCTTTAACGCCATCGCCGATTACCTGATCAGCGCGGGCAAGGGCGAGCGCCAGGTTAACTATCGCCTGCGCGACTGGGGTGTTAGCCGTCAACGATACTGGGGCACACCGATTCCCATGCGCTACCTCGACGATGGCAGCGAAGTACCGGTGCCGCTGGCTGACCTGCCAGTACTGTTGCCTGAAGATGTGGAGATGGACGGTGTTCACTCCCCCATCAAGGCTGACCCGCAGTGGGCAAAAACCACCCATAACGGCCAGCCCGCCACCCGCGAAACCGATACCTTTGACACCTTTATGGAGTCCAGCTGGTATTACGCTCGCTATTGCTCACCCCAGTGCGACGATCAGATGTTGAACCCGGAGCAGGCTAACTACTGGTTGCCTGTGGATCAGTATATTGGAGGCATTGAACATGCCGTAATGCACCTGCTCTATTCGCGCTTTTTCCACAAGCTATTGCGGGACGCTGGTCTGGTCAACAGCGATGAGCCGTTCAAGCGACTGCTATGCCAGGGTATGGTGTTGGCTGATACCTACTTCAAAACCGATGACAAGGGCGTTAAGCAGTGGATTGCGCCAACGGAGGTGGATAGCGAGTTTGACGACAAAGGACGTTTGATCAGGGCAACCCTGAAAGCCACCGGTGAAGTGGTGGAACAAGCGGGCATGAGCAAAATGTCCAAATCCAGGAACAATGGCATCGACCCTCAGGACCTGATCAACCAGTATGGCGCTGACACCATCCGCCTCTACACCATGTTTGCTGCACCGCCGGAGCAGACGCTGGAGTGGTCTGAAAGTGCCGTGGAAGGTGCTAACCGCTTCCTGCGCCGGTTCTGGAAGCAGGCAGCAGAGCATATCGCAGGTGGTGATGTGCCGGATCTGAATCTGAACGCCCTGACCAAAGAACAGAAAGACCTGCGGCGCAAAGTCCATGAGACCATCAGTAAAGTGTCTGACGATTTCGAACGACGTTTGACGTTTAATACTGCCATTGCTGCGATTATGGAACTGAATAACGCTATTAACCGCTTCCCGGTGAATACTGATCAGGATCGGGCGGTAATGCGCGAAGCTATCGAAGCCATCACGCTGATGCTGGCACCTATTGTGCCTCACACTATGCACAGTATCTGGCAGGCACTGGGCCATGTTGGGCCGGTATTGGATGCATCGTGGCCAATGGCTGATGCCGATGCTCTGAAAAAAGACGCCCTCACTCTGGTGGTTCAGGTCAATGGCAAAGTGCGAGCCAAGCTGGAGGTAGCAGCTACTTTAGACAATGAATCCATCGAAAAGCTGGCCTTGGCCCATGAGAACGTGTGCAAATTTACCGATGGTCTGACAGTGCGCAAGGTAATTGTGATTCCGGGCAAGTTGGTCAATATTGTGGCCAACTGATTCTACCTTGTTACTTCGGTAGAGCGTTGTTGAAGGGCTGTGTGGCCCTTTAATAACGATTACTGATGTACCCGTCCGTCGCCTTTCAAATTGCTACTTTGTTGGCTGCATTTTCACCCCGGTCACATAGTATTTCTATGCTCCCGGAGCTTCGCTCATTTGCCGCCTCGAATCAACTTGAAATCCTTTGGGTACAGATATCAACCCTATGCAGGATGCCCAGTATAAAAAATGCGTGCTTCTGCGAGTTTTGGTATTACTGCCCGGTGTAGGCTTATATCAATATCTACCCGATTCCTGAACAGGGTATTTAATATCTTCCTCGAAGTTATTCCCGTTGTTGTTGCCGGTTCGGTTGACCTCCTCGTTATGCTCACAGGCTTCTTTTCCTGGTGTGATTCGTAACGAGGCTAACGTCTCTGGTAATGTCGGCTCTCTTACAGGATTGGCAGTACTCTCCTGATAGCGAGGATTCAGGAATCGAGTTAAATGCTTTTGATGCTTATTGAAGCAGTTGACGAGCACAGTCATGATGAATTTTTTTCTCTGCAGGTCAGCTGCATCAAAATATCTTTGAACAGTACCCAAGAGACATTCTCCTTGTGTTTTGCGCGTGGGTTTTGCTCTTATTTCTTCAATATCGTCAAATTCAATTATGAATTCAGAGTAAAGCGTGTTGTCGTATTTTTTTGGCTCTATATCACGAAGGATTTTGTCTCTGCACTCGCGAATATAGAAAAGCCCTTCACTCTTATCTGAAAGAGATGGTGTTGCAACTGCTGCACAAGGAACACTGACAGAAGCTTGAGCGAGGGATCGTCGTGGATTTTCATTCAGGTTTAGGGTGTCAAAGTAACTAACTGCTTGTGTTGTCTCTACTGCACCAGTTCCCCGGGTAACAGGAATATTAAGTTGTTTGGTGTGGTCTGGCGCTATTGCACCGGTAGCTCGATTGAGGTTGTTAAATGGTTCCATATTCTTACGACGTCCTTAGTTGTGAGGTTGGGATGGGTTTGGGTAGATTCAACATGAGACAGCTGCATGGGAGGCTGTCAATGTATTAACGCACTTTCTACTCATACACATTTGACAAGATGGGCCGAATTAAGTTCGATTTATATTTGGGTCATCGTTATTCTTCATCATCATCTGAATCAAGTGGGTCATCATCAAACAAAAATGGATTGCGTGATCGTTCGCGCTCTTCTTCCTCTTCCTCATCGCGTTCTTTTTTACTTTTTTTTCTTTCTGAGCGATTGCCTGCACCGTGCCCGAAATTGGGCAAAATAATGGGCGGCAGTTGCTTTTGACCACTTTCGGCGATTGGGATAGGTGGCATGGCTGCAGGCATGCCACTAGCCAGAATATTGCTCAGCAGGGAGGCAGCAGGTAAGTTGACGTTAACACTGGCAGCTACCGGCGCAGCCTGATAATGAACGCCAGGTTTATTTGCTGAAGTAACAGGAACAGGTTTGTGAATCATTTTTTGACTGTTGGAATGATCCTGTGTGTTGATTGAATGCTTATCTACAACGCCGTGACGAACAGATTGCTGTGTTGATGGTCTGTCAGTTGAGGGCTTTATGGGTAGCGAAGCAACGTTGAATTCGTCAATAACCGCTTTGTATTGAACGGATGGTTCGGTAATAAATTGCTTACTGAGCTCATCAATCATCTGCAACAACTCTGGCTTCACGGATTGTGCCAGCTTATCAGCCGAAGGAGATAACTCATTCTCCATGACAATAGGGCAGGGCAATGCCCTCCTGACCTCCTCCTGGCCTGTTTCATTGCTTGTCCGGTTGATGGCATTGGCCAGCAAAGACAGTAGTCGAGAGGAGATGACTGGCTTATCCCGGATCACCTCTGGTTGTCGCGGTCCGGGCTCCTTGTTTGAACCTTCCGGGAGTTCAACAGCATCGGACAGACCTATCGCGATCAGCATCTGCATGATTCTCTCCAGACGATGTTCGACCACTCCGGGTTTCAGGGCGTGTTGCAGCTGCACGACCGGTGATGAAAAGCGAACAACAATATCACGGGGAGCAGTGACCAGCACGGGTGATCTACCGTGTGACATGAATGTGGGCGTTGATCGTGGCTGGCCTAGAATACCGCGCTGATAGAGACAATGGGTTTCACCCAGGAACCGACGATAAACGACGCCGTTCAGGGACAGCTCCTGCCAGCAGGTTTTGACTACCCACGATTTAAAGTTGCCATTGGAATCCGAAACATTTTTGGATACTTCGCTGATGACAGTCCTTATCCGATTAGTGTCATGATGTGCATGATCAGCACGATGAGAAGCTAGCGCCATGAAACACCTGCCTTATCCAAAGCAAAGACACGCTTTGCAGTTTGATTGAGCTGATTATTATTCCCTTAAACATATTGACAGCAATAATGCCAATTAGTTCATGCTAACCGTTCAGTCGGTGATTTTATGGACATCCGGTGATTGAGTACCACTCGCTGATGTCCTCCACTTCCGCCTCGCTGAGCAGCCTGGCAATATTATTCATGGGTTGGTGGGTGGTTCTGGAGCCATCGCGGTAGTAGTTAAGCTGTTTCACCATATACTCTTTTTTCTGACAGGCCAGGTTGGGGTTATATGGTGCGCCGCTGATGCCTGTCGGGCCGTGGCAGCCTGAGCACAACTGCATGGCTCGTGTTCTGGCTACCTCGAGGTGCGCGGGAAGCGTCTGACTGGTAGCGCCAAAATCATTGCAGCTGACCAGAAATGCAACAACTGATAGCAATGCGACTTTGCCTGGCAATGCTACGTTCATGATGTTAACCCTATTGCACTGTTTGGACAGTGTAAACCTTAATGATTGCAATTAGCACAAATCGTTGTTGCCTTGAATGGGTCTGATTATTTCTTTTTATATACCCAATGGGCTTCATGCTGCTATGCGGCAGCAATTGAGCGAACCCCAGGGAGAGTTGAAATACTACGTGACCGGGGTAAGCGAATACCCTAAAGGACTCAAGTGCAGCCAACAAAGTAGCAACTTGAAAGGCGACGGGCAACTTGAAAGGCGACGGGTATATCCAATTGTTCTAAAAGTTTGTCTGGCCACCAAGATACTCGTTAGCTAGCATCTACTAATGCCTGCGGGGAGAGATCTGGTTGGCGTGCTGCAGGTAAGCAAGTATAAAAATCATGCCTGCCGGAGTTGCTTCGGCAGGGGATGGCTGAGATCTGCACAAGGGAGGGGTATGTTACCAAGCGGTGCTCGGGCGTCAGCGCCTTTTTCCGAACCTGCTGAGCGCGATTGGGAAACGGTTGGTCTTGCAAAAAAAGTGAAAAAAAATTGCAGGCCAAAACAGTTTGGTTATTCAGGGAGGTCTGTTACCGGGCATCCACCCTGCGCCACCAGGTTTGTCAGCTTTCGTGGTGCAGGGGGAGCGCAGGGTATTGATTCCCGACTGCCACGCAGCCAGGGGGCAACGGCTTCAGTATATGAGACCCGGCGCCTGAGAAATAAGGAGGCGAAGGAGGGGGTGGTTTTTAGGCCTCTGTCTGCGCCTCCACGATATTTGACTCCGCTGGTAGATATTGGTGCCAATCTCGTTGGTGGTAAACGTTCTCTTGATTGTTCGGCGGCTATCGATGATGCAGTCCGCTCTGGGGTTGGCTGTATCATGATTACCAGTACCTCGATAAAAGTATCGGGTATGGTGGCGAATAAGGTGCAGGCAGTACTGAATCAAAAGGTTTCTGTCGGCCTCGGCGGAGCCTGCCAGGAATTGGCATCCTGTGCGTTGTATTATACCGCCGGTTGCCACCCTCATTCTGCCAGATTTTATGATAAAGATGGTGGCGTACAGGCGCTTCGGGCATTGTTGCTCAATGACGACAGTGGTCGCTGTGTAGCCATCGGAGAGTGTGGTCTGGACTACCACTATGAACAGTTCTCCAATAAGCAGAAACAGCAGGCGGTTTTTCTGGATCAGCTGGCACTGGCGGTAGAGCTGGGCAAACCCCTGTTTCTCCATGAGCGCGAGGCTTATTTTGACTTTGTTGCTATGTTGAGTAGTTACATCACCCGTCTGCCAGCGCCGGAGATGGCGTGTGTACACTGCTTTACCGGTGACTACGACCAGTTGCGAAAGTATTTGGATTTGGGGTGCTCCATCGGCATCACTGGATGGGTCGCTGGTAAACGCAATGGGGATTTGGTTGATGCTCTGAGGCGTGTTGGTTGGGAGGCACTGCGTGATCGCCTGATGATTGAGACTGACGCACCATACTTGCGTCCCTACCTGGTGATGCCGACACGGGAGCAGTCATCCAGCGCAAAATCACAGTCGCAGAAGAAACCGATTAATGTGCCGGCCAACCTCCCTTACGTCTGCCACGCTTTGGGGGTTGTGTTTGGCGTGAGCGGGGAGGAGGTGGCAGCGGCCACCACCGCAAATGCCAAACGCATATTTGGCCTGGACGTTTAGCTTTGCCGTTCGCCTTTTGTAGTCGGTCTTTGTAGTCTGATAAGCCCTTCTTGCATGGTGGAAGCCACCAGCTCGCCGGATTGGCTGAACACCTGTCCTCTGACCAGTGCCCTGGCACCACTTGCGGTGGTGCTCTCGACGCAGTGCAGAAGCCAGTCATCCATGCGAAATGGGCGATGAAACCACATGGCATGGTCCAGACTGGCAATCTGCATGGGCGTTTGAAAGTTGGCTGCGCCGTGGGGGTATAAACTGCAAGTCAAAAACTGAAAATCAGAAGCGTAAGCCAGCAGATATTTATGCATACCGGGGTCATCGGGCAATTTACCGTTGGCTCTTATCCACACTTGGTGGTTTGGTGGACGACTGTTGTCTTTCAGTGGGTCGGTGGGGTCGGCAAAACGAATCTCGATCGGTGTGTCTTTGAGTAACCGTTTTTGCAAAGGTTTGGGAATCAGGTCACTGTGTCGGGCAATCAGCGCTTTTTCACTCAGAGCCTCAACGGCCGGTATAGCCGTTGGCATCGGATCCTGGTGCTCAAAGCCGTTCTCGTTGACTTGGAACGATGCAGACAGGTTAAAAATGGGGCAGCCATTTTGTACTGCAACCACTCGGCGGGTATTAAAGCTTTTGCCGTCACGAATGCAGTCTACCGTATACACGATGGGCTTGCTGCTGTCACCCTCACGTAAGAAGTAACTGTGAAAGGAGTGCACATGACGCTCAGGATCCACGGTCTGTCTGGCTGCAGACAGTGCCTGTCCGAGCACCTGGCCACCGAACACCCGACCCCAACCCAACTCTTGACTTTGACCACGAAAAATCCGGTCTTCGATAGGTTCCAGCTTCAGCAGGTTGATCAACTCCCTCAGTACTTCACTCATTCGTAAACTCCCTGGCTTTGTCCGGGTGAGCACGGGTTCATCAGTGCCTGATAATGGTAGTGCTTAATACAATCGTGGTAAATGGCCTGTATACCCGTCGCCTTTCAAGTTGCTACTTTGTTGGCTGCATTCGCTCACTCCGGTCACATAGTATTTCTATGCTCCCGGGGCTTCGCTCATTTGCCGCCTCGAATCAACTTGAAATCCTTTGGGTATATATGATCAGCCCTGTTTAAGTGACAGCTGCAATAAATGCGCAAAATAGCGAGCGCACAGAGCAGTTGACGAGCAAATGAAGCCAACGAAATAGCGTAGCAGTAGCAATTGGAAAGGTGGTAGGAATATTCCATAACCTTTCAGCGTACTGCCAGGCTTGCTGGTAAACTCCGATGACAGCCTCAAGTTATTCTGGGGCAGATGGGCATTTGTAACATGCGTGATTAATGACGTGATTCCGAAGAAAAGGCACAGTAATTAATAGTCAGACAATTGAAAACATATATTTTTCTGCCTGCAGCCCTCAGCCTGCGGGCTTGGAGCAGAAAAAGCAATGATTGGACTACTTACTTACCCATTTCAATGCATGGTAGGTCTTGTGATCCCCTGTAACGACCAGCCCTGAAAGTTTCAAGACTTTGCTGATGCGTTACGGCAGTTGCTATCGGCCAATGGATTTGATTGCAACTAATTATTGTTCAGCTTGTCGGATAATAACACTGTGAATAGTTTGCCGGGGGCGGATTTAATGAATGAAAAATTTCCAACGATGCCACTTCTTGAGTTGCATCTTCACGTTGAACAAGAACTGAATAGCGGCAAGTATCGGTTGCATAAAACAGGCAAGACATATCTTTGTGCAGGTAACGGTCAGGTGGTGTATGCGGTTAACGGTATGGCAGTCGCAAGGCATGACACCGCCAGGAACATAGAGCATGCAGAAGTGTTTTTCGGGCAACTGCCATGGGGGATCAGGGAGCTTGCTGCAAGGAACTCAGAGGTGGTCACTGATGTTACAGCCGGGCTAACCGTAAAGTCGCTATCGCAGTCCCGGGGCAAGGCCACCGAATCACGGTTGATCAGAAAGTTTTTTGCCGATTACAGTACCTCCTTCGCTAAATTCAAAGCTGAAAACTTGGGACTTTGCAACTACATGAGGTTGAACAATGTTCTGGATAATGGCAAATACCCATTGCACATGACCAGCATTTATCAATTTCCCGACATCTACGAAAATCACATCTACCAGATGTTAAAGGTCGAGAAGTCAAGAAGCGTCATTGCCCCGTTACTGTCTTTGTTTTCAACGTTGCAAAAGGATCGTGCAGGCAAAATGCGCATTGCCACAGAGGTTGCTGAACGCTGTATTGAATGGGAGAAAATTACCACCCAGCATGGGTTGAGCAATAATGCGTATTACAATCAGGCAGTTGATGCTAATGATTGGACTGCCCTGTGTTCACTGTTGTCTGGGGTAACCGATCCCACGCGCGAGTTTTACATGGAGGCAGTTTTTGTCCTGAAAGAACACCTAAATGCCCTGAGGAAAGATCAGGAATTTGTGTGCAGTAATTATCATCAGCGGAACTTTGCTGATCTTCTCGACCAGAGGATTACTGGGTCTGCACAACGGGTCTTCGGGGTAGGTGACCTGAAGCAACTGGCGGAGGATATTGTCTTCAGACTGCGTTCTTACATAGAGAGCGAGCAGGTCATCAATCTTGCCACGGGCGACCTGGTGATTCCCGCAGGGCTGTCTGACGAGGATGCGGCGTGTTTTGAGACTTATGCTGCTACGCTTCTGAGGTGCTATCACAGGTTATCCGGGTTTCGCGGGCATCGAGCCAATGACCACATTTTGCGGACTGAAAATTTGCTAAATATCTGTCGTGTATTTTTGCAAATCATGAAGTTGGCTGACGCAAAATTATACCCAATGGATTTCACGTTGCTGCGTGACGGCAATTGAGCGAAGCCCTTGTGCCCTTCGGGTATTTATGCCCTCGGGTGCCGGAAGCGTAGAAATACGACGCGACCGGGGTGACGACTGCATGGATGCAGGAGGTAGGGCAACGCATGGAGCAGTTGCCGAGCGAATACCCTGAAGGGCACAAGCGCAGCCAACAAACTAGCAACTCGAAAGGCGACGGGTATATGAGGTTCTGCAAAAACCTGTAACTCCGTGGCAGTGTCGGTATTGTGTGTGCAGAGTTGCAAATTTGTGCAGCTTGTTGGTGTTAACCTCGCAGCCTCTTCTATAGTGATATCTCCCGTTCCAAGTCTTGCGAGTGACTCAGCCTCGGTGAGCCACCGTTTCGTGGGGTGACAGGTTTTGGCAATGACCTTCTCCATCAGGAAAAAAATCATTTTTTTTACGGTCGTGCCGGTCACTCTTCTTTACAATCTGATATTTGGCATTCATCTCTATCTCTCTCTCAAGCAGGCCACCGATGCGGTGGCCAAAGGCCTGATTGAACAGGTCTGGCATAACGCCGTGCGCATTGACAGCCACATACAGCAGTTGATGGCGATGACCTCATTCATGGCTGATATGCTCAGTTGGATGCCGGTTACCAACCAGAGTCTGATCCAGCACTTTCTTGGTGACCTGGTGCAACGAAACCCGCTGGTGCGGGGCTTTACCTATGCCCGGTTGGGCAGCAACTTTCGTCATTGGGATGTGTTTCATACCCATCTTGACGGCAATCAGGTCAAGCTGGACCGGACCGCCGACACGGGTCTGTTACCGGCCCAGTTCTGGTGGGCCAGCCAGGAAAAGCAGCAAGGTGGCTTCTGGACTTCGCCCAGGGGGAGTGCCGAAAAGGACTGGACGGTCAGCTACATAGTGCCAGTCTTTCGTGCCGATCATTTGCATGGCTATTTCTGGATGGATCTTAATCTGTCTGACCTGCGTCATCAACTGGTAGAAAACGCCACCGGCAATGCCAGCTTCTCCATCGTTAACAGCGCTGGTGAGTATCTGCAGACTGACAGCGAAACGCCCAGGCGCTATCAGCTCAACAGCATTCACCAGAGTCAGTTTTACTATGGTTCACCGGGGCTGTGGCACGATCTTGAAGAACTGATTGCCAGAGGTGAACCGGCTTTTCGCCACAAGTGGGTGCCGGTACGGCAAAATGAGTACTGGCTGATGGGCGCACCCATTAAGTCGGCATCGTGGTGGATGATCAGCTACGCCCCTCGGGAGACGGTATTGGCTCCTGTGATCGACCAGGCTCAGATCAATGCACTGCTGATGATGCTTTCGCTGCTGCTGATATTTATCTGTGCCAGCCTGGTGTCGGTGGGCATTACCCGGCCTATTGTACGCTTGAAGCAGGCGATGGACGATTTTACTTATCGCCAGATCGAGCCGGAGATCACCCATATCAGCCGGGACGAGATTGGCAGTTTAACTGCCAGTTTTCAGCAGCTGGTGAGTAAGCTGGCCGATCGGGAGCGGGCTTTGCACCAGGCCAGAACCAGCAATATTGGCCATCTGCTGGAGCGCTTGCGGGGTAACTATTTCTATTTCAACCTGGATAATGATGGCTGCATTACCCACGTCAGCCCATCTATTGAAGCCATTTTAGGTTACTCTCCCGGGGAATTTCACACACCGCTGATCGATTATCTGGCCAACGACGATAGCAGACAATGTTTTCGCGAGCAGTTTCGCGCAGCCCATCGAGGCCGCCTGGGCGATACCTTTGAACTGGATATCTGCCACCTCAATGGCAGCGTGCGCCGGCTGGAGATTTTCTGGAGTGATATGGGCGACCAGCGCCAGTGTCTGGTGGAAGGGCTGGCCAATGACATCACTGAGCGGGTGAGCGACACCAAAAAGTTCAAACTGCTGCTTGATAGTGCACCGGACGCCACCATCATTGCCACTCCGGAGGGCATTATTGGCATGGCCAACAGCCGGGCGGAGGAGATGTTTGGTTTTCACCGCGAAGATCTGGTCAATATGCCTCTGAGCCTGCTGACGCCGCTGGAGAATCGGCCTGGCCACCCTTTGCTGGGTGATCTTGAGCAGGCCAGTTGGGAGCAGTTGTGTCTGGCAGGTTATGAGTCCCGGGGAGTTGATCGCCGGGGGCGGGTGTTCCCAGTGGAGATCACCAGCAATCCCTTGAAAACCGACGATGGTCTGCTGATTTCCATGGTGGTGCGCGATATCACCGAGCGCAAGCGCATTGAGGATGAACTGATGCGGGCCAAAGAGGAAGCGGAGCGGGCTAATCGGGCCAAGGGGTTATTTCTGTCCAACATGAGTCATGAGTTGCGCACTCCTCTTAATGGTGTGCTGGGCAATGCCCAGCTGTTGCTGCGCAATCTATCGCTGACATCGGCCCAACGCAAGGGGTTGACTACCATCGAAGCCAGTGGCCAGCACTTACTGTCGTTAATTAATGACATTCTTGACCTGACCAAAATCGAATCCAGCCAGATTGAATTGCATACGTCAGCTGTCCGATTACTGGAGCTATTGCGCGGCGTGCGCAATATCCTGATGGAGCGTGCCACCAGTAAAGGGCTGGACTTACGCTTGCTGCCCATTGGGCTATTGCCGGAAATTGTCATGGTTGATGAGATTAAAGTACGACAAGTGTTGCTCAATCTGCTCAGCAATGGTGTCAAATACACCGTCAGGGGCTGGGTGGAGTGCCGGGTGTCGGTGGTGCGTCGGGATCTCGTTTTCGAGGTGCGCGATACCGGGGTTGGCATTGCCCGTAAAGACCTGGAAAAGGTTTTTGAGCCATTCCGCCAGGTGCACCTGGGGTTGCAGATCGGTGGCTCCGGCCTGGGCCTGGCCATCAGCCGTCGGCTGGTGACAGCCATGGGGGGGGCGCTGGAAGTGACCAGTGCGCCGGGCAGGGGTAGTCGGTTTGTTTTTACCCTGCCACTGGTGCGGGGGAGTTTTGAAGCGCTCAAAGAGCATCAGCGCTTGCTGCCAGGTTCCATATACGTCCATTTGGAAGAGCGGTTCAAAGGTATCCGGGTGCTGGTGGTGGACGATGTGGAGAGCAACCGGGAGATGATGGCCGGACTATTGAATTCCGCTGGCTTTCGGGTGGATATCGCCGCTAACGGTTTGCAGGCGCTTGAGGCGGTCAGGCAGATCGACTTTGATTTGATCCTTATGGATATCTCCATGCCAGTGATGGATGGCGTGTCGGCGATTGGCCAGATTCGTCAATTGCCCCGGGTTGGACTGCCTCAGGATGGAGAGCCGCAACGGCGTGGGGGAAGGCTGAAAGCAGTGGCCGTGACTGCCAGCGTCAGCCATGAAGCTCGTGAACGGTTATTGAGCCAGGGGTTTGATGAGTATATTGGCAAGCCTCTGGATGCAGGGCTGATGTTCGACAAAATTCGCTGCCTGCTTGGGGTGGAATATCTCACTGCCTCGCCACAGCCGAACTGGAATGAGGATGCCCTGGTGCATCGGCTCAAAAACCGGCAGATGGCGGAGTTTGTTGATGCCATTATCTCGGCCTATGAACAAGGTGACTTACAGTGCCTGGAGCAGGCGCTGCACTCCTTTGCTCACGACCCTGAGCTGGCTGATGTGGTTGGCTTTTTGCTGGCTCTGACAGCGGATATGGACATTGCCCGGCTGGAGAATTTTATTGGGCAATTGCGGGAAGATGGCAGTCGGGTTTTGTGAAATGTCATGCTTTTAATTAACAAAAGAAATAATAAGGAATAATTGCGTTGTTCAATAATGCATTCCTGCGGCAATCATCCTTTTGTGTCTGTATTGAATGGGGCAGCTGTCGAATAAGTGTGCCTGATTGAGAGAACTGTCGTGTACTGTCTGAAAAGTAATGATTGGCTTTTTTTGAGCACTGATAACTTCAGGATGGAAAGAAAAGATAGTTTTTTCCGGTTAGCTCAGTCGCCAAAAGGCAAAAAGAAAAACAGCTTATTTGGCAAGGTATCGGTAAAAACCACTATTTTCCGGCGCTGTTGAGATCAGCGAATTATGTCGGGAACACTCGCCCTTGTGTCTTGTGGGTGCGATAAGGCGGAGAGTGTTACAGGAATGATGAATTTATTCTGTCGCCTGCTGAAGAATCATTGATAGAATCAGCGGGTAATATACCCAATGGATTTTATGTTGCTACGCGGCGACAATTGAGCGAAGCCTTTATGCCCTCGGGTGCCGGGAGCGTTGAAATACTACGTGACCGGGGTGAGCGAACACAGCCAACAAAGTAGCAATTTGAAAGGCGACGGGTATAATTTTTCTTTCCGAAACGGATAAGTAGGTGACAGTTTGTTTTCAACTATTTTTCTCAAACAAATCATGAAGATGTATTAACTCTCAAGCCCTGGCTGCCACGGGATGGAACTATTTATTGATCATATGGCCGGGATATACGGAAGCAAACTATCACCTACTTAGAACCATTGCACGATGGACATCACTCCAGCCAACTACCCGCAGCACACCGACCATCAGCCCTTAGTCCATCTGCAAGGATCGGTTGAGCGTGTCACTTTTCACAGTGAAACCAGCGGTTTTTTTGTCATTCGAGTCAAATGCAAAGGGCAGCGGGAGCTGGTCACCATGACCGGTAATACCCCCTCAGTGACACCTGGTGAGTTTGTCGACGCTACCGGTATCTGGTTCAACGATCACAAACACGGTGTTCAGTTCAAGGTCAGGCAGATCAAAACCGTCACACCTGATACCCTGGAGGGAATTGAGAAATACCTGGGCTCTGGCATGGTCAAAGGTATCGGCCCCCATTTTGCCAAACGACTGGTGCGAGCTTTTGGTGAACAGGTGTTTGATATTATCGAGGCGAATCCGGAGCGGTTGCAGGAGCTTGACGGCATCGGCAAAAAACGTCGGGAAAAAATTACCTCAGCCTGGTCTGAACAGAAGGTGATCCGGGAAATAATGGTATTCCTGCAGTCACATGGCGTCGGCACCGCCCGGGCAGTGCGCATCTTCAAAACCTATGGTGATCAGTCAGTGGCCAGGGTGCAGGAAAATCCTTACCGGCTGGCGCTGGACATTCATGGTATTGGTTTCAAGACTGCGGATAATCTGGCCATGCAACTGGGTATTGATCGGGTGTCGTTAATTCGGGCTCAGGCAGGAGTCCGTCATGTGCTGCAGGAAAGCTCCGGTGCTGGCCACTGCGCCAGACCTTTTGATGAGTTGGTAGCCGAAGCCGGTCAGTTACTGGATATTCCCGAGGTCACCATCAAAGAGGCGATTGCCTGCGAAATCAATGAGCAGCGTCTGACGCCTGAGGCTATTAACAACATACCGTGCCTATTCCTGACACCGCTATACCGGGCTGAAGTTGGGGTGGCGAACCATGTGAACCGGTTGTTGCACGGGCATTCACCGAGGGTGAGTATTGATATGGCCGCGGCAATACCCTGGGTGGAGCAGAAAAATGACATACGGTTGTCCAGCTCGCAAAAAGCCGCCATTACCCTGGCCGTGCAGCAGAAGTTTTGCATCATCACTGGTGGCCCGGGTGTGGGTAAAACGACGGTAGTCAACAGTATTCTGGCAATCATTCGAGCCCGGCGCGTGCAGGTGACGCTTTGTGCTCCCACCGGGCGGGCGGCTAAACGTCTGTCAGAATCTACCGGGCAGGAGGCAACCACCATTCACCGGCTATTGGATTTTGATCCGGCAACGTTTGATTTCAAACGCAATGCGGACAACCCGTTAAGTACTGACCTGCTGGTGGTGGACGAGTGTTCCATGGTGGATGTGGTGCTGATGAATCAGCTACTGCGGGCAGTGCCTGATTCAGCGTCGATATTGCTGGTGGGCGACGTGGATCAGTTGCCGTCGGTGGGGCCTGGCGCGGTACTTAGTGACCTGATCGGCTCAGAGCAAGTGCCAGTGGTACGCTTGACTGAGATCTTCCGCCAGGCGGCGAACTCGCAGATAATTACTGGTTCTCATGCCATTAATCGTGGCCATGCGCCATCAGTCAGTAAAAAAGGTGAGGAGACTGACTTTTTCTATTTGACGGATGATGAACCCGAAGCCCTGTTTGCCAAGCTGATGGCCGTGGTGACCCGGCGCTTGCCGGAGAAGTTTGGCTTCGACCCGATTAACGATATTCAAGTGCTGGCACCAATGAATCGGGGCGGGCTTGGTGCACGCAGTTTGAATGTGGCCTTGCAAGAAGCCCTTAACCCCCGTACCCATCCGCGCGTCACCCGTTATGGTTGGACTTACGCTCCGGGGGACAAGGTAATTCAGACGGTCAACAATTATGACAAAGACGTGTTTAATGGTGACATTGGCCGGGTAAAAACCATTCACATTGAAGATGGTGAGATGCTTATCGAGTTTGATGGGCGTGACGTGTGCTATGCCCTCAATGAGCTGGATGAGATCGCACTGGCTTATGCCATCACCATTCATAAAAGTCAGGGGTCTGAGTACCCCTGTGTTGTCATTCCCATGGCCATGCAGCACTTCACCATGCTGGAAAGAAATCTACTCTATACCGGCATAACACGCGGCAAACAGATGGTGGTGCTGGTGGGACAGGCTAAGGCTGTTGGTATGGCGGCTCGCACGCGCAAGTCGAACCGCCGGCTGACCAACTTGCAGATGCGCCTGAGGTAGCCACCGGATTTATGAGCGGTTTTCGACGATCCGGGCGATATCGGCAGCCGGGCGATAGCCCGGAATGATCTGGCCATTTTCCAGTACCAGGGCAGGTGTGCCATTGATGCCTAACTGAAGGCCAAGCTGATATTGGTCATCCACTATCTTGCTGCAGGCGTTCTGGTCACCTTTGATCGGCACGCTGATTTTTTTACCTGCTTTCAGGTCTGCCAGTGCCTGCTGACGATTGGTTGCGCACCAGACATTGGTCATTTTGTTAAATGCACCGGACTTACGGCCACCGCGTGGAAAGGCCAGGTAGCGCAGCTCAATGCCCTGCTCATTCAGGGCGGGGACTTCTTCCTGCAATTTACGACAGTAGCCGCAGTCCACATCGGTGAAGGAATATACGACACCTTTCGTTTCGCCTTTAGGTGAAAAGACGATCATGGTATTGGGATTAATGGACTTGAGCAGTTTGACGTTGTACTCGTTTTTGACTTTATCGGTCAGGTTGACCAGCTCATTGCCCTGAACTTCAAGCAGGTCACCGCGCAAGAAGCGCTGCCCGTCAGCAGTGCTGTACAGCACGAAGCCTCCTTTGAGCAAGACCTGATAGAGACCTGCTATGGGGCTTGGTGTGACGGACTCAACGGGTGTATCCAGTTTCTCCAGCTGGTTTTCAATAATCCATTCAGGGCTTTCAGCGCAGACCAGCCCAGACCAGGCGGTACTGATGAGACCAGTCAACAAAAGGGCAGAAAGTTTATGCATACTGATTCCTCAAGGGGGTAGCAGGGTGCGTTTGCGTTGAGCCAAGCCAGGGTCTTGGCACCAGGCCGTGCTGTCCTGGCGATTGGGTTCGGCAAACCACGCAACAGGAAGAACGGATTTTAGCGTTATTCCTCGCTGTTGTAATGGACGATGCGGTCAGGTTATATCCCCGTCACCTTTCAAGTTGCTACTTTGTTGGCTGCATTTATGCCCTTTAGGGTATTCGCTCACCCCGGTCACATAGTATTAATATGCTCCCGGCACCCGAGGGCATAAAGGCTTGGCTCATTTGCCGCCTCGAATCAACTTGAAATCCATTGGGTATAGTGTTTCGGCAAGCTGGATTTTGCATCAAATAGTCAGGCATGCCTACAAGGAACTTTATTTATCACCATTTATTCAAAGCCTTGGTTTTTATCGTTTATCCATTTCTTGAGATGGGGATTGCAATGAAGAGCAGCGCTTTACCAATCAGTCAGTCACTCGAAACGTTGTCAGCATACAGAGCCAGGCATGGTGACCTGCAGGGATCAGCCAGTGGTTTGTGTCGTTGGCATGGCCGACAGATCGGTGGAGTTGATTGTACACTCCGCTCTCATCCTGATCTGACGGTGTCCACTCAATCAGGATCTTTTAATCAAGAGAGCAGGCAGCAATCCGGTCAACAATGTCAATTACAGGATATGATGGTGTCTGGTTACAGGGTCGCCGAGCTGGCCGAAGATACCGTGGCTCAGGACACCATTGATGTGGCCCGGCTACAACAAGCCCTGCGCAAGGAACTTTACCTTGGTTCCGGGTGTGAAGGGGCGGGAAAATCACCGGCCTCAAAAAAACTGATCAAGAAAATGGTTGATCAGTTTGTTAAATCCGCTGACCTTGAGGGCGTCAGTGCAGAGCATGGCAACGACAGGGCAAGCCCATTGCTCAGTGAGTTTACCAAGTCCATCGAGGGCGAACGGCTTTATCGTAAAGCTGTTGCTGCAAACTTGGGGCGACTGGAAAGTTTTGTCAGAAAAGCGGGTGTTAATATTAACCATCAGGATCCGAAGACGGGTGATACCCCGCTAATGCTTGCCGTGCGGCACAACCACTGGGCAATGTCTGGCAGATTGCTTGAGGGGGGGGCTCGTGCAATCATAAAAAACCACCATGGCAGTCATCTGCTTGCGATGCTTTTCCAGAAGCGGTTTTCAGAAGAGTTGTCTGCATCAGAGCATATTAATCTGGTCACCAAAATGCTTGCTACCCAGTCCTGTCATCAGATTTTCAGGAAAGATCATTTTGAATCTCTTGGTGATTTTGCTTTCTCCATGGCAGCCTACTGCGGCGATGTGCGGCTGTGTAAAGCAATTCTGGAGACTTTCCCTGACTTGGTTAATGAATTCAAACGCAGACGGGTTGTTGAAAGAACGCTAATGAATGTTGTGGGAGGTTCAACGCATATATCCAGTGTACCGGCTTTGCTGGCAGTCATTCGGTATTTAATGACAATTGATCAAAATGGTACCCGCCTTGTTGATATGAGTGCCAGAACCCTTAAGGGTGAGACATTCCTCATGCGGGCAGTATTAAATGGCAAGTACTCAATTGTGGACAGATTATTGGAATACCCCGAGGTATGTAAAACCATCAATGAGCAATCATTTTCTGAACCAAAGTGGACTGCCTACACCTACGCCCTGCAAAAGAAAAAAAAAGATATTATGAAACTGTTGGTTAGACATGGGGCGATTGAGCACAAGCTGCCAACACTTGGCCAGGCTCTTGAGGCGCCCGGGCGTAGGACAGGAAAGTGCACTATTGGTTGTGTCCCTGGCTGTCGTGTTTGATTATGGACCGCGGTTAGCCAATTTACCGCCTTTGCGCATAATGAAAGCAAGCAACGCCTGCACAGAACGATGCTACCCAACGCCTGAGCAGGAAATGCTTCTTCTTAGTCCCTGCAGCCGTTCTGTTTAGGTAACACACCAGTTATGATCGCCCCGGACAGCTTGCCGTTCCCTGATGGTATGACTGATATACGACAAGTTTTGATTATATCTTGTCTTTGTCTGGTGCTTCTTTTGTGGCTCTTTGTGCTGCGCCGAGTATGCCCCGCAGCATGTTAAGCTCTTTGGCCTCAGGCCGGGCGCGGTTGAACAACCGGCGCAGCCTGGTCATCACCAGCCCGGGGTGTTGGCGAACAATAAAATCAATATCCATCAAGGTAGCTTCCAGGTGCTGATAAAATTGCTCAAGCTCCTGGTTTAACGGGTATTCCTGCTCCGGGTTTGGGTGGACTTTTTGCCGCGATGCCTTAAACACTTCATAACACAGAATCTGAATTGCTGAGGCGACATTTAGCACCGGGTATTCGGGGTTAGCGTCTATACAGGTGTGGAAGTGGCACTTTTCTAACTCACTATTTGTCAGCCCCATGGTTTCCTGGCCGAACACCATTGCCACTGGTGACTGCTGCGCTTGTGACAACAGTTGGGCAGCGCTCTTTTCAGCGCTCAGCAGGGGGCGAGAGAAGGAGTGGCTCCGAGTTCTGGCACTGGTGCCAATGACCAGCGAACAATCGGCAATGGCATGGTCGAGTGAAGCAAATACCCGTGCGCTGGCCAGAACATCAAGAGCACCAGCGGCCATTGCCTCAGCCTCGGGAGCCGGAAAGGTCTTGGGCGTGACCAGACAGAGGTCACTGAGTCCCATGGTTTTCATGGCCCTTGCTGCAGAGCCTATATTGCCAGGATGAAAGGTGTTGATGAGGATGATGCGAATATTGTCCAGCATAACGGGAAGTGCGACTGTGCCATAAAATGAATCAGGCCGACAATTATACCCGTCACCTTTCAAGTTGCTACTTTGTTGGCTTCGCTTATTTGCCGCCTCGAATCAACTTGAAATCCTTTGGGTATATAACGCTTGTCCGAGTGAATCCGTGGCCTTTACCCCGCTGCCATTTCTGCAGCAAAAGTGTCTGGAAAACCAAGCCTTATCGTATGAGATTGGCTGGAATTTCGCTGACCGATACCGGTTGCTTGATTCTCGGCATACCGCTGCTACTCTCACTCTGGCTTTCTCGCTTGGAGACAGTCTCGCTTGGAGACAGTCTCGCTGTTCTTGCAGCAGCCGTTCGTCCGAGTAGCCAGTGGTGGTTCCCCAGCCTCCCTGTTGGGGGTTGTGTCTTTGAAACCAGCTATGATTGAGGTAGATGCAGTGAACTTAGCCAGATTTCGCCCGGCGTGGCTTCTTCCCCTGTCTTTTTTTGTGCTGAATATATGCTCGCAAAGTGCCCTTGGCAGTGAGGCTTGTGACTGGGATCAGTGCCATGGCGCTACTTACGAATCGGGTTATCGGGGGGTTTTGCCTCCTGAGGCTGACGTCTGGAACCACCAGAGCTACGAGGTGCTTGGCAGAAAGGATGGCCTGAGGGCATGGTTGGTTCGCTACGACGACCACTTCTACCGCGGTGGCGAGTTAGAAAGTGTTGACGGTGCTCGTAGTCTGGCTGCGCTTGGCATAAAAACTGTCTTTGCGATCACGTCTGTTGATAAAGAACGGCACTGGCTGGAGAGTCAGGGTATTGAGATTGTTGATCTGTCCTTTGCCAAGAACGCCAGACTCAGTGACCAACGAATCAGGGAAATTGCTGAACAAATCAGTGCTCATCCCGGACCAGTTTATGTGCATTGTGTTGGGGGTACTCAGCGTGGTGGTGTTGTGGGTGTGATTTACCGGCTCTCCCAGGGCTGGGCTGTCGACCAGTCACTGCTGGAATTTGCTTTTCTGGGGGGCTCTTTGAAAGGCAACAGTGGGACGCTCAAAGCTGTTTTGCAGTCGTTAGCCCCGGAGGAGGTTGTGGAAACCGGTTCGTGACTGGTTTTTGACACGCAGCAGCTTGCGTTCATCGCCTGATTTCATACCTGATGCGGTCGTGCATCGCCTTTTTCATAAGACTTGGTGGTGGGAGGATGTCAAGAGACAAGATCATTTACAATCTCTACGGCTACGTCACTACTGTGAACGCCCATGCCCCTGCCTTTAGGGTCCGGTAATGTCATGATTGAGCCGATTAAATTACCTTTCAGGATAAGACCCCCTTTCCTATTGCCGCTTGGGGAAACCGGGTCGCCTTTGATGCGAACATTCTGAATATTGTCTTTTGCCATATTTACCCGGTCATCGCCTAACTTGTTCAGTGTGCTCTGAGAGAGTCCGGCAGGATTGATGGTGATGGCTCCTGCCAGGCGCTCCGGGTCGTGCTTGCCCTGCACCGCAGTGTAGGCGAATTGTGCCAGGCCACCTCCTAATGAGTGTCCTGCCACTGAGAATTTGGCATCTGATAGCGGTTCGTGAGAAAGAAGAAGATCGAAAATAGCTGCTGCACTTTCGTACATGGGAGATTCCATGCCTAACCATTGGGTAAGGTCTGTTTTTATGGTTCCGCTACGCCCTGTTACTTCCTGAGAGCCTGGTTCGGTGCCGGCAAAGGACAGCACTATTTCGTCCCCTTTGCGGACAACCAGTGCTTTGGCATTATCAGGTGTGTGAATCAGACCGGTTTTATCATCGTAGAGCATTTGCAGTTCAACGGGTAACTCATCTCGAGTTAAAAGTGAACAATCGGGAGGGATTTTGTCAGCTTCCTGAAACCCTTTGTATGCGGCTGCCCCGAGCATAATGTGGCTTTGGATATTCTGCTGTTTGCCCGCAGCCATGTTGGAAAAATCATCGGACTGTAATATGTCAGTATGCGGTGCTTTTGCCACATGCTTTAGATTTCCCGGATTGTCACTGTTTGTGACTGCCTGGCCTCGCTGCTTTAGCATGGTGGCATTTAGTTTAATTGCTTGTGAGACTTGTTTGTTAAACTGGGTTTTTGACAAGGCATCAGAGCTATTCACGCCTGAGATGCCTTTTTGCTCGAGATTATTAATAAAATTATTTTCAAACTTCTTCTCAAAGTTGCTTTTGCTGGCTTCTGGTTTATTGCTATCCAGCATATTCCTTACAACGGCACTTTGGTTTTTTGAAATTCTGATCTTTGATTCAATGACATTTTGTACGGCAACTTTTCTATCTTTAATTGGTTTTTTCGGGGCGGTGTTAGATCCGGTGATTTTGCTAATGTACTGTTTTATTGAGCTTCTTGTTATGCTGAAGCGGCCAAAGTTACCTTCAGTTCGAGCTGGTGCAGATGCAGGTCTGTTTTGTTCAATGTTTGATTGGATCGGCGTAAAACCGTTTACATTCTGTACCATTCCTTGATTCCCTTTATGCCTGAATCATAGCCATTCTTAAATCATAGAGATTCCTGCTATCTCTCCATTTTGAATACTCGATTTTGTGTCAAACTAATGGACTTTTCTTACATGATTTTCCATAAATCATGTTGAATCTATGCCTGATTGGTGCAATTAGTGATAAAAAGGCATGAATGGTTAGCAGATTTTGTGATGGTCGTTGCTTTTTTATCTTTATACTTTTTGTTCTTGTACTTCGTCTGTGGCAAGAACTGTTCTCGATTCTCATCAAGCCAGGAATTATGAATCATCAACTTGCAATGGGCATAAATATGATCATGCCGGTAAACCCCCCTGTGTCAGCCTAGCGGAGTTTGTCAACAAAGTTGTCGCCAATAACTGAATCATCGTTTTGTATGGCATACCAAAGCTGGCCCAGAGCGATGCCGCCGTCATTCACCGGGAGCGGATAGCTCGACAATACTGGTAAACCGTGTCTGGCAAGTTTGCGGTAGCAGAGGGTGTAAAGCAGACGGTTCTGGAAAACGCCACCACACAGGGCAATGCGTACGGTCGGTGTTTGCTGTTGCTGCCTGGCAAGTGTTGCTATGGCATGGGCCAGTGCCTCAATAAAAGCGGCAGCGATGGCACCAATCCGCCGTTCGTTCAGTGGCGAGGCCAATGTTGCTTCCACCACCTGTTGCCAGAGCGATAAGGTATCCCACAGTTGCCGGTTGTTGTATTGGTATAGTGGTAATTCAAAGCGTAAATCATCCCGGTTGGCGCTGGTTTCAGCCACCGATGCCAGGCGCATGCCGGCTTCGCCCTCAAAGGGTGCATTGTCGATCAGACCCAGCAGGCGGGCAACGGCATCAAACAGGCGACCGGCTGAGCTGGTTTGCAGGCAGGATGCGCCGGATGTCCAGAGCCGGTGCAGATTGTTTATCCATACCGGGTCGATCTTTTGCAGAGCGGGCAGGTTCATGGCGATGATTTCCTGCAAAGAATAACGCTCGAACATCAGGGCCAGCAAAGTGCGGGTGGGGTCTTGCACCGCGCGGTCGGCACCAATCAGAGTAAACGGCTTCAGGCTGGCAATTCGCTGGTAGCTGTAGGGCGAGGCCATAAATGCTTCGCTGCCCCATATATCACCGTCGTCGCCCAATCCGGTGCCGTCAAAGGCAAAGCCAAGTACGGTTTCAATGCTGTTGTTGACCGCAAGCTGACTGAGCACATGAGCATAGTGGTGCTGCACTGGCACCTGTTTGCCCGGTAGCGTTTTGGCAAACCGGGTAGCGATGTAATCCGGGTGCAGGTCGTGGGTGATAACGCGGGGTTTACAGCGGTACATCTGCATCAGCGATGCGCAGGTTTGGCGAAAGTGCTGCTCGCTGCTCAGGCTGTGGAGATCACCCAGGTAAGGGCTGACAATGACCTGTTGTTCAAAGGCAACACTGTTTTTTTGCTGTGCACCAACCGCAAGGGTAGGGCAGGCCACCGGTTCAGGGAGCGGCAGCGTTAGCGGTGCAAAACCCCGCCCGGCCCGCAGCACCATGGGCAGGTCATCAATGACCTGCACCACGCTGTCTTCGACGGCATGCACAATGTCCCGATCATTATCCAGCATGCCATCAATTACATGGCCGAGGCGATCGACGATTTCCTGACCATCGGTGATGATCGGCTCGCCACTGATATTGGCTGAGGTGGCTACCACCGGCTTGCCCAGCCCTTCGAGCAACAACAGGTGCAGGGGTGTGTAGGGCAGGAACAGGCCAAGGTGGTCGAGATCCGGTGCCAGGTTGGCCGCCAGCTCCTGTGTTGGTCTGGCCCGTTTACGCAACAACACAACCGGCCGTTGCACGCTGGTCAGTTGCTGCCACTCCATATCGCTGGCGGTGACGATTTTCCGGGCGCTCTGTTCATCAGGCACCATCACGGCGAACGGTTTGCGGAGACGACGTTTATGTTGTCGTAACCGGGCAACGGCTTGCGTATTGGTGGCATCACAGAGCAGGTGAAATCCACCCAACCCTTTAACGGCGATGATGTGTCCACGATTAAGCACCGTAATCGCTTCTGTCAGAGCTGCTTCACTGCTGCTCAGTAACGCCCCCGAATTTGACCGAAAGCTCAGTTGCGGGCCGCACTGTGGGCAGCTGATGGGCTGAGCGTGGTAGCGACGATTGCCAGGGTCTTGGTACTCAGCCTGACACTGGGCACACATGGCAAATGGTGCCATGGACGTGAACGGTCTGTCGTAGGGCAGTTGGCGGATAATCGAATAACGGGGGCCGCAGTTGGTGCAATTGGTAAATGGGTAGCGATAAAAGCGGCTTGTGGGGTTTTTGATATCGACGATGCAGTCGGGGCAGGTGGCCATATCGGGCGATATAACGACGGATGACGTTTGCTTGAACACCTCACTGGGCAAAATGGCAAAGTCGTGCAGGGATTGATTGTGCGCCAGCTCAGTAATGTGCACCTTGTCGATACGTGCCAGCGGTGGCGGGCTGGTGGTTAGCTTCGCCAGGCAGTGCTCAACAGCCAGCGGGTCACCCTGGAAATGAATGGTCACACCCTGAGTATTGTTAAGGACACTACCGCACAGGTTGAACTCCTGAGCCAGACGGTAAACGAAGGGGCGAAACCCCACCCCCTGAACAATCCCCCGGATACGGACCTGACAATGGCGCAAGGTTGCCGTCACAGCAGGCATCCGAGCCGGTCTCCCATTGGGAAGTTTTTGCCCACACGCAGGCCGATGCGTCGGGCGAGCAACTCGTGGCTCATTTCGTCGCCAGCCAGCGTGACCTGCTCAATACCGAGATTGCCGTCCAGCTGTTCCACCCAGGTGGCAAGGTAGTCGGCCAGAGAATCCATAATGCCAAAGGCCAGTGCCGGCACTTGCTGCGGATCGCCATCCGTGGCCAGACGAAAGGCCATCAGGCTGGCCAGGGTCGGGTAGAAATCCAGACTGCTGATGTTCGTGGTTTGGTCCAGGGCAAAATCAATGCGCTGGACGTTTTTGCCGGCATGGGTCATGCCAGCGGCCAGCACTCTGTCGGCCAACTGCGCAGTGCTCAGGTCTGGCTCACCCAACCCCAGCACAAAGGCTGAGATGGCCAGTAACGTGGTGATATTGTCCCGTTCACCGTTGAACACCGCTAGTGCCAGCGCAGCGCTTGCTTCAGGAAATCGTTCGCTAAATCGCTCAACCAGTTCTGCACGACCACGCTCGTTTAACTGCTTGATAATCTCTGCGCCGTGTTCCGGCAATGGTTGCAGGCGGAAGAAGATATTGCTTTTCAGTCGGTCATTAAACGTCAAAAAGCGTCCGGCTGACTGAGCGCTGAAATAGATCAGTACTGAGTTGCCTGGCAGATCGGCATCGCTGTCAGCGGTTATCTCCCGCCACTGGCGATTGACCCGGGCAACGGCTGGCCGGGGGCAGTCGGTCTGTAGATACAGATAATCCACACCTTGCTGGCGACAGATCTCTGCCAGCACCAGCAGAGGGCGATTCCAGGGAAAGCCCAGTTCGAACAGCGTGGGTGCAAGGGTGTCATGCCCAGTGTGTGCAGGGACGGTCACTTTGGGCTTTTCCATGCTGGACAGGGCCAGCACATGGTGGTCGCTGGCGGCAAAGTGCTGCCCAAGGTGATCCGGATTACAGACCAGAATATGCTGGCGTCGCTGGGCCGGAAACGGGTGGTGGCTCAACTGGTAGCTGTGGCCGTCAATGGCAAACTGAACGTAACCCGGGTCATCAAGTTGAGCGGCACAGTCTTGCAATATGGTAAATGACAGATCGTTATCGCCCTGACGTTCGCCGTGGCAAGCGGGGCAGGGGAGTGCCAACTGGCCAAACTCTGGCGACTGGCTGTCGCCAAAGCGGGCGTGACAATGGTGGCAAAAAGGTATTTGCACATCGTCGTGTTCAATCAACGTGTGTCCACCGATGCGCTCGGTCACCGCGTCGACTCGTGTATCAGTCAGCCAGACAGAGAGCAAAAAGTCTCTGGCAATATCCTGAGTCAGCGCTTCAAGCTGCTGCTGGTTGCCCTCGGCCTCAAGAATAAATGTGTTGTCCAGCCACGCCACAGTGATGGGCAGTGTGTTGTGTTCAAGGTAGTGATTACACAGCCTGGCGTAAAGCGGCACCTGGCGTGAGCAGGCAAAGGAAAAGCGAATAAGCTTGGTAACGCTGTCAGTGTTGTTCACGTTTGAAAGACTCTGGAATAAGGGCGTTGATCGGAACATCAGCAACACGCTGCACGGCAATGCCCAGTCCCGTCATATGGGCTAACAGTGCTTTTTCCATGACCGGGATGGCGGCATGAATTTTCTCCGTCAGCCCTAAATGCATGGGTTCAAGGACAGTGGGCACCACACCAAGAATCCAGGTCTGCGGGCGATCCCCCACCATCTCCATCATGGTCAGGGCTTGCAGCATCTCCACTTCGTGGGCGCTGCCCTGCCAGTCGATCTCCGGTGGGGCGCTGTCGAAATTAAAAAAGTAGACCTGACCGGGCTCAGTCCCCTGAGCGTTCACGGTATCCACCACCACCAGATGATCGTACTTGGCCAGAGTTGGAATCAGCCCGTGGGCCAGGGTGCCACCGTCAAGGGTGTCCACCTGGTATTCGGGGTGGCTGAAGCGGTAGTTTTCTTCGATGTAATTGACAAAATGCACGCCGACCCCCTCGTCGGCATAGAGAATATTGCCAATACCCAACAGCAGTATCCGCATGGGTCAGTGATCCTTATGGCTCGGTTCGTAGCTGTAACCGGAGAAAATCGCCTCGGCCGTACTCTGGCGAAAACGCAGGCCGGTCCAGACCACCAGGTAAATGTGCAAAGGCACGAAGATGATCAGTCCCCACATCACGTAGTGGTGCCACAGGCGCACATTGGCCAGCCCGCCCATCTGGTAAGTGACGTAGTCAGTCATCGGGCTGATCAGGGCGGCAAAACCCTCGTGGTCGTCGGCAGCAAAGAGCGCCAGACCGGTGATGCACATAAAGATGATCAGCAGAGTGACGGCCAGATAACCAATCAGTTGCAGCGGCTCATAGGCTCCCCGGTGGGGTGGCTCGCCCACCAGGAACGTGGCCTTGATCTGGCGCAGCCAGCTTTTTGGGCTCAGGGCATCTCTGATGGAGCGTCTTTCCACGTTGCTGCAGCTGAAGAAAAACAGATACATCCGCACCACGGTGATGGCGACCAGCAATAAGCCAAAGGCTTCGTGGACAGCGCGAATCCAGCCGTTGACCAGCACATCGGTACTTTGCGGGGCCATCAGAAATGGCCACGCTATGTAGAAGCCGGTGACGGTCAGTACGACAATCGCCAGCACCCGCAGCCAGTGGCAGACCCGGATGGCTGGAGAAAACAGGGCTTTGCGTCGATAAAGAACTTCTTGATCACTCATGGCGATATCCTCAGGCCGGATCGATACGGAACTCACTCAGGGACTGCCCTTTGTAGTCCATCACGTGGACTGAGCAGGCCATACAAGGGTTGAACGAGTGGATAACCCGCAGGATTTCCAGTGGTTTGGTCGGGTCTTCCAGTTTCAGGCCGACCAGCGATGCTTCGTACGGCCCGACTTTGCGGTTGCCGTCCCGGGGGCCAGCGTTCCAGGTAGTGGGCACCACCGCCTGATAGTTTTCCACCCGGCCATTTTTGATGCGAATCCAATGGCTGAGCATGCCACGGGGCGCTTCAATCATGGCGTAGCCTTTGTACACTTTGTTCGGGTCGAGATTGGGGGGGATGTAGGTGGTCGTGTCCGTCTGAATGTTCTGCAGCAGAGCATCAAAGGTGCGCTTACCGTTACGGGCCTGAATCAGCGTTTGCAGCATACGCGCAGCCGTCCGCCCGAGGGTGGTAAACAGCGCCTCCTGGGGCAGGCCGGTGCGGGCCAGAAACTCATCCACGGCGGAGACCACCTCTGGCACACCCCGGGCGTAGTTGACCGCAATGGCCGCCAAGGGGCCCACTTCCACCGGCTCGCCGGCGTAGCGGGGCGCTTTCACCCAGGAGTATTTGCCCTCTTCATCCACGGTAGGCAAGACACCGTACACCGTTTCCCGCTCGATAAACGGCGTATGGGCAGGGATGGTGGTGCCATCAAAGGGCTGCTGTGGGTGTGTGGCGTGATACCAGGCGTGGGTGACGTCCTCTTCAATCAGGTAAGGGTCGATGTCTTCAACCAGGGTCAAATCGCCATTGCGTACCACACCACTTTTGAACAGGTGCTGATCAGGGCCAATCAGCACTTGGTCGGCGGTTAAAAAATTGCGCACATTGACGCCACCGAGTACCGACGGCTCTTTGCCGTAGGCATCTGCAGCCATGATGATATCCGCCTGATAACCCCGTTCAAGAAATTCAAGGACAATGTCGCGTTTTTGCACCCACTCTTGCAGGCGGGCGGGGTTGATTACATCGCGGATACAGGTGATACCATCGACCACCACCGATTGGGGATGGGGGTTTTTACCACCCCAGATGGCCATCATCTCGGCCATTATGCGCTGGATTTCCAGCGACTTGAAGTAGTGGGACAGGCCAATCAGGTTTTGCTCCGGGGTAAACCGGTAGGTGCTGTTGCCCCAGTAGGCATTGGCAAAGGGGCCTAGCTTGCCGCTGTCAACAAACTTTCTCACCTTCTCCTGCAGTGCACGCAGATCGCCTTCGCCTGCGGCGATGGGTTCATCGGAGTATTTCATCGCCACCTTAGCGGCCTTGGCCGGATCAGCCTTCAGGGCGGAGACCACATCGATCCAGTCCAGTCCGTGCAACAGGTAGAAGTGCACCAGGTGGTCGTGCATGTGCAGCGTTTCCAGCATCATGGAGCGCAGATACTGGGCGTTCAACGGCACGCTGGCACCGATGGCGTGTTCGACTGTGCGGGTACCGCACAGGTAGTGGGCGAAGGTGCAAACACCACACACCCGCTGCACCAGCAATCCCACATCGAACGGCGTCCGCCCTTTGAGGATGATTTCAAAGCCCCGGAACAGGGTTGAGGAAGCCCACGCCTTTTTGATGACGTTGTTTTTATCCACTTCCGCTTCAATGCGCAGGTGGCCTTCGATACGGGTGATCGGGTCAATAACAATACGTTGGCTCATTTCTGGTTATCCCTTCCTTTATAAGTACCGGCAAAAAGACTGGCAACCGCGTGTGCGGCAATGCCCACGGCGGCAACGCCGAGAACAACGGTGCCGATTTTGTCTGCGGTGACGTCAACGCCACGGACCGGCTGATTGCTCAGTGGCTGTTCAAAGTCGGCCATGGTGTCCCAGAAATCCGGCTCCGAGCAGCCGATGCAGCCGTGACCAGCCATCACCGGCCAGCTGGTGTGGCTGTTAAAGCGAATCTGTGGGCAGTTGTTGTAGGTGTATGGCCCTTTGCAGCCGCGCTTGTAGAGGCAGTAGCCGTTTTCGGCGGCGTTGTCGCCAAACATCTCGACAAACTCACCGGCATCGAAGTGGCCGCGGCGTTCGCAGTTGTCGTGTACCCGGGCACCGTAAGCCCACTTGGGCCGGTTCAGCAGATCCAGTGCCGGCAGTTTGCCAAACATGATGAAGTACATCAGCATGCCGGTAATATTGGTGGAGCTTGGTGGACAGCCGGAAATGTTGACCACCGGCCGGTCGATCACGGTATGGATGCCCTGGGCGCCGGTGGGGTTGGGTCTGGCCGCCTGCACACCGCCAAAGGAGGCACAGGTGCCCACCGAAATAATGGCTCCGGCCCCGGCAGCAGCGGTCTTGACGATTTCCAGCCCGGTGTGGGCTTTGCCGCCGATGGTCAGGAATGTACCGCCGTTGGCCAATGGCACCGCCCCTTCAAAGACCAGCAGATACTGGCCGTGGTAGTCGCGCATGGCGTTTTCCAGGTTCTCCTCCGCCTGCCAGCCGGAGGCGGCCATGATGGCGTCGTAGTACTCCACCGAGACATGATCGAAAATCAGGGTGCTGATGTCCGGGGTGTAGGCGCGCAGCAGTGATTCGGTACAGCCGGTGCATTCGGCCAGGTTGAGCCAGATCAGCGGCACCCGGTCGGCCACTTCAGCGGCCTCAGCCATTAGTTCGCTAAAGGGCATGGGCAGGGCTAACGCTGAGGTCAGCACCGCGCTCCATTTAATAAATTCCCGCCGGGTGATGCCGTGTTCTTCCAGTCGTTCCTGCAAGGACTGTTCTTTGCGAACAGGCAACTGACGTAGCTGTTGTATTCTTGCTTTACCAAGCTCATAAAGAGCGGCGTACTTGTTCATAGTGCATCCTTGTGAGTCCTGAAATCGGTTTTTAGGTTTCTAGTTCGAGCTGCATGAGTAGCATCTCTTCGCCATCAATCACTTGCGTATCACGACTGCCGCACTGGGGGCAGATCACCTGTCGCTCAGCCAGGGTGGATTGCTGGCCACAAAGGCGGCAGAACACCACCAGTGGTTGCACCTGCATCTCCAGCCGGGCATGACGACAAATTCCGGCTTGCTTAAACGTGTCAAAAGCGGTTTGCAACAGCGCCGGCTCAATGCCACTGAGCACACCCACTTTGATGGCCACCCGGCTGATGCCTTTAGCCCGGTGCTCTGCGGCGTGTTTTTCACACTGCTCGATCAGCGCCCCGACAATGCTGTATTCGTGCATCAGCAGATCCTCGGCAGCAGCTCGCCCGGCGGCACTTTCAGGTAACGCTGGCTGCCCCAGGGCGTTTGCAATACCACGGTGCCGACTTGTTGTTCTGCGTGACTGGCCCGGCCGATGATGGCGGCATTGGCGCTGGGTGAGAATTGCTTCATGATCGCCAGTGCCTGTTCTGCCTGAGCTGCGGGCAGGGCGAGGATAAAGGTGCCTTCATTGGCTAGCTGGAACGGCTCCATGCCGTAGAGTTCGCACAATCCACGGACTTCATCGCACACGGGTATGGCCGCTTCGTTCAGTTCAATGGTCACGGTTGCAGCCTGTGCCCACTCGTTCACCACCGCTGCCAGCCCGCCTCGGGTGGCGTCGCGCAGGGCGTGAATGTCGAGGTCGGCCGCGATCAGTGCCTCTACTACGGGCCAGAGGGTGGCGCAATCGCTGGCCAGTGCTGAACCCAGCTCCAGCCCTTCGCGGTTCATCAAAATGGTCGCGCCGTGGCAGCCCACATCTCGCGAGACGATAATGGCGTCGCCCTCAGCCACATTGCTGGCCGACAGCCCCGGTTTTTGCACCAGGCCAATGCCGGTGGTGTTGATAAACAGCTGGTCGGCACAGCCTCTTGGCACGACTTTGGTATCACCGCAGACGATGTGAGCACCAGATATTGCCAGCTCATCGGCCATGCTCTGTGCCACGGCTTTCAGGGTGGTCAGGGGCAAGCCTTCCTCGATAATAAAACTACAACTGAGGTATTGGGGTTTGGCACCCATCATGGCCAGATCATTGACCGTACCGGCGATGGCCAGTTTGCCGATATCGCCACCGTTAAAGATCAGCGGTGTGACCGTAAAGCTGTCGGTGGTGAAGGCCATGGTTGATTGAGCACCCGATGGCAGCGACAAGATGGCGGCATCCTCTTCCCGTTGCAGCAGCTCATTGCCAAAAGCGGCAAAAAAGACCTCCCGGATCAGGCGGTTCATCTGCACACCGCCGCCACCATGACCCAGCTCAATAGTGTGACTGTTCATCCGGCGGCCCTCTGTGGTGACTGATAGCGGTAGTAGGCATTGCAGGCACCTTCCGAACTGACCATGCAACTGCCAAGGGGGCGTTCTGGCGTGCAGCCCCGGGCAAATACACGACAATCAGCAGGTTGTGCCAGGCCACGGAGAATGGCACCACACTGACAAGCCTTGTGATCGTCCAGTTCGTGTTTGGGAAGAATGGCCCGGAAGTGGATTTCCGCATCGCGGTGTTGGTAGTGCGGCTTCAGTTTTAGTGCCGAGCGGGCAATGGGGCCGAGGCCACGCCAGCGGAAGGTGTCGCGCACGACAAAACAGTCAGCCACCAGTTTTTGCGCCGTCAGATTACCTTCGCGGTTCACGGCCCGGCTGTACTGAATATCAACCTGGGCAGTGCCGGCGTTTTTCTGGCGTACCAGGCGCAGAACGGCTTCCATCATATCCACCGGCTCAAAACCGGCCACAACCACCGGCGTGGCGTATTTATCCACCAGAGGCTGATAGATATCAGCTCCCTGAATCACACTGACATGGGAAGGGGCAACAAACGCGTTTACCCGCACCTGCGGGTCGGCCATCACCGCATCCACCGCCGGTGGCACCAGCACATGGTTGATGTGAAACAGCAGATTATCGATGCCCTGAGCTTCCGCTTGTTGCAGCAATACGGCGGTCATCGGCGTGGAGGTTTCAAAGCCAATGGCAAAGAAGACGACGGTTTTTGTCGGGTTCTGCCGGGCAATGGTCAGGGCATCCAACGGGTCGTACAGCGGGCGCACATCGCTGCCGTTGGCCCGACTTTGTGCCAGCGTGCCGGCAGAACCTGGTACGCGGATCATATCGCCCAGGGTGACCAGGATGGTGTCCGGCTGAGCCGCCAGGGTGATGGCGTGGTCAATGCGCTCTTTGGGCATCACACACACCGGGCAGCCAGGCCCGTGGATAAAGTGGATATTCTGCGGCAGCAACGCCTTAAGACCGAACTTCATCAGCGTATGCGTGTGCCCGCCGCAGACCTCCATGATGTTGAGCGGCTGCAACAGTTGCTGTGCCTCGTGGGCAATGGTGCGAGCCAGCTGCCTCACCGTAGCCGGATCACGAAAACCGTCGTATAGCTGTTTTATGTCCAGCTGTTTTGGCTCAGGCATGGCTCTCAACGATCTCCTGATACAGTGCCAGAGATTGTTCAGCGTCGTCCTGGTCAATTTTGTTCATCACAAAACCGATGTGAATCAGCACATAATCGCCAACTTCCAGCGGCTCCATATAAAGGTGACGGCTGACTTTGCGCCTGACGCCAAGGGACTCCACAGTGACGGCGAACTCGTCATCGTGCAGGGCAACAATTTGTGATGGCACCGACAGGCACATGATGGGCTCCTTACGCTCTGAGGCCACTCAGCCAGTCAATAACAGGAATAAGCGTCTCTGGTTGTTTGACTGAGACTTCCAACACCAGCGCCTGAGGGTTGAGCCTGGCCATCTGCTGACGGACTTCTTCGGGATCAAAGTCAAAGTGTGGCAGCAGATCGCACTTGGTAATCAGCACCAAGTCCGCCCGACGGAACATCACCGGATACTTCTCAACCTTGTCATCACCTTCCGGTACGGAGATCAGGACGATATTTTTATGGGTGCCTACGTCGTAACTGGCCGGGCACACCAGGTTGCCCACGTTTTCGACAAAACAGAGGTCCAGCCCTTCAAGGGATAAATGGTGCAAAGCGGTATGCACCATTGAGGCATCAAGATGGCAGGCAGACCCGGTCTGGATTTGCCAGGCGGCAATCCCGTGGGCTTGCAGGCGCTCGGCATCCCGGGCGGTTTCCAGATCACCTTCAATAACGGCGTAGCGCAGGGGCGTGTGCTGGTGCAGATGTTCCAACAGTGTCGTCTTGCCACTGCCAGGGCTGCTCATCAGGTTAAAAGCGGCTATACGGCTATGTTGCGTTTAAGGGTTGAAGTGAATAAATTCCAAAATTTTATTGGCCAGCCGATCGATTGTTAGGTTCTCCATACCAGTCAAGGCTCTTCGCCACCCCAA